>JACCWE010000156.1 GCA_013697785.1 Gemmatimonadaceae bacterium
TTCTACTCGTCGAGCGACGACCCGTTTTCGATTCTCGAGCCTTACAACGAGTGGTATAACCAGGCCGTTCCGGAGGGTTATTATCTCTTCGCGCAGGCCATGTCGACGCCGCCCAGCGGAACCGTCGACCTGACCGAAGGGCTGCACCATGAGCACGTCAAGCTCATAAATCTATCCTCTTACAACTATCTCGGCCTCTCGTACCGCCGCGAAGTCATCGAGGCTGGAAAGGCGGCAATCGAGAAGTACGGACTCGGCGCGGCGGGCTCTCCGATTCTGAGCGGCACGATGGACATCCACTGCCAGCTCGAGGAAGCGCTCGCGAAGTTCAAGAAGAAGGAAGCCGTGATGGTCTTCCCCACCGGCTACAGCACGAACGTCGGTATGATCTCGGCGCTCATGCGTCCGGGCGACTGGGTCATCGCCGATCAGAACGCGCACGCGAGCATCGTCGACGGCGCGATTCTCTCGAAGGCGAACGTGCGCTTCTTCCGCCACAACAACCCCGCGGATCTCGAGAAGAAGCTCAAGCAGACGACGGGGAAGAAGCTCGTCGCGATCGAGGGCGTGTACTCGATGGACGGCGACGTCTGCCCGCTTCCCGATCTCGTTGCCGTCGCCAAGAAGTACGGCGCGCGCATCCTGCTCGACGAAGCACACTCGGCGTTCGTCTACGGCGCCAACGGCCGCGGCGTCGCCGAGCAGTTCGGGCTCGAGGATGAAGTCGACATTCACATCGGCACCTTCTCCAAGGCGCTGGGGGGACAGGGCGGCTACGTCGGTGGCTCGCAGAATCTGTACAACTATCTCAAGGGATTCGCGCGGTCGCGCGTCTTCTCCTGTGCGCTCTCACCAGTGATCGCGGCAGGCGTGCTTGCGGCGCTGGATCTCGCGACGGCCGAGCCGGAGCTGCGCACCAGGCTGTGGTCGAACGTCGCGCACATGCGCGCGCGCCTCGAGGAGGAGGGCGTCGATGTCGGGGACTCCTCGTCGCAGATCATTCCGATCATGGTCCGCAACGATCGCCGCGTCTTCGAGCTCGGACACAAGCTGCTCAAGGCGGGAATCTATCTGCAGCCGATCATCTTTCCTGCGGTCGCCAAGCACCGGTCGCGCTTCCGGGTTTCTGTATCATCATCGCACACAATCGAACAGCTCGACGCTGGCGTATCGATCATCGCCCGCGTACTTCGTGAAGAGGGAATACTCGTATGAGCAAAACAGACGGCATGGTGCAGTACCACTTTCGTGATGCGATCGGCGGCTTCTTCGAGTTCCCGACGGAGAACGCGCGCGCGATCCTGCCGCCGGAGCTGCAGCCGATCGAGCCGCATCACGGCTCGAGTGTGCTCTCGGTCATGGCGTTCGACTTTCACGACAGCCCGGTCGGCGACTACGGCGAGCTGATTCTCTCGATTCTCGTGTCGCCACGCGTCGAGCCGGGCGTGCCGATGCCGCGCTCCGCCTTCTATCCGTTCCGTCTTGCGACGACGACGCGCGAGTCGCGTGAGCACGCGATCGAGCGCTGGCACCTGCCGCACTACATGCAGGACATCTCGCTCACGTGGGAACGTGGCGACGGGCACATCACGATCCACGCGACGGATCGCGGCGAGCCGATCGTCGACATGCGCGTGACGGAGCACGAGTGGTCGAACGTCGATCACCGCTACCAGGCGTTCATGAACGATGAGGAGGGCGCCTACACCTCCACGATCATGATGGCCGGCCAGTTCTCCGAGAACGAAGAGGAGCGCGGCGGCATCACGATCCACTCGCAGGCGATGACGGGGCTGCTCGAGGACTGGGACGTGGATTTCACTCCCTTCCGCGAGCTGTGGATGAAGAACGGACTTCAGACCTTCCATCCGCTGCAGACACTGGCCTCCTACGCGCGTCGATGACCGACCGCGTCACGGTGATCGTGAACCCCGCCTCCGGAAGAGGGCGGGGTTCGCGTTTACTCCCCGACATACGTAGCACTTTCGCCGCCGTCGGCATCACCGATGTGCGACTCACCGAGCGCCCGGGCGACGAAAGACGTCTCGCGGCGCTTGCGTTGCACGACGGAGCGACGACGATCGTCGCGTGCGGCGGCG
This sequence comes from Gemmatimonadaceae bacterium, assembly GCA_013697785.1. Taxonomy (GTDB): domain Bacteria; phylum Gemmatimonadota; class Gemmatimonadetes; order Gemmatimonadales; family Gemmatimonadaceae; genus FEN-1250. The sequence continues at coordinate 2,100 of JACCWE010000156.1, forward strand.
ACGGCACGTGGAGCAACGCAGCGAACGCGATTCTTTCATCCGGCGCCGACTGCAAGCTCGTGCTCCTCGCCGCCGGCACCGGCAACGACTTCGCGAAGACCGTCGGCGCCCCCGCGCGCGACCTCGCCGCGACGGCGAAGCTCGCGGTCGAGGGACCCGAGATGCTCGTCGACGTCGGCCGCATCGAGGATCGCTACTTCCTCAACGTGACGGGCTTCGGCTTCGATATAGCCGTCCTCGACGATCTCGAGAACATTCCGCTGTTGACGGGCGATCTTCTCTACCTGGGCGCCGCGCTTCGACAGCTCTTCAAGTTCGACGGGATGTCGATCGACATCACCACTGCCGCCGTCGCGCGCGGCGCGCGTGCGCACCTCATGCTGATAATTGCGAACGGGCGCAACTTCGGCGGCATGTTCCAGATCGCGCCCGACGCGCGCATCAACGACGGCCTGCTCGACGCGATCTCGATTCTCGATGCGCCGCCGTGGACGCGCATTTCGATGCTGGCCTCGGCGCCGAGCGGGAAGCACGTGCGCAATCCGCTCGTGCTGGCAGAGCAGGCGAGCGTGTTCACCCTGAAGTTCGCAGCGCCCCCCGCGTACGAAACCGACGGGGAGTACAACCAGGCGACATCGGCGACGATCGAGATCGCGTGCATTCCCGGCGCCCTTCGCGTAGCGACGCCGGTGACGGTGATCAGCTCGAGGGCGTGACGGCAAACCGTCGCGCGACGGGCAGCTGAGCTACGGCAGCGTGATCGTGTTGTTCGTTCCGAGCTCGACCGAGCCGTTTCGAGCGAGTGCGCGACCGATCAGGTTCGCATTGTCCACCATCGTGATGCTGGTGAGAGCAATGACGTTGCCCTTCCACTGCGAGCCCGTACCGAGCGTCGCTGATGATCCGACGACCCAGTATACGTTCCTCGCTTTTGCACCGTTGATCAGCACGACGTTCCCGGCGGTGGTCAACGTGCTCGGCGCCTGGAACACGAACGTCGCCAACGAATCGTTTCCAGCGTCGAGCGTCAGCGTTCCCGTGACTCCGATGCTGGAGGTCGAGCAGTAAACGCCCGGGGCCTTGGTCGTCGCGCCAATGTCCGCGGTGATGAGATTGGCACCCGGACAGGGGAGGCCCATCAGCGAGTCGTAGGCTGCCGTGAGATCGTTCTGCGCGCGCAGCGCAATCGCGTCGGCGAGGTGCTTCACCCCCGTGATCACGCACGGCGGAAATCCGGTCACCGTGCTTCCCGGGCTGATCGCGATGTTAGCGTTGATCGTTCCTTCCGTGACGCAAGTGAACGACTGCCCCGCCATGATTCCGTTCGCCGCCGCGCTTCTCAACAGCCCCGGCCTCAGAAGCGAGGTGTCAGAAGTGACGATGACCGTCGCTTCGCCGAAGACCGAGCCGTTCGCCGCCTTGACGGTGTTGGTGAAGACACCGGTGTCCGTTCCGGCGGTGAACATCCCGGTGGACGCGTTTATCGTCCCGCCGCCGTTATTGACGGACCAGACGGCCGTGAAGTCCACTGGAGCGCCGAGGTCGTTACTTCCCGTCGCGGTGAAGGTTCCCGTTTCACCGACGCTCAGGAGTTGGGGGTTCGGCGTGACGACGATCGACGTGAGAGCGATGGGCCCGTTCGCATCTCGCGACCCGCAGGCGCCCGCGGCGCCCACAGCAATGATCATCGCAGCGGACGTCCACAGGTTGCGAGGCCGTACAGTGAATACGCGCACCATCTCGATCACATTGTATGAGAATGGGCGCCGTGATTTCCGCGTCGCGCTGGTGCCCCTCTCATGATACACCGCTACTAGCCAATTTCACACTACATTCGCGCAGTAATGCTCCAACTCATCCCGCTGGCGCCGCCTCACCGAGCATCGACACCCCGTGCGCATCGAAGCTTTATTACAAAAAACTAATGTTGGTCGATGGTGAGCGCTCGTATGTGGGGCGAACTCCCCTTGGCAAGCACCCAATCGCCGACCGCCGCTCGACCTCTCAGCGCATTCGCGGCGGCGCCGGCGACATCCCCAGCGTGTCTCCGATCACGGTAAAGCTCGCCTCGCGCGTGGCATCCGAGCTCGTGCCCGCGAACAGCGTGAACGTGCCTGGCTCGACTATCCGTCTCATTCCGAGATCATAGAACGCAAGATCGCCCGCGCCGAGGGTGAACGACACGGTTTCGCTCGCCCCGGCCGCGAGATGCACGCGCCTGAAGCGCACCAGCTGCCTGACGGGCCTCGCGACGCTCGCGACATCGTCGCGCAGGTACAGCTGCACCACCTCATCACCATCGCGCTTCCCCGTGTTCGTCACCGCGACCGACACGGCAACCGAATCGCTCGCGCGCATCGTGCTCTTCGCTACGCGAACATCGCCATAGGCGAAGGTCGTGTAGCTCAGCCCATGGCCGAACGGGAAAAGCGGTGTGAGCGCGAGGTCGTTGTACCGCGTCGTGTACTTGTCCTTCGGATCGAACGGGCGCCCTGTGTTCCGATGCGCGTAGTAGATCGGCATCTGTCCCGTTGCGCGCGGGAAGGTGATCGGCAGCTTTCCGCTCGGCGCATACGCCCCGAAGAGCACATCGGCGATCGCGTCGCCGTGCGTCGTGCCGAGGTACCACGTCTCGAGGATCGCGGGCACGCTGTCGGCGAGCCACGGAATCGCGAGCGCGCGTCCATTCATGAGAAGCGCGACGAGCGGCTTCCCGCTCGCCGCACGTGCCACGCGCTTCGCGAGCTCGAGCTGCGCCGGCGGAAGCTCGAGCGCCGCCCTGCTCTCCGCCTCGCCGGTGCGATTGCCGCTCTCGCCAAGCACGAGGACCACTGCATCTGCGTCGCGCGCGAGCGCCACGGCCGCCGCGACGCCGCTCGTGTCCTGGCCCGCCGGGAGTGCGCCCGCGGCGAAGCGAACCTTCATCGATAGATTTGCGCGCGCGAGCCCGGCGAGCACCGTCGCCGACTCGCCGGGATGACCGCTCACCGACCACGGGCCCATCGCGCTCGTGTCGTCGGCGGCGAGCGCGCCGATCACCGCGAGCGTGCCGATGCTTCGCGACAGCGGCAGCGTCGCTCCGTCGTTCTTGAGCAGCACCATCGACTCGCGCGCGGCCACACGCGCGCTCGCCAGATGCTCGGCCGAAAGGGTGACGCGAGCGGCGGTGGCTTCGTTGGCGCCGTGGTAGGGATTCGTGAACAGGCCAAGCTTGTACTTGGCGAGCAGTACGTGCCGCACCGCCTCGTCGACCTCCGCGCGCGCGGCCGCATCGGTGCGCGCCAATCGCGCGAGGCTCGCGGGATAGACGCCGTCAGCCATGTCGACCTCGACGCCGGCGCGCAGCGCGATCGTGCCCGCGTCCGCGGTGTCGCGCGCAACGCCGTGCGGCACGAGCTCGACGATTCCGGCCCAGTCGCTCACGACGAGACCGTCGAAGTGCATCTGCTTTCTGAGCACGTTGCGAAGGAGCCAGGCGCTCGCGTGTGGCGGCGAGCCGTTGATCGAGCTGAACGACGCCATCACCGAGCCGGCGCCCGCATCGATCGCGCTCTGAAACGGCGGCAGATAGATCTCGTAGAAGGAGCGCTCGCTCAGCTCTGCGTTCGCGTAGTCTCGTCCGCTCTCCACCGCGCCGTACGCGGCGAAGTGCTTTGCCGTCGCGAGCAGCGATGAGGCGTCGGAGAGGCGCGTGCCCTGGAAGCCGCGCACGCGCGCTGCTGCCATGATACTGCCGAGGTAGGGATCCTCGCCCGAGCTCTCGACGATCCGGCCCCAGCGCGAATCGCGCGCGATGTCGACCATCGGCGCGTAGTTCCAGGTGATCCCGTTCGCGGTGGCCTCCATCGCCGCGATGCGCGCGTTGGCTTGCGCGAGCTCGGGATCGAAGCTCGCGGCCTCCGCCAGCGGCACCGGGAACACCGTGCGAAAGCCGTGGATCACGTCGAGCGAGAAGAGGAGCGGAATCTTATGCGGCGATTCTTCGACCGCGATACGCTGCATGGTGCGCGTGCGCTCCGCGCCCTGCACGCCGATAACGGATCCGAGAAGTCCGGCGCGCACCTGCGCCGAGCTCCCTCGAGGAACGGTTGGCCCTGTCTGGAGCCCCTCTGCCGGCGACATCGTCAGCTGTCCGACCTTCTCCTCGATGCTGAGTGTCGCGAGCACCGAGTCGACGAAGCGATTGGCGACCGCATCGCCCGTGCTCTGGCTCGCGAGTGGCGCGCTCGCACTCGTTCGTGCGGAGCCGCAGGCGGCAAGGAAGATCAGCGGAATCGTCGCTGAAAGCATGCGATATCTCACGTACATAGCCTCACGGAATGGGCGCCGCGAATCAACCCGCTGCCTGCCCGAAAGTACTGTTGCGCACCCCCCTGCGTAGTTTCATCTTGCGAGGTACCCGCCTCGGAGCCCGACAATGTTTTCGTTCATCAGTATGCGGCGCATCCTCGCTGCCGCCGCTGCGTTGGCAGTGATTCCAGCGGCCTCGCGCGCGCAGGATCCGAATCCGGCCAACATCCCCAACGTCGGCCAGCAGGCGCCCGATTTCACGGCGCCGGCCTCGACGCGCTACGGGCTCCTCAAGAACCCGTTGCACCTCACCGACCTTCGCGGCAAGACGGTGGTGCTCGCCTTCTTCCCGAGATCGCGCACGAAGGGATGCACGGTGCAGATGGAGTCGTACCGTGATCGCTACGCGACGCTCTTCGCGGGCGGCAAGGGGATCGTCGTTGTGTCGATCAGCACCGACGCGGACACCATGCAGCAGTCGTGGGCACGCGACGCAAACTTCCCGATGGTCTTCGTCAGCGACTCGGCCGGCATCATCGGCAAGGCGTATGGCGTGATCGATGAGAAGAATCACTACGACACACGCGTCGCGTTCGTGCTCGCCCCGGATGGACGAATCTCGTATCGCGCGCTGCCGTTCAAGGAGCTCACCGAGACCGCGTACTCCGAGCTCGGCTCGGCCGTCGCGAGCACATCGCACGCGGGCGCAGGAAGCCGTTGAGGGGTCGCGCCGCCAGGCTTTTTTCGCGCTCGACATCGAAGCGCGAGTCCGGCCATGACAAATCGGACCGGACTGCGGCGCATGGGCTGTTGCAGGCGGCAGAGCGGGATTTGCAGCAGGTGGTGCTCGACATTCACGATGGGCCGGTGCAGGACATCTTCAGCGCGCTGTCGCAGGTGCATCTCCTGCGCATGCGTCCTGAGCTGCAGGCAGGCGAAGCATCGATCGGCTTGCGGCGTGTGGCGGCCGCGCTCGAGCGCGCGCTCGGTGAGATTCGAAGCTTCATCGGCGCGTTCAGGCCGCCGGAATTCGAGCGGCGTGCGGTGGGGGCGATCATCGAGGGACTGGTCGTGCAGCACGAGTCGATCACGGGAAACACCGTCGACCTCGAGCTCGGCGATGACATCCCCGAAGTATCGGTGTCGCTGAAGATCGCGATCTACCGGATTCTGCAGGAAGCGCTCGCGAACGCGACGCGGCACGCGCAGGCATCGGAACATTCGGTGCGGCTGGTGGTCGAAGGTAAGGAGCTCGTGCTCGAAGTGCGCGATGATGGGCACGGCTTCGATGTTGCCGGAATTCTCGAGAGCGAGAACGACGTCGGCGTGACGGGCGGACATTTCGGTTTGCGCGGGATGCGCGACCGGGTTGAGATCATGAACGGTACTCTAGAAATCGACTCGGGTGCAGACGGTACGAGCGTCGAAGTCCGGTTCCCCATCCAATGACCAATGCCCGGTGATGGCGCCATGATTCGTGTGATGCTCGTCGACGACCATCCGCTCGTTCTCGAAGGACTGCGGGCGATGATGGACGCGGAGCGCGACATACAGGTCGTCGCGACGACCACAGAGGGTGAGCGCGTGCCGGAACTCGTGCGTCTGCACCGCCCCGACGTGGTCGTGCTCGATCTCGAGCTCGGCACGACGAACGGCTATGAAGTGCTCAAGAAGCTGCGCGCCGAGCAGATCACGATTCGCGTGCTGGTGCTCACCGCGTATGGCGACGGTGAATCGATGCGCGCGGCGCTCGAGCATCAGGCGGACGGCATCGCGCTCAAGACCGATGCGCCCGCACGCACGGTGGATGCGCTGCGCGCGGTGCACTCTGGCGTTCTCGTCTTCCCGCAGGCTGCGCGGCGATGGATGCGGAAGTCGAACGAGCGCGCGATCGTGGGGCCGGGGTCGCTGAGCGACCGCGAGCGCGAGGTGTGGGCGCTACTCGCGGCGGGACTCTCCAACGGCGTGATCGCGACGCAGCTCGGCGTGAGCGCGAGCACGGTGAAGTTCCACACGCAGAATCTTTTTCAGAAGCTGGGCGTGAACAACCGCACGGCGGCGGCGGTGGAATACGAGAAGCAGATCCCGGCGGCGGCGCGGGTGAGGGAGAAGCTGGTTTAGCTCTTCGCCGGCGCGATGTCCACGTGGATGCCGCGCCACTTGCCCTGATTGAAGCGCCACACGCTGAGCAGGCATCGAGTCGCGTGGCCGATCAGGATCGCGATCCAGATGTGAATCGGCTGTAGCGTCCCCGTGTGGCGAATCGTGAAGCAGATGCCGAGCGGGATGATCACCTGCGAGACGATCGAGATGTAGAGCGGGCTCTTGGTGTCGCCGGTTCCCTGCAGCGCTCCGGTGTAGGTGAGCGCGACCGAGATGAACAACCCCGAGAAGCTGAGCACCCGTAGCAGCTGCGTGCCGAGCTCGATCACTGCAGGCTCGTGCATCCCGAACACGGCCAGGAGCTGGCGCGGGAAGAAGAAAAAGAAGAAGCCGATGAAGGCGGCGCTCATGACGGCGACGCGCGCCGCGATGTGTACGGACTGAATCGCGCGCTCGGGCTTGCCGGCGCCGAGGTTCTGTCCGGCCATGGCGGACGATGCGCCCATGAGTCCCATCGACGTCCACGTGATGAGCGAGAAGAGCTCCGAGTACGAGACGGTGAACACCGCCTGCGCGACGGCGCTCTGCGCGAGTGAGCCGATGAACGAAAGCATCAGCACACCGCCGACGTTCATCGCGATCCCCTGGATGCCAGTGGGGAGACCGAATTTGAACAGCGATTTGATGACAGCCCAGTCAGGACCCCAGCCGAGTCCGCGCGGGAACTGCACGACCCATCCGCCCTTCCACAGCTTGTAGAGCGAGTAGATCCCGATGATGCCGGTTGCCGAGACGGTGCCCATCGCTGCGCCGGTGGTGCCGTAGGCGGGAATCGGGCCAAGCCCGCGGATGAGCACCACGTTGAAGACGATGTTGAGCGCGGTCATCGTCAGCCCGAGGATCATCGGCGTGCGCGCGTCGCCGGCGGAACGGAGAGCGCCGCTCAGCATGAAGAAGAGGAGCAGCCCGGTGCTGAAAGTGAACATGATGCGAAGGAACGGGAGCGCCTGCACCTTCACCTCGGGCGCGGCGTTCACCATGTCGAGCAGCGGCGATGCCAGGAAGAGACCGACGGGCGCCATCACGAAGAGCGAGAGGCCGATCGCCGTGAGGAAGGCCTGGTACACCGTGCGATTTACCTTCGCCTCCTCTCCCGCGCCCGCGAAGCGCGAGACGAGCACGCTCATCCCCGTGAACAGCGAGGAGATGAACACGATGACCATGATGAAGATCTGATAGGAGACGCCGATCGCTGCGTTGCCTACGAAGCCGACGAGATGGCCGACCAGGATGTGGTCGATGATGCCCTGAAGCCCGCCGATGATGTTGGTGAGCATCGTCGGCCACGCGAGCTTCCAGACCGCGGGGCCAAGTGGACCGTCGACGATCGAGCGGTCGTATTTGCGCGCGGGGCGCGCGGCGAGCGCTTTGTCGTCCGATGCGGCCTGCGGCGCCGGGGCGGCGATGTCAGTCAAGAGGCGGAGCGGAGATGGACGTACACGGGACGAAAGATAGGTGGACGTGCAAACGGCGCCATGTATACGTGCTCTCGAATCACGTGCGGATCAGTCGTCGACTGCCTGATACACCGTGGTCGCGAAGTCTGCGGAGACCCGAGTTCCGGCCGGTGAGGTCCACATCGCCTGGGTCATCAGAATTCTGACCATCCCCTCGCGCGGATCGCAATACCAGCTGGTGCCCAATCCGCCATCCCATCCGAAGGTTCCGACGGTGCCGAAATAGTCGCTCGTTTGCGTGACGACGGACATTCCGAAGCCCCACCCGTGCGTCGCGAAGTAGCTGCCCTGACTGCCCCACGGTGGCTTCTGCTCAGCGGTGAGATGATCGTTCGTCATCAGCTCGACCGTGGGGCGCGAGAGAATCCGCATGGCGCCGCGTGCGCCGTGGCCGAGCATCATCTCGCCGAGTGCGAGGAGATCATCGACGGTGGAGACGAGCCCCGCGGCGCCGGCGGGGAATGACGGCGGCGAGCTCCACTGCCCATCCGTGGGGCCATCGAACAGCGAGAGCGTTCCGGTGGCCGGGTCCGGAATGTAGGCAGTGGTAAAACGGTGCTGCTTGTTTTTCGGAACGAAGAACGCCGTGTCGAACATGCCCAGCGGCTCGAACACGCGCTCGGACAGAAAATCCGGGAGCGACATCCCGGACGCGCGCGCGATGAGGACGCCCAGCACATCGAGGCTGGTGTTGTACATCCACTGCTCGCCCGGTTGATGCATCAGCGGGAGTGTTCCGAAGCGGCGCATCCATTCATCGGGTGGCGGGCAGACCATCGGATTCGGGGCCCCCTGCCCGAGCGCGAGCGCATCGGTGGCGCGCTGAATCGGCGTCGAGCCAGGCGCGCGCATGACGATACCGAAGCCCATGCGGGAAGTGAGGAGATCGCGCAGGGTGATCGCGCGCTTCGCGGGTACCGTGTCGTCGAGCTCCGACTCGAGGCGCACGAGCACGCGTCGATTCACGAGCTCGGGGAGAAGGTCATCGGCTGGCTCGTCGAGGCGGAGCTTGCACTCCTCGACGAGAATCATCGCGGCGACTGCGGTGACCGGCTTGGTCATGGAGGAGATGCGGAAGATCGAATCGCGCGCCATCGGCGCGGCGCCGCCGAGCGCCAGGGAGCCGACGGCGTCGACGTGGACATCGCCGCGGCGGGCGACGAGCGTGACCGCGCCGGGGATCTCACCGCGCTCGACGTAGCCGGCCATGATGGTGTGCATGCGAGCGAGTCGTGATTCGGAGATGCCGCTTGTGCTCAATCGCTACTCGGCTTCGTCGAGCGTGGCGACGTAGTCGTCGAGCTTGTCGAAAGCGCTGTTCCAGCCGCCATCGTGGCCATCGCGCTCGCTCTCCGAGGTGAAGCCGCTCTGCGTGAAGGTCAACCTTGTCTTCTCACCGAGATCGGCGAAGTCGAGCGTGACGAGTGTCTCCTTGCCGGGCATTCCATCGCTGCCTTCCTCCCACGCGAAGGTGTAGGAGACGCGTTCGGGCGGGGTGACCTCCCTGAACACACCACCCTGCCAGAGATCCTTCTGCGTGTGCGGATTGTCTTTGTCGGGGTGGAGCATGCCGCGCCAGCTGCCGCCGACGCGTGCATCCTGCGTGAAATTCATCGGCGTGAAGCCACGCGGCCCCATCCAGTTCATCAGATGCTCGGGCTCGGTAAAGAGCTTCCAGACGAGATCGCGCGGCGCGTTGAAGGTACGCGTGATGGTGAGCTCGAAGTTCTTGGAGTCGGGGTTAGCGCTTGCGGCGCTTTTTGTGTTTGCTGGCATGCGTCTTCTCCTGGCGCTGGAGTTCTACGATGTATTCGTCGAGTCGATCGAAGGAGTCGTCCCAGAACCGCCGGTATTTCTCGATCCATCCGGAAGCTTTCTCGAGCGGCGCGGCCTCGAGCTTGGCGGGACGCCATTGCGCGTCGCGTCCGCGAGAGATGAGGCCCGCATGCTCCAACACCTTGAGATGCCGGGAGACGGCAGGCAAGCTGATATCGAAGGGCTTGGCGAGCTCGTTGACGGTGGTCTCACCGGACGCGAGCCGCGAAAGGATGGCGCGGCGCGTGGGATCGGCGAGGGCGGCGAAGGTGGTGCTGAGGTGGTCGATGGGCATCGACTAGTTAACTTTTTGCTTAAATAACATATATGTTAAATACAATGCCAACCGCGTGAACGCAAGAGGCTGTTGCTCCGGTCGGCATGCAGAGCTACCCCGTCGTCCCGAATCCCGCCGCGATGCAGTTGATCGACAGCAGCAGCGCCGCCAGATCATCCTCCCGTTCCGCCTTCCCCTCCGCCGGCCCGCGCACGCGACGCAGCAGCTCGATCTGCTGATAGTGCGCGCGCTCGAGCATCCCGAGCCGCCTCGTCATGCGCCTGCGGAACTGCGGGAAGCGCTCGGCCAGCGCCTTCTCGCCCGTGAGATGCAGCACCGCCGTCATCGTGCGCTCGTACTCCGCCTCGATCAGCGCCAGCACTCCCGCGCGCGCGAGCTCGTTCGGCACCAGCCCCGCATAGGCGCGCACGAGCGAGAGGTCGACCTGTGCCAGCGTCTTCTCCACCTCGTCGATGATCAAGCGGAAGATCGGCGTCTCGGCGAACATCCGCCGCAGCATCGCCTCACCCCTCTCGCCGCGCACCGCGAGAAACGACGAGAGCGCGCTCCCCACTCCGTACCATCCCGGCACGAGATGCCTGTTCTGCGTCCACGCGAACACCCACGGGATCGCGCGCAAATCGCTCAGCGATCGCGTCCCGCCACGACGCGCCGGGCGCGATCCAATGTTCAGCAGCTGCAGCTCCTCGAGCGGTGTCGCCGCAGTGTAGTACTCGATCAAGCCCGAATGCTGAATGAGTCCGCGATACGCCGCGTACGCCGCGCCGCTCAACGCCTCCATCGCCTCCTCGAGCCCGGGTACTGGCACGGCCTCATCGCTCGGCAGCGAATACTCCAGCACGCTCGACGCGAGGAGCTCGAGCTGGTACAGCGCCGCGTTCTGGTATCCGAACTTGAACGAGACGACCTCGCCCTGCTCCGTCGTGCGCATTCGCCCACGAATCGTCCCTGGTGGCTGCGCAGCGATCGCCCGATGTGTCGGCGCGCCACCTCGGCTCACCGAGCCGCCGCGGCCATGGAAGAACGAGAGCTCGACGCCACTCTCCTGCGCCGTGCGAGCGAGCTTCTTCTGCGCCTGGTACAGCTCCCAGTTCGAGGTGAGAAAGCCGCCGTCCTTGTTCGAGTCCGAATAGCCGATCATCACTTCCTGCACGCCGCCCTGCGCTCGCACGCTCCGCTTCACCACGGGCACCGAAAACAGCTCGCGCATGATCGCCGGCGCGCGCCGCAGATCCTCGATCGTCTCGAACAGCGGCACGATCGGCAGCGTACAGCTCTCGACGCCCGCTGCATCGTGAAACAGCCCCGCCTCTTTCGCGAGCAGATACACGTTGAGCACGTCCGCCGCGCTCTGTGTGTTGCTGATGATCAGGCTCCCGAACGCTCGCCGGTCGATGCTCCCACGCATCTCCTTCACGAGCGCGAACATTCCGAACGTCTCCTCGCCCGCGGGCGTCGTCACTCCGCCCTCGCCCTGCTGGAGCGGACGTGCGAGCGCATCGCGCACCCACGACACTCCGTCAACCGCACCGCGCGCCGCCCGAATCTCCTCCACCGCCGCATTGAACGACCCCGAACCCTGACGCAGATCGAGCCGCACGGTCGAGAAGCGGAATGCCTCCACCTCTCTCCGCACCGGCACTACCGTCGCCCGGGCGATCGCCCCGCACTCCGCATCGATGAGCGCCTTCTCGAGTGTCTTGAGATCCGCGATCAGATCATCGGCCGATGCATACGCCGGCGCCGTCAGCCCCTCGCCGCCGCGCTTTCGATGGCTCTCGTCCACCGTCGCCGCGAGGCGGCGCTGCACGACGCTCAGCCACTGGCGGCAGAGCTCTCCGGGGTTTCTCGACGCAAGCTTCTCGCCGTCGTTGCTCGCCTCGAGTGCCGAAGCCAGCGCCTTCCGGAACTCCGGCGAAAAATTCGCCGATCGCTCCGATATGCTCAGTGCACGCGACAGCTCGGCAACTCTCCGCTGATACCGATGCAGACACTTCGCGCGATACTCGCGCAGCGCGTGTCGCGTGACCTCGTTCGTGACGTTCGGATTTCCATCGCGGTCGCCGCCCACCCACGAGCCGAACTGCACGAAGTTCGGCAAGTCGAAGTGCTCGCCCGGATATGCATCCGCGAGCGCCAGCGTCAGCGAATCGTGGAGCAGCCACACGAGCGAGAACAACGTCGTGTCGAAGAAGTGGAGCGCCCATGCGACTTCCTGCGCGACGGTCGGCTTCTCGAGCTTGAGCTCTCCCGTCATCCACAGCAGATCGAGCTCCGTCCGCAGCTCCTCGCCGAGCATCGCGCGGTCGCGTGGCGTGAGCTGCGCGCCATCGAGCTTCACGAGTATCGCGTAGATGCCGCGCAGCTTCTCGAGCACGGTCACGCGCTTCGCTTCCGTCGGATGCGCCGTGATCGTGGGGATCACACGGAAGGTGCGGAGGATCTCGCGCACGGTGTCCGCCGGAACGCCGAGCTGCTTCCAGTCGGCAATCACCTTGGCGAACGTCCCCGTCAGCGAATCGAAGCCTCGCTCGCGCTCCACGCGCTGCCGCGCATCCATCGCGTCGTGCAGCTCGGCGATGGGGAGAATCTGCGACAGGAGCCCCACCGTCTGCAGCGAGCGCGCGATCGACTCACCCGAGCTGTCGTCGCCGAGCCTCCCACCCGCGAGCGCCGCAACCGACTCTGGTGCGCGCAGCATCACCACCTGCCGCAGCATCTCCACGAGCAGCCGCTCGGCGCCGGACTCCGGCGTCGGTAGCTCCATCGCCGTCGCCCCAACCGGAACCGCCGGCGGTGCGCGGAAGTGCGCGCGAGTTGCCACTTCGGTCAGGCGACGCGGTCGCGCGGCGCCGTGCCTCCGAAGAAGGCCTCGAGATTGTCGATCGCGCGCATTCCCATCGCCACGCGCGTCTCGGTCGTCGCGCTCCCGAGGTGCGGAAGCAGCACGACGTTCTCCATCGCGATCAGCTTCGCCGGCACTGTGGGCTCCTTCTCGAACACGTCGAGCCCTGCGCCGCCGATGGCCCCCGACTCGAGCGCAGATATCAGATCGAGCTCGTTCACCACATCCCCGCGCGCGGTGTTGATGAGAATCGATCCCTGCTTCATCTGCGCGAAGCGTGCGGCATTCATCAAGTGCCTGGTCTCTGGCGTCGCCGGGCAGTGGAGCGACACGAAGTCGCTCTCACGCAGCACGGCCTCGATGCTCTCCCTTCGCTCGGCGCCGAGTGCGTTCGCGCCGGCATCGCTGAGCGGATACGGATCGTGGTAGATGATCTTCATCCCGAAGCCGAGATGCGCGCGCCGGGCCACTGCGCGTCCGATGCGGCCGATGCCGATGAGGCCGAGCGTCTTGCCGTTCACCTGCGTCGCGAGCATGTGCGTGGGACGCCACCCGGTCCACTTGCCGCCGCGCAGCTCGCGCTCTCCTTCACCCGCGCGTCGCGCAGTCATCAACATCAAGGTGAGAGCGAGATCGGCGGTGTCTTCCGTGAGCACGTCAGGGGTGTTCGTCACGACGATGCCATTCGCCTTGGCGGCGACGACATCGATGTTGTTGTAACCGACTCCATAGTTCGCGACGATCTTCGCCTTGCGTCCCGGCGTCGCGAGCAGCTCCGCCGTGATCTTGTCGGCGACGCACGGGAGCAGTCCGTCGACCTCGCGCATCGCGCGTGCGAGGGCCGCCGCATCGAGCGGCACGTCGTTCGCATTCAGCTCGACGTCGAACAGTTTCCTCGCGCGCTCCTCCGCCGCTGCCGGGAGCTTGCGCGTGATTACGACCTTTGGCTTGGCCATCTCAGGCGAGCACGGGCCGGCGCGCCGGCTTCGAGAGTGCCTGCTGCATTGCAGTGCCCAGCTCCGCAGGGCTCCCCGCCACCGTGAGCCCCGAGTTGCGCATGATCTCCGCCTTCTCGAGCGCGCTGTCTCCGAATGCGGAGATGATCGCGCCTGCGTGTCCCATGCGCCTGCCGCGCGGCGCCGAGAGTCCGGCGACGTACCCGACGATCGGCTTGGACATGTTGTCGCGCGCCCACAACGAGGCTTCGGCTTCCTGCGGGCCTCCGATCTCGCCAATCATCATCACGGCGTCCGTCTCGTCGTCGCTCTCGAAGCGCTTGAGCATATCGACGAACGAGCTGCCGTTGATCGGATCGCCGCCGATGCCGACGCTCGTGCTCACGCCGATACCGAGCGCCTGCATCTGCGACGCCGCCTCGTAGCCGAGCGTTCCCGAGCGCGACACGATGCCCACGCGGCCCTTCGTGTAGATACTGCCGGGCATGATGCCGATCATGGCCTTGCCCGGCGAGATGACGCCAGCGCAGTTCGGACCGATGAGCGTCGGTCGAGTGTCGAGTGGATAGCGGAGCATGTAGCGCTTCACGCGCATCATGTCCTGCGCGGGAATGCCGTCGGTGATGCAGACGATGAGCTCCATTCCTGCATCGGCAGCTTCCATAATGGCGTCGGCACAGAACGGTGCCGGCACGAAGATACCACTCGCCGTCGCGCCCGTCGCCTTCACCGCCTCCTTCACGGTGTCGAACACCGGGAGATTCAGATGTCTGGCGCCGCCTTTCCCCGGCGTTACACCGGCGACGATGTTCGTGCCGTATTCGATCGCTTCCTTCGCGTGGAAGCTCGCCTTGTCGCCCGTGAATCCCTGAAAGAGAATCCGGGTTTTTTCATTGACGAGAATGCTCACGAAACCTTCTCCCTGGCGGGACGGCCAACGGGTGTATTGGTGAGGGCCGCGACCGCCTTCTCCGCGGCATCGGCCAACGTGTCCGCCGTGATGATCTGCAATCCGCTGTCGCGCAGAATCGCGCGTCCCTGCTCGACGTTCGTTCCCGCGAGTCGCGCGACGATCGGCACCGGTACGTTCACATCCTTCGCCGCTTGAATGATTCCCTCGGCCACCCAATCGCAGCGATTGATGCCAGCGAAAATGTTCACGAGCACGCAGCGCACGCGCGGATCGGAGAGCACCAGACGAAAGGCGGCGGCAACACGCTCCGGAGAGGCTCCACCGCCGATATCGAGAAAGTTCGCCGGCTCGCCGCCCGCGTGCGTGATCATGTCCATCGTCGCCATGGCCAGTCCGGCGCCATTCACGATGCAGCCGATGGAGCCTTCGAGGGCGATGTAATTGAGCCCGTGCTTCGCGGCCTCCGCATCGCGCGGATCTTCTTCCGCGTAATCGCGCAGCTCGGCGACCGCGGCGCGGCGGAAGAGGGCGTTGTCGTCGAACTGCATCTTCGCATCGAGCGCGAGCACCTGGCCGCTCTCCGTGATCGCGAGCGGGTTGATCTCGACCATCGTCGCATCGAGGTCGCGGAACGCGCGATACGCGCCCAGGATCGCCTTCACCGCCTGATTCATCTCGGACGAGCTGAGCCCGAGTCCGAATGACAGCTCGCGCGCCTGAAACGGCTGCATGCCGACGGCTGGCTCGATCACCTCGCGCAGGATCGTCTCCGGCGAGCGCGCCGCGATTTCCTCGATCTCCATTCCACCTTCAGGCGCAGCGACCACGCACACACGCTCGGATCTGCGATCGAGCACGAGCCCGATGTACAGCTCGCGTCTGATCGGCACCGCGGCCTCGACGTAGAGGCGGTGCACGATCTTTCCGGCGGGCCCGGTCTGATGCGTGACGAGCTTCTTACCGAGCAACTCGATCGCCGCCGCGCGAACCTCTTCGGGTGTCGTGCACAGCTTGATGCCGCCGGCCTTGCCGCGCGCGCCCGAGTGGATTTGCGCCTTCACGACCCAGCGTCCACCGCCGATCTCTTCGGCCCTATAAACCGCCTGATCGGGAGTGTAGACGACGCCCCCCTTCGGCACAGCGACGCCAAAGCCGGCCAGCAACTCTTTCGCCTGATATTCGTGAATGTCCATTGACGGCTCGGTGTGGGTGTCAGCCCGACGAAGTGGAAATACGGAGCCGGTCCGCGATCATCGCGCGAAGAACGGCTGGCGTGCTCATGACCCTTTCTTCTTCGTGATCTCGCCGGCCATCACGACGATGTTCTGCGCCATTCGCGCCGATGCCGCATCGATGAGCCGGCCATCGAGCGATGCCGCGCCGCGCCCCTGCGCCTCCGCTTCCGCGAGCGCTTCCAGAATCCGCTTTGCCTTCGTCACTTCGTCCGGCGACGGCGTGAACAGCTCGTTCGCCAGATCGATCTGCGTCGGATGAATCGCCCACTTCCCCTCGCAGCCAAGCGCTGCGGCGCGACGCGCCGCGAGCTTGAAGCCGTCCGGATCCTTGAAGTCGCCGAACGGACCATCGATCGCGCGAAGACCATACGCCCGGCACGCGACGACCATCCGCGAGATGCCGAAGTGCCACTGGTCTCCGGGATAATCCGGATTGAGCCCGCCAATGCTCGTCGTTCGTGCGCGTACGCTGGCGGCGTAGTCCGCGACGCCGAAGTGCATCGCCTCGAGACGCTTGCTCGACTGGGCGATCGCCTCGACGTTCGCCATCCCGAGCGCGGTCTCGATCAGCACCTCGATCCCGATCTTGTACGGCAGCTTCTTCGAATCCTCGATCTGCGTGAGCATCGCATCGACCATGTACACATCGCTCGGCACGCCGACCTTCGGAATGAGCACCGTGTCGACGAACTCCCCCGCCTGCTCGATGACGTCGACGATATCGCGATACATGTAGTGCGTATCGATGCCGTTAATGCGAACGGAGATGGTTTTTCCGCGCGCGCGCCAGTCGATGCTCGTGAGCGCCTCGATCGTGTTGAGGCGCGCCTGCTCCTTGTCGTTCGGTGCGACCGCATCCTCGAGATCGAGGAAGACGTAGTCCGCCGGGCCTTCGGCTGCCTTGGAGAACATCTCCGCGCGCGAGCCGGGAACCGCCAGCTCGCTCCGCTGAAGACGGAAGCGAGCCGGCTCGTACCTGGTAAAGCTCATCGAGCGGCTACGGCCGGCTCGCCACGCTTCTCGGCACTCCTGGGCGCTGGCGCCGAGGGAGTGGTCCCACCGGTGCGCCAATACTCGGATGCCGCTCCAACGCCGCTTCCCGGAACGATCTGCGTCATGCCGACATCGCGCATCGCCATCTCGGCGCCGCCGATTGCGCCGAGCATCATCAGCTCGTTGAGATCGCCGAGGTGGCCGATGCGAAAGAGCTTGCCGGCCATCTGCGCGAGTCCCGCGCCGAGCGCGAGGTTGTACTTCTTGAAGGCCGTCGCGATGATCTGCGCGCCGTCGACGCCGGCCGGCGTCATGATCGCGGAGACCGTGTCGGAGTTCCACTTCGGATCCTTTGCGCAGAGCTGGAGCCCCCACGCTTTCACCGCGGCGCGCGTGCCTTCCGCGAGGCGGTGGTGGCGCGCGTACACGTTGTCGAGCCCTTCCTCGAGGAGCATGTCGAGCGACTCGCGCAATCCGTAGAGGAGCGTGAGCGGGGGCGTGTACGGGAAGTAGCCCGTGGCGTTCGCCTTGATCTGATCACCGAAGTCGAAGAAGACGCGCGGCAGCTTCGCGCTCTCACGGCGTGCGAGCGCCTTCTGGCTGACGCCAATGAGTCCGAGGCCGGCCGGGAGCATGAAACCCTTCTGGGATCCGGTGATCGCGAGATCGACGCCCCAGTCATCCATGCGGAATTCGAGGCTGCCGATCGAGCTCACACCATCGACGTAGAGGAGCGCGGGATGCTTCGCGTTGTCGATCGCCTTGCGAACCGCGGCGATGTCGCTGGTGACGCCAGTCGACGTTTCGTTGTGCACGACGAGCACGCCCTTGTACTCGTGCTTCGTGTCGGCGCGGAGCTTCTCCTCGATCTTGTCCGCAGGTGCGCCTTCTCCCCACGGCACCTCGATGATATCTACCTGCAGGCCGAGGCGCTGCGCGCAATCGATGAAGAGGTGGCTGAACTGTCCGTAGCGCGTCGCGAGTAACTTGTCGCCCGGGCTACACGTGTTGGCGAGAGCCGCCTCCCACATGCCGGTGCCGGTCGCGGCGAAGATGAACGGCGTGCCCTCCGTGGTGCGGAAGACCTTCTTGAGGTCGGGGAATATGCTGAGAGGAAGTTTCGGGAAAACCGGGGAACGATGGTCTTCCATTGCCCGATGCATCGCATTGAGAACACGGTCGGGAACGTTGGTGGGACCTGGGACAAACAGAAAATTTCGACCGGGCATGTGCGACGCTCCAAGAAAAAGTTCAGTCAGTTCGAATTTCGGAACAGATTGTCGCACTCGCGCGAGGCGCGCGAACACGCAATCTTACGATCGATGAAAACACCGAGCCAACCCCAATGGGCCGTGATGCCTGCGGGACGACCCATCGATTCGCGGATGGCGCTCGTCCAGCTGTATTGGGCGGCGGTGCGCGCCGTCGCGCCCGGGCCCGCGCTCACTGCTGCGCTCGAGCGAATCTCGAAGGAGACCGGCCACAAGCGCGTCTGGATCATCGCGATTGGAAAAGCTGCGAATCCGATGGCCATCGCGGCGGTGGACTTTCTCGCCGCGCACAAGCTCGAGCCGGCGGGCGGAGTGATCGTCGCGCCGCGTATGCTGCCGACTCCCCATGCGCGCATCGAGTTCGTCGCAGGCGACCACCCGCTGCCTGGCGCGAACTCCTTCGCTGCTGCGGATGCGGTGGGGAGATGGGCCAGGCAGGTGAAGGCGGATGATGAAGTATGGGTGCTGCTCTCCGGCGGCGCGTCGAGTCTGATCGCGGCGCCCGATGGAGCGATCAAACCCGAAGAGATGGTGCAGCTCTTCGATCTTTTGCTCGGCTCCGGGCTCGACATCGCGACCATGAACACCATCCGCAAACGGTTTACCCGCTGGAGCGCTGGCAGGCTCTCAGCGGCACTGAGCTCTGCTCGCACGCGAAACTTCATCGTGTCCGACGTCATTGGCGACGATCTCGCCGCAATTGGATCGGGACCCTGCTCGCCGGACCCCACCACCGCGGGCGAGGTCCAGTCGCTACTCGAATCATCCAAGCTGTGGGATCGGATTGCCGGATCGTTGCGGCACCACGTCGCGTGGATGGCGCATGATCCTTCGCGCGAGACGCCGAAGCCGGGCGATAACATTTTCGCGAACGTCGAGCGCAAGATCATAGCCAGCAATCGTGTCGCTCTCGAAGCAGCGGCAGCTCGCGCAAAAGAGCTCGGCTACGAGCCCAGGATACTGAGCACCGCACTCGCTGGTGAGGCCGCCTCCGTGGGCAAGCGGCTCGCCACAACGCTAATAAGCTATTGTGGCTCTGGGACATCGCCACTAACCAATCGACCAGTGCAAAGCTGCCTTCTTTGGGGGGGTGAGACGACCGTCACGATGGGGAGCGCGACAGGAGCCGGCGGACGGTGCCAGGAGCTTGCTCTGTCGGCGGCGCGCGAGCTCGCGAGCGCGAAGAGCGCGCGGGGCTCGACGCTCCTTGCGTGCGGCACGGACGGCCGTGACGGCCCCACCGATGCGGCCGGTGGGATCGTCGACAAGGAAACGTGGGGCGCGATCGAAAAGGCGGGAAGAAAGCCCGATGTCGATCTCGCGGCGCACGATTCGCATCCATCGCTCGACGCGGCTGATGCGCTGCTGCGCACCGACCTCACCTCGACGAACGTGATGGACATCGTGATCGGCATCTGCGCGCCGCCCGGCAGCAGTACATCGCACCTCAGGACTCCCGCCGGATCGATCGCGCGACTCTCGGGCTCCTTTCGCAAGATCATCGAATAGTACACAGGAACCGTGGCTGACTCTCCATTTACGATCGGGCTCGTTCAGCAGGCTGTGCCGCCGAACGCGGCCGAGGCTGTCGACGCGGGTGAGCGCGGGATTCGCGAGGCGGCAAAGAAGGGCGCGCAGATCATTTGTCTGCAGGAGCTCTTCGATGCTCCGTACTTCTGCAAGGTGACCGACGCGGAACGCTTCGATCTCGCGGAGGCGATTCCGGGGCCGATCACGCAGCGGATGCAGGCTCTCGCGAAGGAGCTCGGCGTCGTGATCATCGTGCCGATCTTCGAAAAGCGCGGGCCGGGAGTCTATCACAACTCCGCCGCCGTCATCGACACGGATGGTGCGCTGCTTGGGGTGTACCGGAAGATGCACATCCCCGATGATCCGCTCTACCACGAGAAGTACTATTTCACGCCGGGCGAGATCTACCAGCACGACGAATCGATTCCGCCGAGCGGCTTTCGGGTGTTCAAAACGAAGATCGCGACGATCGGTGTGCTGATCTGCTGGGACCAGTGGTATCCCGAGGCGGCGCGCATCACGGCGCTCATGGGCGCGCAGATCCTGTTTTATCCGACGGCGATCGGCTGGCATCCGAAGGAGAAAGAGGAATGGGGAGCGGCGCAGGCTGATGCGTGGCGCACGGCGCAGCGCGCGCATGCGATTGCGAACGGCGTATACGTGGCCGCGGTGAATCGCGTTGGCTTCGAGCCGGAGCCAGGCACGGACGGCCTCGAGTTCTTCGGACATTCATTCGTCTGCGATCCGTACGGTCGCATCATCACTGAGGCGGGAACCGAGCCGGCGATCCTCACGGCGGTGATCGATCCCGGCGCGATCGAGTACACGCGCCGCAACTGGCCGTTCCTGCGCGACCGGCGCATCGACGCGTACGGCCCGATCCTCGAACGCTACATCGGGTGAGCGATCCCGATAATTCGGTGTACGTGCGCCGCGACGACGGCGTGCACTTTCCCGCGCAGCGGATGCCGGCCGAGTGGGAGGCGCACGCGGCGACGTGGATCGGGTGGCCGCATCATCAGCCCGACTGGCCGGGGAAGTTCGAGCCGATTCCATGGGTGTACGCGGAGATCGTGCGCTCGCTGAGCAGGCACGAACACGTCGAGGTGCTGTGCGACGATGAGTCGGTGCTGGACGAGGCACGCGATGCGCTCGTTGCGCACGGAGTGAATCTTTCGCGCGTCGGACTGCACGTGGTGGGCACCGATCGCGTGTGGCTGCGCGACTCGGCGCCGACGGCGGTGATGGCGCCGAACGGCACCGTTCACTGGGTGAGCTGGAAGTTCAACGGGTGGGCGAAGTACGACAACTTCGCGCGTGACGAGTTGATCGGGATGGAGGTGTCCGAGCTGTCGGAGCTCGCGCGCGAGGAGGCCGTGCGTCCCGATGGCGAGGGACGGCTGGTGCTCGAGGGCGGCGGGATCGAGACGAACGGTGCGGGCGCGCTGCTCGTGACGGAGGAGTGGCTGCTCTCCGACACCCAGATTCGCAACCCGGGGCTCGGCCGCGCCGACTACGAGCGCGCCTTCGCTCACTATCTGGGCGCCACGCGCACGATCTGGCTCGGCGAGGGATGCGTGGGTGATGACACGCACGGGCACGTCGACGACATCGCGCGATTCACGGACGAGCGCACGATCGTTCTCGCGGTGGAGGACGATCCGGCGGATGAGAACCATGAGCGATCGATCGACAACGTGCAGCGGCTCGAGCTCGCCGCAAAGACGTTTCCCGGCGGGCTTCGCATCGTGCGCCTTCCCTTCCCGCGCCCGGTGACGATGCACGGCGAGCGACTGCCGGCGAGCTACGCGAACTTCTACATCGCGAATGGCGTGGTGCTGGTGCCGACGTTCAATGATCGGAACGACCGCACGGCGCTGAACACGATCTCCGAGCTATTCCCGGCACGCGAAGTGGTGGGGATTCACGCGGTGGATCTCGTGTGGGGGCTGGGGACGCTGCACTGTCTTACGCAGCAGCAGCCGGCGGGGCGGTAGGGATTCGCGGACGCGAACGGCTGCGCTGGAACACAAGCTCTAACAGCTGTAGATACGGACAACAAGTTGCCGCTTCTGACTTACCGCTTCGTTACGCCTTCCAAGTCCTCGATCCAGAGCCCCGGGTAGTCGACGACGAAGCCTTCACGGTTCACCGTGAGCTCGCGACGAAATTTGCCGCTATCGCTCTCGTACTGATAGGTGAAGTCGGCCAGTCGGGTGTACGTTTGCTCGAGCACCTCTATCGTCATTTCCGGAAAGCGCATCCAGGCCGCGCGCACCGGGGCGCTCGCGCCGATCTCGAGCGCGAGACGGCGAATGGGGAGCAGATTCGTGGCGGGGGTGAAGCCGAGGTCTATGTCGATGCAGCCGGTGAGCGAGGCGAACGGCGCGTCATCGGCGTCGCGCCACACGCCATCGAGACCCCGCGTGAGCTCGTGCGATACCAGAACATCCGACGCAAGCCCGCTCACACTCACGAAATGCGTGCGCCACCGCTCGTCGCAATAGATGTCGTAGTCGAGCTTCGACGAGCGACCCTCGTGCGTGAAGATCGCGTGCCCCGCGAGCCGCCACCCTTCGCCGCGCCGCGCGACGGTCGCCATGTCGTGGCCGGGCGTGTCGAGACGGTTCCAGATCATTGCGCGCCAGACTCCACGAGCATCGCGAGCACCTCATCGTCCGTCAGCTGGTCGAACGACTCGTACCACTCGCCCACGCCGCGAAAGTGTTTCGGTACGGCCGAGAACACGGTCGCGACTCCCATCGCCGCGATAGACTCTGCGCCATCCATGCTCGCGACCGGCGCCGCGAAAACGAGGCGCATCGGACGCTCGGCCTTGAGCACCGTCAACGCCGCACGCGCGGTGCCGCCCGTCGCGAGCCCATCGTCGACGAGGATCACGCTGCGCCCGCTCACCGGTGGCGGCGCGCGAGTGCCGCGGAAGAGCGCGACACGCCTCTTCGCCTCCGCGATCTCGCGCTTCGTGATCTTCTCGATCTGCGCATCCGTCACGCGGAGCATGCGCACGAGGTCATCGTCGAGCACGCGGGTTCCATCCGCGGCGACGGCACCGATTCCGAGCTCCTCCTGCCCCGGCGCGCCGAGCTTGCGCGCGACGAAGACATGGAGCGGCACTCCGAGCAGCTCGGCGATCGGTGCGGCAACGGCGACGCCGCCGCGCGGGATCGCGAGCACCGTGATCGGCTCCTCGCGCAGCTGAGGTAGCGCGTCGAGCAGCTCCCGAGCGAGAAAGCGTCCCGCCTCGGCCCGATTGCGAAAGAGCACGGGCTACACGTGCGTCTTTGGGAGATGGCGCGTGAGCCAGTCGATCGTGAGCTGTCCGACGATCTCGAGCGTCCCGGGCTCCTCGAACAAATGCGTCGCGTTCTCGACGATCGCCAGATCCTTCTCGCCGGCGAGGCACCCGAGCGCCTCCTCATTGAGCGGGATTATGGGCACGTCGGCGCCGCCCACGATCAAGAGTGTCGCCGCCCGAACCTCCGGGAGGCAGCTGAGTGCCAGGTCTGGGCGCCCGCCGCGCGATACCACCGCGTACACGTCTCGGCGCTTACACGACGCCGTGAGCGCGGCCGCCGCGCCCGTGCTCGCGCCATAGTAGGCGAGCGGCACCAGCTGAGCCTCCGGTACCGTCCCCACGAACGTCGACGCCGCGAGCACGCGCTCGGAAAGTAACGCGACATCGAAGCGAAATTGACCCGTGCGCTCGTTCAGCGCTGCCTCTTCCGTGGTGAGCAGATCAGCGCGGAGCGATGCGAAGCCCGCGTCGTAGAGCTGCTGCGCCGTCGTTGCGTTGCGCGAGCTACGGTGATCGCTCCCGCTTCCGTGCGCGAACACCACCATCGCCTTCGCGTTGTTCGGGATCGCGAGAATGCCGGCGATCCGCGCATCGCCGCAGAGGAACGAGATTTCCTGCTCTCGCATCGGCGTGTTCACGGCTACCTGAACCTGATGATGATTCCCACGCGCGCGAGCGTGCGCTCGACGTGCGCTGCTTCCACCCGGCGCGCCTCAGCATACAGCGAGTAGCGCCTCGACTGCGAGAGCGCGAACGTCGTCCCGCCGAAGAAGTCGCCGCCGATGATCGCGCCCTTGTAGAGTCGTGCGGTGTCGTCGACGTCATTATTAATGTTGCTGCCGCGCCAGTGCACGCCAACACCCGCGCCAACGTACGGCCCCAGGCGACCGATGCGCACGATCTCGTAGCTCGCCTCGGCGTGCGCGCTGAAGTCGTGGAAGGTCCCGTCGATCGGATCACCGAGGTGGTCGCGGCGGTCGATATCGGCCTTGAAGTAGTTGAGCCCTATCGACAAGCGGAAGCGAGGTGAAAAGATCGAGCCGACGTCCAGATCGGCGCCAAACTCATGGCCGTGGCGACCGTGGTCGGTCCAGGCCCAGCTGAGAAAGCTGCCGAAGCGGTCGATGCCCAGGTGCGCATGCTCCTCCGCCTCCTGCGCGCGCACGCGAGGTGCGAGCGCGAGCAACACCGTCACGCATGCGATGGTGAGGCGCATCACTGTCGATTTCACTTTCGATGTCATGCGCTGCTCGCGTGCAAGGAGTACGCCTCGATCACTTGATCGGCTCATCCGGGCGCGCCTGAACGACGGGCGCCTGATGCGCAATCTCGATCTCGTCGGCGGCCAGCTGCTTGTAGATCTCGAGATTGATTCGCTGCTGCGTATCCATGTACACACCATAACTCACGCGGTACACGGAGTACACCGTTTCCGTGAGGATCGCGAAGGTCCCGAAGGTCGTGATGTTCGAGCGGTCGAACTTTGCCGCCTTCTCGCGCTCCACTGCCGCGCGGATGATCTGCGGCACGCGTGCGAGCTTCTCCGGCGGCGTGTCGTACGCTATTCCGAACTTCAGGATGACGAGCCGCTTCTCCTGTCCGCGATAGTTCCGGATGCGGCTCTTGAGCAGGTCGCCGTTCGAGATGATGATCATCTCGCCCGAGTCGCTGCGCAGTCGTGTCGACTTGAGTCCGATGTGCTCCACCGTCCCCGCCGCATCGCCGACGCTGATGGCGTCGCCGACGACGAAGGGCTTGTCGAGCACGATCGAGAGTGCGGCGAAGAGATCACCGAGGATGTTCTGAACCGCGAGCGCGATCGCTATCCCGCCTATGCCGAGCCCCGTCACGAGCGCGCTGATGTTGATCCCGAGATTGTCGAGGATCACGAGGAGCACGATGAGCCAGAGCAGCAGGCGCGCCGCAATGGCGACGACGTTGATCGTCATCCGCGTGCCCGCATCGGCGGCGCGATGCTCGGCGAAGCGGTTCGCCCAGAAGAGCACGAGCCCGCCCGCCCAGACGCCAGCCTGCAACAGCGTTCCAACGAGCACGATGAGACGCCAGACGTGCTCGTGGTGCGCGCTCAGCGTGAGCGCGAGCGACCCTGCCCACAACGCCACGATGAGGATGAAGTACGGACGCGTGCGCTTGACGAGGTCTCTGAACAGCTCCCGCAGGTGCGACGGTGGTACCGTATCGCGCTTCGCGCGGCGTGCAACCAGGATTTTGAGGAGGATGAAAGCCGCTAGCACCGCTCCCAGAGTGGACACGGCGGTAATCCATGCGGTGACGCTGTTCGCGAGCAGCTCTTGCACGGTAACTTGAATGGAGAAAGGAGCGAGATGCCTAACACGAAGCGAACGGCGGATGTGCGGCGCGCGGGACCCGAATCGGGTGGCCGTCCGTGGACGCTCGTGTACGATGGATCGTGCAACGTATGCAGCCGCCTCGTGCGCCGCGTGCAGAAGTGGGACTCGCGCCACGTGATTCAGGCGATCGCGTCCCAGAACGATACCGTGTCGACGCGCTTTCCGTGGCTTTCGCGCGAGGCGCTGAACGAGTCGATGCACGTGTTCGCGGCCGACGGTCGCACGTGGAGCGGCGCTGCTGCCGCACGACAGCTCCTCTCGATTCTGCCGTTCGGCTGGCTGCTCGGCTGGCTCTGGGGGCTGCCGGGCTTTGGTGCGCTGGCGGACAAGGGCTATCGAACCTTCGCGCGCAATCGCTATCGCTTCGGATGCAGCGACCACTGCGCCGTGGCGCTGAAGTCCCCGCCGCCAGCCGCATCGCCAGCTACGCCTCTCGAGTAGCGAGCCGCTGCCGCGCGCGCGACGGCGCGGCGTCGCTCCATGCGTCGATCGCGTCGCAGGCGTCGCAGTTGTGGCAGCGCCACTCCGCGTCGACCTCCTCGCCGAAATATTCGAGGATGTAGCGCGTGCGGCAGCGCGCGGTCTGCGCATACTCCACCATCCGCTCGAGCGACTGGCGGTCGCGCTCGCGGCGCTCCTCGTACGAATGCAGATCGGCGCTCAAGTCCACGGCCGTGAGATGATCTGCGAGACGCTCCCAACTTCCGCCGCGATGCTCGCGCACGAGGCCGTGGCGCTTGAGCAGGATGAGCGAGATGCGAGCCTTGCGTGCCGGAACATCCGCTCGATTCGCCAGCTCGACGAGCGACACAGGCGTGAGCATCGGATAGGTCTCGAGCACGAGCGCGACGCGCGCGGCCTCCTGCACCTCGGGATATTTACCGCCGAGGAAGTACGACTGGATGCGACGGTCCTCGACGCGATAGAGGAGCGTGCACGTCGCGGGCTCTCCGTCGCGGCCGGCGCGGCCGGCTTCCTGATAGTACGCCTCGATCGAACCGGGAAAATGGTAGTGCACGATGAAGCGCAGATCGTGCTTGTCGA
Source organism: Gemmatimonadaceae bacterium (assembly GCA_013697785.1). GTDB lineage: Bacteria > Gemmatimonadota > Gemmatimonadetes > Gemmatimonadales > Gemmatimonadaceae > FEN-1250. The sequence goes on from JACCWE010000156.1 coordinate 28,598, forward strand.
TGCCGAGGCCGAAGGCGTTCGTCGCGATCATCGCTACGATCTCGTCGGCCATGAACGCATCCTGCATCTGCTTCCGATCGGCCGCCGGCATCTTCCCGTGATACATGCCGATCGGATGCGTCTCGCCAAACGCTTCGTACAGCCGCTCGGCTTCCTTGATCGTCGCGACGTAGATGATGCAGCTCCCCGGCGTATTCTCGAGGATGCGCGCGAGCTCGGCGTCCTTCACCTGCTGATTCACCGTGCGGCAGACTTCGAAACGAAGGTTGGGGCGCGCGAAGCCCGTGATCGTGATGTGCGGATCGCGCATGCCGAGCTGTCGCGCGATATCCTTGCGCACGGTGTCTGTGGCAGTCGCCGTGAGGGCGAGGATCGGCGGGCTGCCGAGTCGTTTCGCGATCGAGCCGAGAACGAGATAGTCGGGGCGGAAGTCGTGTCCCCACTGGCTGACGCAGTGCGCTTCGTCGACGACGAAGAGGCTGACCTTTCGCGTGAGCAACTTCTCGAAGAACTCGCGGTCCTTGAAACGCTCGGGGGTGAGATAAAGAATCTCGCCCGTGCCGTCCTGCATCTTCTGCTGCGTGTCGCGCGACTCGGAGGTCGAGAGATGCGAATGCATCGCGAGCGCGTCGACACCATGCGAGGCCAGCTTGTCCTGCTGGTCCTTCATGAGTGCGATGAGCGGGCTGACGATGACCGTCAGCCCCGGGAGCATCAGGGCGGGAAGCTGGTAGATGAGCGACTTTCCGCTGCCGGTGGGCATGACGACGAGTGCGTCGCGGCCTGCGAGGAGCGCCTCGATCGACTCCCACTGTCCTTCCTGAAATTGCTCATGCCCGAACCGCTCGACCAACACGCGTCGAGCGGCGTCGCGTGAGCGCTGCGCCGGTACCATGCGCGCAGCTTTCGCATGATTCGTTCCCGCCAGTCAGGGCTTCGGCATCTGGATCATGGGCATGGCCCCGCCCGTCACCTGCGGCATCTTGCCGTCCCAGCGCTTGGCCATCTCGTACGAGACGAGCGTTGCCGTTATGCTCTGCGCGAGGAGGATGTTCGCCTTGGCCTGCGCCTCCGCCTCGGCCAGAATCGCCTTCGCGCGGCCGGCGCCCTTGATCGAATCTCCCTGCGCCTGGAATTTGTTCTTCTGCAGCTCGTTCTCGGCCGTGAGCGATTGTTGCTGCATGACGTTCTTTTGATTGATGGCCTCGATGACGGCCGGCGGCGCGCGAAGCTCGTTGATCGTGAACTGCTTCACGATGATGCCGTATTGAATCAGACGCTGCGCGATGAGCGTCTGCACGCGCACCGTGACCTCGGCCTTCTTCGGGCCGATGATGACGGCGATCGCTTCGTTGCCTACGATCTCCTGCAGCGCCTGGCGGATCGACTGCTTCACGTAGGTGTGCTCGATCGACTGCACATCCATACGAAAGGTCGTGTAGAGCAGCGGCACCTTCTGCGGGTCGAGCTCGAAGGACATCGATACGTCGAGCGACAGCGGCTGACCTTCGACGCTGTTGACGTTGATCTCGTCGTTGCGCTCGGAGCCCTCGCCGGCGGACTTGGTGAGGATGAGCGTCTGCATGTACGTCGGATATTCCTGGATCCCCGTGGTGAGCGGATTTCGCAGGTGGATGCCAGGCCCGTACGGAGTAGCATCGACTCCGCCGCCCGTGCGATGGATGATGATGCCGACATGTCCCGGATTGACGTACGTCGTGCTGCTGAGCGCGAAGATGACGACGGCCAGAAGCGCGGCGCCGACGCCGACGAGCTTGAGAAACGGAGGGACGTGCGGCCGATCTGTGTCCATGTAATGAGCTCCTTCGGGAGATACGCTAGACGATTCCCTTCATGGCGTCGCGAAAGCATTCGGGGCAGATACGCTCGCCGCTCTCGAGTCTGACGAGCTCGGCTTCTGTATGCGCGCCATGGATCGGGCACACGAGCTCCGCCTCGCGCTCGATGGCCTCGCGATTCTTGTTTTGCTGCGCGCGGAGGCCGAGCGAGGTGCTGCCGCGGGTGATGTAAAAAACGAGGGCTGCGATCGCGGCGATGGAGCCGACGAACAGGGAGCCCTCGAGGAGTATCGCGATCATTATGCTCTAGAGTATGGCTGTACGGACGCACTCGCAAGCTCCCGCGCGACTGCGCGAGGCACGACTCTTCCCCTGGGAACGGCGACTCTTCTCTCTCGACAGGATCATGGTGACCACGCAAAATCGCTCTCCCCGCCGCGGCGCGGCGGCCGGCGCCGCCTCGAATGCGCCTGTCGGGCCGGAGGTCGGGACGCGGCTGTCGGCGCAGGAGATCCACGACAACGTCCTGCAGGCGGCGGAGGAGGAGATGAGTCGCCCGGCGTGGGATCTCCTGTGGTCGGCGGTGACCGCGGGGCTGACGATCGGCTGGAGCTTCGTGGGCGGCGCCTATGCCGCGACTCTGGTGGCACCGGAGTACCGGCACGCGATAGCGGCTGCGGTCTACCCTCTGGGGTTCATTCTCGTGATCATCGGCCGCAGCCAGCTGTTCACCGAGAACACGCTCGAGCCGGTCATCCCTGTTCTTGCGAAGCCTTCGCGCGTAACTGTGGGGAAGATGCTCCGCCTATGGGCGATCGTGCTCGGGGGGAACCTGACCGGTGCGGTGGCATTCGGAGCGCTCTTCGCCCGAACGTCGGTGGTGAGCCAAGCCGTCCGGGAGAGCATGCTCAATCTGGGCGGTGTGTTATTGAATGGTGGGTTCGGCGAGCAGTTCTACCACGCGATCTTCGCGGGGTGGCTGATCGCTTTGACGGCGTGGCTAGTCGCGGCGACGACACAGACCGGCGCGCAGATTTTCCTCATCTGGCTGACGACGGCGCCGATAGCCGCGCTCGACTTCCGGCATTCCATTGCCGGGAGCGTCGAGGTGTTGTTCGTCGCGGCGAGCGGCCATGCGACGTGGGCGGCGGCGGGGATGTTCATCCTGCCCGCGGTGCTGGGGAATATCGTCGGCGGGGTCACCTTCGTGGCGATGCTGAACCACGGTCAGGTGTCGACGAGCGTGGTTGCCCGGGCGAGGCGGAAGCGTTAGCCTTTTCTCAGCTCGAACGTACCGTTCTACCACCTGATCCAAAGCGTTGCTACGGATCAGTGCGGCTCGTCATTTCTCGTATGAATTTAAGCGTGCTCTTCCATTACCGTCGCAACGTTTCGATGTCTCGCACGCTCGGGCTTTTGGCCGTGAGCGGGGCGTTGTTCGTCGTTCCGGTGGCTGCACGGGCCCAGGAAGGGGTTCGCGAGGCGCCAGCCTATGACGCAACGGCGCTCGACGCGCCCAAGCCGTTCGCTGCCTTCAGCGCGAGCGCAATGACGCTTCGCGACAGCTTGGTCGCGCTCGCCCGAGCGCAGGTGGGTACCAGGTATGTGCACGGCGGCGAGACACCGAAGCGCGGCTTCGACTGCAGCGGCCTCGTTCGCTATATCGTTGCGGCGCTTCACATTGCCGTGCCACGCACGGCGGCCCGCCAAGCCTTTGCCGGCGTGGGGATTCCCGCGGATACGGCTCAGCTCCTTCCCGGCGACCTGATCACCTTCGGCCGCGGAACGAAGGGCGCGGTCTCGCACATCGGGATCTACGTCGGCAATGGACGGATCGTCCACGCGAGCACGAAGGCGCACGAGGTCATCGAGACGGACCTGATGAATCCGAAGGTCGCCGGCGTGAAGCGGTGGCGCGGTGCACGGCGAGTGCTCACCGACGACGGCATGGTGGCGGCGGCGACGGATAGCGTTTCGTAGTCGCGGGGCAAACTTCGGAACGGTCATGGGGATTCTCGGTGGAGAATCCTTTTTTTGTTTTCGCGCGATTTGGCCGCTTTGTCCCCATCAGCTTCACCCCGCGATTGATCGATGTTGCTGAGTGCGACACGCCATAATATTATTGGAACAAGGTGCTAGCCAGACTAGCCAGACGCCGACTGGGAGTGTTGAATGAGCTCGTGGAGCCTCGAACGTGCCAAGAATCAGCTTTCCGAGGTCGTGCGCCGAGCGCTGGAGCATGAACCGCAGTTTGTCACGCGCGGTGGGCGGGATGCCGTGGTGGTGCTAGCCACCGCGGACTACGAGCGCTTGGTCGCACCAGTGAACATCGTCGATTTTCTCCGGAATTCACCGCTCGCTCGCGCGGTAGCGAATGGGGATATACCCGAGGACGCGTTCGACCGGCGTCCGGAGACAATGCGACAGATCGACATGTAGTCGACGATCACGTGCAGTTCCTACTCGACACGAACGTCGTCTCGGAGCAGATCAAGAAAACGCCCGACGCTGTGGTGGAGCAGTGGCTTCGCGCGCAGTCCACGTTGGATCTGTGGATCAGCGTACTCACCATGGGAGAAATCACAGCAGGCGTCGAGCTCGCACCGGCTCCGCGACAGGACGAGCTGCGCCGGTGGATGACACAGGAGCTTCGTCGAGCCTTCGTCGGCCGTGTCTTGCCAGTCGACGATGCGATCGCGAGAGCATGGGGACAGCTGTCTGCGGAGGCTCGGCGTCGGGGAAGGCCGCTGTCGCCCATCGATGGACTGCTGCTAGGCACAGCGAAAGTGCACGATCTTGTCTTCGTGACGAGGAACGAGCGCGACTGCGTGGATCGCGGAGTCGACATTCTGAACCCGTGGAGCCGACCTACTACGCGACCTTGAGCGCGGCCTGATAGCGACCATCGGCATCCCGAATTACTTCGCCCATCAACGCAAGCGTGTCGAGATGTCGAGGACGGGATCGCAGCGGGCGAGGGCGGCGTGAGCGCGGCGACGGGGCGAGGGTCGAGCGATGCGGCCGCGGCGGCATCTCCGAAGCGCGGAATCTGATATTCGGGGCGTAAGCGAAGAGCATATATACTGTTCCCAGCCGCCACTACCGGCCGCCCTCCTCGCTCCCGTGAAACCCGGTTGCCCGAAGAGCCTCGCGAGGTTATCATCCGAAGCTGTACGCGTTTGCCCTTTTCACTACTCAGTCGCTCCTCAATGCCGATTCGTGGTCCCCGTCTCAGGGTCATTCGACGCCTGGGCGTTCAGCTCCCCGGTCTTACCCGCAAGGATGGCGAGCGCCGTCCGTATCCGCCCGGCCAGCACGGCCCCACGGGTTCCAAGCGCCGGAAGACCAGCATGTTCCGCCGCCTCCTCGAGGAGAAGCAGAAGGTTCGCTTCAACTACGGAGTCACCGAGACGCAGCTGCGCCGCTACTTCGCGGAAGCACAGCGTCTTCCTGGCAAGACGGGCGACAACCTCCTCGCGCTCCTCGAGCGCCGGCTGGACAACGTCGTCTTCCGCCTCGGCTTTGCGCCAACGATTCCAGCCGCGCGTCAGCTGGTGTCGCACGGGCACATTCGCGTGAACGGCAAGAAGGTCGATCGTGCGAGCTTCCTGGCCGAGGTGGGTGAGACGGTGTCGCTTCCAGAGGGGAAGATTCGCGAGCGTGTCGGCGTGCTCGAGTCGGTGACGCGTGGTCCGCAGGTTCGGATCCCGGGTTATCTCGCGCTCGATCCGGACGACAAGTTCACGGGTCGCGTGATCGGCTCGCCGGCGCGCGCGGACATTCCGTTCATCGTCAACGAGGCAGCGATCGTCGAGTTCTACGCGCGATAGTTTCGCGCGATGAGCGAACGCAAAGAGGCCGGGCCGTCTCTTTTGCATCGTGGGATTGCCCTCTTCCTACTGCACGCAGGAACCGGCGGGAAGCGCCGTGTAATGCAATCCGCGCATCGATGCATCGACGCGCAGGAGGAGCGTCGCGGGTGCGGCAGCGTCGTGTGTCCTGATGTTTGGTCCGATCGCCGTCGCGAGCTCGCGTTGCGTCGCGTCATCGAAATTCGTGGGTCCGGCCTTGACGCCGCTGAACGCCCCAGTCGCACCGTACTGCACCGTCATCAGCTCGTAGCCGTTCGGAATCTCCGGCTTCCCGACGAGCTGCGTTGCGACGACCGCGCTGTCGATCACAGTCGTAACGACTGGCGATCCGGCGGGCTGTTCGGCGATGGCGCAACTCTGCGTAGACACGGGGGTCGCCGCGACGGCACCGCCAATCGGGTGCATGTCGGACGCGTTCGAGACCGTGGCGCCCGATGAGGCGGTAGTCGCGGTTGAAGCAGCCGCCGGCGCGGTCGCAGCGGAGGCTGTCGTGGCTGCGGCTTGCCCGTCGAACGACACCGCAAAAAAGAGCGGCTTGAAGTACTTCAGGTCCGACGCGGAGTTCGAGATCAACGCCACGTACACCTCGCGCTGCGAGCCGTTTGGGTAGTAGCGCGCGACCGCCGCGAAGTGCCCGCCGGCGTTGCCCGACGCGGAGTAATTCGCATCCTCAATGACATAGTTGTAGATGATGATCGAGACGCGGCGACCGGAAATCGTCGTCTCGCACTCCCCCTTCTCCGACACGTTGTCGTAGTGCATCAGCGACTGGAGACCGGGGCCGAAACCGACCACGATCAGCCGATGCTCGCCGTTGGAATAGTAGTGCGCACCCGATTCCTCGATCCCGCCGCCGATGCCGCTGGCACCGAAGCCAGGCGGCACCAACAGGATCATCCCGCCGTTCTCGGAGCGCGATTTCCACTTTTCGGTTTTCATCTGCGGGGCGGTGCACATGTCGCTCGACTTCTGCGCCATAGCATTACCGGTAAAGCCGAGCACGCAGGCGATAGCTACAATGGGCCGGGCAATGGCGAAACGATGCATCTACACCTCTCGTGGGGGATGAGGCCGCTACACGCGCCTATGCTAGATGCGAGAAGGCCAAACGCAAGGTTCTTCTTTGTACCATGGCGTGACTGGCTCTTCCCCCTCCCGATTGCGTACCTTCCCACCCGTCCTTCCCCACCGGAGCTCCAATGCGCGTGCACCGCTCGCCCCTCCTGTCTTCCGCCATCGCCGTCGCCGCGCTCTTCTCCGCGGGGTGCTCGAAGGGCGAGCCAGCCGTACCCGCCGACACTGACTCGTCGCGACCCGCCGTCGCACCCGCCCCAGCGCCCGCGCCGCGCGCGCAGATGGGGATGATGATGGGAGACAGCGCCATGATCATGCTCGCCGGATTCTGCGGCGCGGAGGCGGGCGACTCGGCGCAGGGCGCGCACGTGGATCTGATCGTGAATGGCGACGCCGCGCTGCACGCGTCGCAGGTCATGATCAACGTGACCCCGGGGCCGGCGGGTGATCTCAAGGCGGAGCTCGTCGCGGGGAAGGATGCGCACACGATGTGCGGCGGCCACGCGCGACGGATCTACATCGGGGGCACCACGATGTTCATCGGAAATCCTACGCTCACACTCTCGAGCGCGGGGCCGGTCACCATCGCGGCGCGCAGCACCGTCGGCGCAATGCTCGGCGCGCCGATCGATGTGAAGCCGGGCCAGAAAGGAGCGGTCCTCAAGTGGGACGCCGCTCCGGCGAGCAGGTAGTAGAGGCTACTTGCGACCGTTCAGGTCGGCGCGCGCCCACGGAATGATCTCCATACGCTCCAGCGCGATCGGCTTGTTCGTATTCTCATCGATCCCGAACTTCTCAGGCGTGTGATACAGGCGTTCGAGCGCCGCCTCGATCTCGACGAGCTCCGCAGACTCACGCGTCGCATTCGACGCATCGATCTCCTGATTGATCGTGTCGGTGCCGAGGTCCGCGGGGTGGAAGGGCACCTTGCTCAGGTCGCCCGATTGCTCCTGCTCGTCATCGGCCGCCTCGGCGCCCGTGTAGCGCAGCAGCTCCTGTTGCAATGCTGCGCGTTCTTCCAGGAGTCGCTCTTCGAAATGCTTGAGCTGCGCGGCCGAGAGTGCCATTGGTTCGTATCCGTTGGAGAGTGTTGGTGAGCGTACGTTCGTGAATGTAAGGCAAGGCGCGTTCCTGCCGATCAGAAGGAAAGCTGCACGCCCGTCGTCAAAAAGCGATCGGTCTTGCGTCGGCCGGGCTCCGGATCGTTGTCGAAGTTCACGACATAGCTCGCTTTGAGCGCCACGCTCTTGAAGAGCGGAGCAACGACGGTCGTCGCCGAGTTGATGCGAAGCTCGCGCCCTACGCTGAGATCGGGAAGGATCTCGAGCTGCTCCTCGCCATACGCCTTGGGCGCAAAGCTGCGGCGGTAGCTTCCGGCGATCCGCGCTATCGGCTGCGTCACGCTCGAATTGCTGGTCGAGCGCTGCTCGACGAGACCGACGCCGAGCTCCGCGCTCAGCGTGTCGGTTTTGGTGCGGATCGGATGATAGAGCGCGCCGATCCCTTCCTGAAAGCGGCGGTCGATGCTCGCGAAGGTGTTGCGATCGAACTCGAGGAGCGCGTACGCACCCCACCGATTGCCGAGGTCGCGATCGCCGCGAAGGTTGCCCTGCCAGAGACTCGCGGACTCGACACCATCGGTTCTGCCGTAGACGATCGCGAGGCCCTGCGCGAAGTGCAGCTGCTTGTTTGGCGCGTACTGGAGCTGCTCGCCGACGTTGAGTGTCGTCACTTCGGTATTCCCCGCGGCGTTGACGAAGCCGAAATCGCCGCTGCCGGAAAACTTGTGCGTGGTGTCGGGAGCCTGCGCGTGCGCGACTGCGAACGGAGAGAGCGAAAGCGAGAGCGAAAGCGAGAGGGCGGCAAATGCGATGGCGCGAGCGGTGATGCCCTGCATGCGTCTCCTAAGGAAGTATGCAATCGATTGAATCGATTCTCGAAAAGTAGCGCTGCCGAGGCGCGAGAGGCGTTCGGTCGTGCCCGGTGATGAAGCTGTCACCGGACGGACAGTTTGCAACGCTAGCTTCGACCTCGAATATTCTGCGCCATGCAGCTGCGAGTCGGTGTCGCACCTCCGCACAACTCTCGAGCCAATTCACATGCCGACTGTCGCGACACGCTTCCTTCGCTCCTGCGCGCTTCTTGCCTCCGCCGCGCTGCCACTCGCGGCGCAGAGCGCAGCTGCCCCTTACCACGTGATCGCGGCCCACGTTCTCGGCGGGGACGGCGGCTGGGACTACCTCGCGCTCGACACCACCTTTCATCGGGTTTTCGTAGCGCGAAGTGATCGCGTGATGGTCATCGACGAGCAGTCCGGGAAGCTGCTCGGCGAGATTACCGGACTCCATCGCACGCACGGCGTTGCCTTCGATTACCACACGTCGCATGGCTTCGTGACCGGCAGCGGCGACAGCTCCGTCACGATGTTCGATCTCGCGACCCTCAAGGTGCTCGGCACTGCGAGGGCGGGCGCCGGAGCTGATGGCTTGATCTTCGACGAGGCCTCGGGGCACGCCTTCTCGTTCAACGGCGGTGGCAACAGCGCCACGATCATCGACGGCGTCACGGGCGCGAGCCTCGCCACAATCGCGCTCGGGGGACGCCCGGAGTTCGCGGTGTCCGATGGCGCGGGGAAGGTGTACGCGAACCTCGAGGACTCGAGCGCGATCGTCGAGATCGACACGAAGACGAATCGCGTCACTCGCCACTGGTCGATCGCGCCATGCGAGTCGCCGTCGGGGCTCGCGATCGATGTCGCGCATCACCGGCTCTTCAGCGGATGCGAGAACAAGATGATGGCCGTGACCGACTATCGGTCGGGAAAGGTCATCACGACCATCCCGATTGGCGGTGGTGTCGATGCCAATCGCTACGATCCCGACACTGGGCTGGCCTTCTCGTCGAACGGCGAGGGGTCGATCACGGTGGCAAAAGAAACCACTCCGGGAAAGTTCACCGTGGTGCAGACGATACCAACCGCGCCGGGCGCGCGCACAATGGAGCTCGACCTCGCATCGCACCGACTGTTCACGGTCACTGCTCGCTTCGGACCCGCGCCTCTGCAGGCGACGCCCGAGAACCCGCGCAAACGTCCGCCGATCCTGCCGAACAGCTTCGAGCTGCTCGTCCTCGGCCAATAACCGTTCTTCGGCCGCGCGCGTAGCTTTTGAACATGCGCGTGCTTCTGGTCGAGGACGATCGATCGCTGGCAGAGATCATCGTCGCGGGAATGCGGGAGCAGCAGCTCTCGGTGCTCGTCGCGTCCAGCGTCCGGGAGGGGCGCGAGCGCGCCGAGCTCGGCCACTACGATGTCATCGTGCTCGACGTCATGCTCCCCGACGGATTGGGGTTCGAGCTGTGCGCGTGGATTCGCGCACGCAAGATCACGACTCCGATTCTCATGCTGACGGCTCGCGATGCCGTGGACGATCGTGTGAAGGGGCTCGAGTCGGGCGCAGATGATTATCTCATCAAGCCGTTTGCCTTTCGTGAGCTCGTCGCGCGCATCCGGGCGCTCGCGCGACGACGGCCGGCGATCACGGACAGAGAGCATCAGGTAGCGGATCTGTGCGTGGATCTGGCGTCGCACTCCGTGTCACGAAAGGGAACGACGATTCGGCTGACCGCAAAGGAATTCGCCCTCCTCGAGTTCTTCGTGCTGCATGCGGGAGTCGTGGTCGATCGCGCGGCGATCAGCGCGCACGTGTGGGACGAGAATCACGATCCGTTCACCAACGTGCTCGAGGTGCTCGTGCGGCGCCTGCGACGCAAAATCGACGATGACTTCGAGCCGCGTCTGATCCACACGATTCGCGGCGCCGGCTATCGCTTCGGGCCATGACGGAGACGCAGACGTCGAAGGCGAGAGCGACGCGACCGTCCGCGTCGGCTGCGCGGGCGCTCGGGCGCCTGCGACTGCGCGTCACCGCGTGGTACGTCGCGACTTTTGCGCTCGTCCTCGCCACACTCGGCGCGCTCCTGTTCGCGGCGCTTGCGCATGACGTCTCAGTTCAGCTCGATGGATCGCTTCGGTCGGCGACGACGGCGATCGCGCGGGCGAGCGAGCTCCGCGAGCAGAAGCGTGCGGGTGGCGGGACGGCCGCGATCGATACCGTGGATGAGCTCCGTATCCCCGGTTTCGATCTGTATCTCTTCGACCTCGAGGGGCGACCGCTCACGCCGACCGCGGCCGACTCCGACGTGCGAACTCTCGCGAGAGCGGCGGCCGATCGGGGATCGGCAAGCAGGCGATGGGAGGCACCGGAGGATTTGACGCTTCAGGCCCACGCGGAGAAGTTCGCGACCGGGAGCGGAGCGCAGTACGTCGCCGCCGCCGTCGTGAATCGCGACGCCATCGACGATCGCTACTCGACGCTCCTCGCGCTCGTCGGCGGGCTCGGCGCGCTGGGCCTCGCCCTCGTCGCCACTGGCGGATGGTTCCTCGCACGCAAGTCCGTGGAGCCCGTGGAGCGGTCGATGGGGCAGACGCGGCAGTTCATGGCCGATGCGGCTCACGAGCTGCGCACTCCCGTCGCGGTGATGCGAAGCCGCGTCGACGTCACGCTCGCGCAGCAGCGCGACGCGGCGGCGTATGAGATCACACTCACCGAGCTTCGCGGCGAAGTCGAGCGCCTCGCGACGCTCGTCGACGATCTCTTCACGCTCGCGCGCGCAGACGCGGACGACCGGCCGTTCGTACCCGAAGAGGTGCAGCTCGATGAGATCGTGCTCGGCGCCGTAACGACGGCTGGGTGGATCGCCGAGAGGCGCGGGGTCAAGCTCACCGTCGAAGATGCCGAGGAGTCGGTGATTCGGGGCGACGCGTCGCTGCTGCGGCAACTGGTCATGATTCTGCTCGACAACGCAGTCAAGTTCAGCACGGAGGGCGGAACGGTCACGATCACGGTTCGCGCGAGCGATGATGGCGCGTCGCTCATCGTTCGCGATCACGGCAGCGGCATCGCGGATGCAGACACTCCGCACGTCTTCGACCGATTCTACCGCGCGGAGACCGTGCGCGGATCGACCGCGGGAGCCGGTCTTGGGCTCGCGATCGCGCGATGGATCGCCGAGCTGCACGGTGCGCGGATTCTGCTGGAGGGGCCGACGGATGGCGGAACGCGCGTAACCGTGCACTTCCCACCCTCAGCGCGGCCTGGCGAACGGGTGTAATGAGCACGACAGCTTCGCGGCCCATCCTTGGCTCGATGCCATCGAGTCGTCCCACATCGCGCCTGAGCGCTCTCCTCTGCGGTGCGGTGCTCGCGACGATTGCGGCGCCACGCGTCTCCGCTCAAGGCGCCGACGCGGTCTTCCCCATCACGCGCGACAGCGCCTTCTCCATGGCGCTCGCCAACGGATCGCGCGCGGCGCTCGCCGGTGCGGCCGCACGTTCGGCGTCGGCGCGTGCGCGCGCCGCTGGTGCGTTCGCCAATCCGATATTGGCGGCGGCGTACAGCAAGTCCGTTCCTCAGTACCATGCGATCCTCGACATCCCGCTCGACTTCATCACGCTCCGGGGCCTCCGCATCGCATCGGCGCGCTCGGCAAGCGAGGCCGCGCAGCTCAGGCTCGCGTTCGAGCGGGCCGCGATTCGCCTCGATGTCGATACGGCATACACGATCGCAGCCGCGCGGCGCGCCCGCGCCTCGTTGTCGCTCCGAAACGCGGCCGACGCGGAGAGCCTGCTCGTGGTCGCATCAGTGCGGAGAAGCGCGGGCGACGCGAGCGATCTCGACGTCGACGTCGCGAGCATCAATGCAGGGCGCGCACGCAACGTCGCGGCCTCGGACTCCGCCGACGCGATCTCATCCGTGCTGGAGCTGCAGCAGTTGCTCGGCTACCGTGCGAGCGACGCCGCGATCGCGATCGCGGACAGCCTCGACGTGCCGCCGGCGAATTCGAGTGCGACTGCGGCCGACACCGTTCCTCTGCAGGTCGCGGCGGCGCGGCGCGACTTGCTGTCGGCCGAGCAGTTGGTCGCGCTCGAGCGGCGCAGCATCTGGAGCGGGCTCGCGCTCCAGGCCGGCGTCGAAAGCCACGATCCCACGGGCACGGAGCGGGGACTCCTTCCAACAGTCGGAGTTTCGGTGCCGCTACCGCTCTTCAATCAGGGACGGGGGTCGGTCGCGGTGGCGGAGGCAGAGCGTGATCGCGCGCGAGTGGAGCTCGCAGCGGCCGAGCGCGCGAGCGCCACACTGCTCGCGAAGGCGCGTCGCGATCTCGCAACGTCATCGGCGCGCGTCGCGCGCGATCGGTCGCTCGTCGAGACCGCGAACCGCGTCGCGCGGCGATCGCTGCAGGCCTACGCGGAGGGCGCCTATCCGCTGACGACGGTGCTCGAGGCGCAGCGCAATGCGCGCGACTCGCTGGCGGCGCTCATCGATGACCTCGTGGCGGCGAACGCCGCCATGGCCGCGCTCCGACTGTACAACGGTGCCTTCACTCCATGAGCGCGCACATGTCTGCCAATCGATTTCACCGAACGCTGGCCCTCGTGGCGATCACGCTCGCGTCTGCGTCGTGCGGAAAGAAGGATGCGGCCGGAGGCGATGCGGGAACGCCGGCAGTCGTTGGGGCTCGCACGGCAATCGCGACGCGGAAGTCCGTGCGCGAGTCCGTTGATGGGATCGGCACGATCGCCGCTCGCCCCGATCACATCGCGCAGATGAGCGCGCCCGCCGTGACCCGTGTGACGAAGGTGTTCGTCACCGTGGGAGAGCGAGTGGGCGCCGGGGCGCCGCTGATCGCCTTCGACCGCGCGCCGCTCGACGCGCAGAATGCGGCCGCCGCCACCGCTCTCGCCGCGGCGCAGCGAGGCGTCGAGCGTGCGAAGCGGCTCGTCGACGCCGGAATCTCGCCGCGCAAGGATCTCGACCAGGCCGCGAGCGATCTCGCGCGCGCGAACGCCGACGCGATCGCGGCCGAGCATCTTCAATCGCGCGCAACCCTGCGCGCGCCGCTGGCCGGTGTCGTGACGCGCATGCAAGCCGTGCTGGGCTCGACCGTAGATCCCGCGCAAACGCTCGTCGAGGTGACGGATCCGTCGGCGCTCGATCTCCTCATCCCCGTCCCACCCGCGTCGGCCGCGCGCGTTCACCGCGGCGTGCTCGTCGACATGACGGCGCAGCCCGCCCCGGATGCCGAGGCGCTCGGAACCGCGACAGTCGCCGACATCGGCGCGACGATCGACAGCGCTGCGCGCGCGGTGATCATACGCGCGCCGATCACGAAGCCGGCGCGCCAGCTCCGCATCGGAGAGACCATCTTTGCGCGAATCGGGCTCGCCGCGCACGCGAATGCCGTAACGGTGCCGGCCGAGGCACTCGTTCCCGATGGCGAGGGTTTCAAGATCTTCGTGCTGGACGCGTCGCGCGCTGCGCACGCGACAGCCGTCACGGTGGGCGTGCGCGATGGAGCGAGCGTGGAGATCACCTCCGGGCTGTCCGGAGGTGAGACCGTCGTGACGTATGGCGCGTACGGCGTGACGGACAGTGCGAAGGTGCTGTCCCCGGCCGAGGGTCCCGCCGCCACGAGCATTCCCGTCGACGCGCAGAAGCCGTGAAGCTCTTCGATCTGCTGTCTGCGCAGCGGCGCTTCGTCTACCTCGCCGTCGCGCTCGCAAGCGGCGTCGGAATCTGGACCGCGCTCACACTGCCCTCGGCGATCTATCCCGAGCTTCTCTTCCCGCGCGTCACGGTCGTGGCAGAGGGCTCGTCGCTCGGTGCGCGAGAGGTCGTGTTCACGATCGCGCGACCCATCGAGGAGGCAGTGACCAGCGTACAGGGCGTGCGCCGCGTCACCTCGCGATCGATTCGAGGGAGCACCGAGCTCCAGCTCTACTTCGATGAGCACGCGGACATGCAGGTGGCGCTGCAGCAAACGCAGCAGCGCATCGCGCAAGCTCGAGATCTGCTTCCGGCGAACGTGCGCGTCCAGGTCGAGCGTCTCACGCCCTCCGTTTTCCCGATTCTCTCGTACAATCTCGAGGGCGGCGATCCCGCAACGCTGTACGACATCGCGCAATTCCAGCTCCGCCCCGAGCTCTCGCGCGTGCCCGGCGTGGGCCGTGTCGACGTGCAGGGCTCGGCGGTGCCCGAAGTCGAGGTCGTCGCCGAGCCGGCGAGGCTCGCTGCGGTTGGAATGAGCTACTCCGATGTCGCGCTGGAGATCGAGCACTCCCTGGCCGTCGACGCCGTGGGCCGGGTGACGCAGAGCTATTCGCAGTATCTCGTCGTCGCCGACCAGCAGATCCGTACCCCCGATCGCGTCGCCGACATCGTCATCGGTACCGGGCTCCGCGTTCGCGACGTCGCCACCGTCTCGCTCGGCACAGCCGATCGTGTAAGCGTGATCGCAGGCGACGGGCGCCCGGCGGTGCTGCTCAACATCACGCGGCAGATCGGTGGCAACACCGTGGCGGTCGCCGACAGCATCGCGCACATCGCGGCGACCTTCGCAAAGACGCTTCCGCCGGGCGTGCGGCTGGTGCCCGTGTACGACCAGGCGTCGCTCGTGCGCGATGCGATCATCTCAGTGCGCGACGCAATGCTGATCGGCGCCGTGCTCGCCGTTCTCGTATTGCTGCTCTTCCTGCGGAATCTTCGCGTGACGGCGATCGCCGCGTCGTCGATTCCCATAACGCTGGCGATCACGGTTGGCGTGATGGCGCGATTGGGGCAGACGTTCAACCTCATGACACTCGGCGCGATGGCAATCGCCATCGGCCTCGTGATCGATGATGCGATCGTCATCACCGAGAACATCGTGCGCCACATGCGACTCACGCCGGACCGGCAGCTGGCAGTGCGGAGCGCGATGCAGGAGCTGCTCTGGCCGGTGACGACATCGACGCTCACCACGGTCGTCGTCTTTGCCCCGCTTTCGCTGCTCACTGGTGTCGTCGGACAATTCTTTTCGGCGCTGTCGATCACGCTCAGCATTGCGGTGCTCGTCTCTCTCGTGCTCGCGCTCACGCTGATTCCGCTCATGGCCGAGTCGCTTCTGGCGGATGAGGACGACACGCGCGCAGGGAGCACGAGCCGCAGAATCGCGCACGCGCTCGACTCGTTCGCTGATCGCTACGAGCGCTCGCTCGCCGCCGCACTCGGCCACCCACGGACTCTGGTTGCCGCGGCGCTCGCGCTGCTGATCGTGGGCTTCCTCATGCAACGCGTCGTCGGCAGCGGCTTTCTTCCGGAGATGGACGAGGGTGCCTTTGTCGTCGACTTCTTCACACCGGGCGGAACTCCGCTCGCCGAGTCGGACAGACAGGTGAACATCGTAGAGCGCATCCTCGCGAATGAGCGCGAGGTTGCAGGAACGTCGCGCAGACTCGGCGCCGAGCTCGGACTCTTTGCGACGGAACAGAACAGGGGCGACATCGCCGTGCGACTCAAGCCCGCGCGCGACCGTGACCGGTCGAGCCAGGAGGTCATCGACGATGCGCGCGGCAAGATCGCTCGCGCGGTGCCCAGGCTGCGCGTCGAGTTCGTCCAGATTCTCTCCGACGTCATCAACGACCTCGCCGGCGCAGCGAAGCCGGTCGAGATCAAGTTGTTCGGCTCACAGCTCGATACGCTGGAGCAGTACGCCGGAACGCTCGCGCCGAAACTGCAGGCGATCGACGGCGTCGAAGATCTGTACGACGGCGTGAGTGAGCCGGCGGCCGAGATGCGACTGACGGTGAATGGTGCCGAGGCGAGCAAGATCGGACTCGATCCGCAGGCGGTGGGCGCAGAGGTGAGCGGTGCGTTGCTCGGAGTGCACGCAGGCGAGCTGCGCCTCGAAGACCATGCGATCGACGTTCGGGTTCGGGCGCCGGATTCCTTTCGGGGCGACGCTGCGCGCCTCGATGTGATCCCGATTCACGTGGCCGGCATGCACGCGACCGCTGCGCTCGCGTCCATCGCCTCGGTGACGCCGGCTGTGGGCCGCGCCGCGTTCCGGCGCGAGAATCAGCAGCAGATGATCGCCATCACTTCGGACGTCGGCACTCGCTCGCTCGGCGCAGTAATGGGCGACGTAAAAGCCGTGCTCGCGAAGAGCCCGCCGCCCGCCGGTGTGCGGGTGGAGATCGCCGGTCAGTACGCGAATCAGCAGTCGGCGTTCCGTGCGCTGATGATCGTGCTGCTGCTCGCCGCGGTGAGCGTCGTCGCACTGATGCTCGTGCAGTTCCGCTCGTTCGTCGAGCCGCTCCTGATCGTGCTCGCGGCGCCAGTCTCGTTCGTCGGCGCGGTCGGATTGCTGTGGATTACCGGAACACAGCTCAACGTGTCCAGCCTGATGGGGCTGATCTTGCTCATAGGTCTCATCGTGAAAAACGGAATCATTCTGCTCGACTTCACGGAGCTCCGCATGCGTGAGCAGGGCGAACCGCTGGAAGTTGCTATTCGCCACGCGGCGAAAGTACGGCTGCGACCGATTCTCATGACGACGCTGTGCACGCTCGCCGGACTCGTCCCACTCGCACTCGGACTCGGCGCCGGCAGTGAGCTTCAGAAGCCGCTCGCGATCGCGGTGATTGGCGGCCTGGCTCTTTCCACTCCAATCACTCTCTATCTCGTGCCCACGCTTCTCGTTGCAATTCGCGGCCGCGACTTTCGCCGCACGATGACCACTCAGGCGGCAACGTGAAAGCGGGGCTGCGATATCGCGCCGTCATCGCTATGGCCGGCGCACTCCTGGCTCTCGCGCCCTGCGCCCTTCGAGCGCAGGTGGCTTCCACGCGACCAGTCAACGCCGATTCCCTTCACCGCCCACGACTCTTCACTCGCGCCGATCCGTACATCCTCGGCGCCTTCCTCGTTGGCGCCGCTGCGCTCCGCCCCTTCGACTCGCAGATCGCAAACGAGATCCGCGAGCCCGAGGCCCAGCTCAATCGCACTGCGTCGCACGCAGCGAAGACCTTCAACTTTCTCGGCAGCCCGGGGACGCTCGTCGCGGGAGTGACGATGTACGGCGTCGGCAGAATCGGCCACTTCGATCGCGTCGCGGATCTCGGGCTGCACAGCACCGAGGCGATCGTCGTGAGCTCGGGGATCACCTACGTCATCAAGGGGCTCGCCGGGCGCGAGCGGCCGAGCCACGCGGGCGTGAACGATCCCGACGACTTCCGCTTCGGCGGCGGCTTCGCGAAGGGCAGCAGTTCCTCCTTTCCGTCGGGTCATGCGACGGCCGCCTTCGCGATGGCGACCGTAGTCACGCTCGAGACGCATCGCTGGTGGCCGAAGTCCACCTGGTTCATAGCGCCGGTCATGTTCGGTGGAGCGTCGATGGTCGGCCTCGCACGCCTGTATACGAATGCGCACTGGGCCAGCGACGTGATCATGGGCGCCGGCATCGGCACGCTCACCGGGCTCAAGGTATTCCGCTACAACCATGTCACCAGCGCGAACAATCGCGCGAACCGCTGGCTGTTGAGGGCGGTGCCGAGCGTGTCGCCGAGCATCGAGGGGCGCGGCGCGACGCTGAGCTGGAGCTTCGCCGCGCCGCGCTGACCGCTAGCGAGCGGGGCTCGTGCCTCGCTCGCTGTCGAGGTGCTTCATGAGGGGCACTGGATATCGAGCGCCCCTTGCGGCGCTCGCAGGCACCGCGCGCTCGATGCGCGCGAGCTCCTCGCTCGTGAGTGAGATGTCGAGTGCGCCGAGCGCCTCCGCGAGTTGCACGCGGGTGCGCGAGCCCAGCAGCGGGAGAATGTCATCGCCCTGTGCGGCCACCCAGGCGATCGCGAGCTGCGCGACGGTCGCTCCCTTCTCGTTCGCGATCGTGCGGAGCGCCTCGACGAGCGCGAGGTTGTGCGCGACGTTCTCGGCAGAAAAGCGCGGATAGTTCACGCGCAGGTCTCCCGCGGCCGGACGCTCCCCCGTCCACCGCCCGCTGAGCAGTCCGCGCGACAGTATTCCGTAGGCGGTGATGCTGATCCCGAGCTCGCGCGTGGCCGGAAGTATCGTGCTCTCGATGGCGCGCGAGATGAGCGAGTACTCGATCTGCATGTCGGCAATTGCGTGCACGGCATGCGCGCGACGCACCGTATCGGCGCTCGCCTCCGAGAGGCCGATGTGACGCACGTATCCCTTCGCGATCATGTCGGCGATGGCTCCCACCGTCTCCTCGATGGGGACATTCGGATCGACCCGCGACAATCGGTAGACGTCGATGTACTCGGTGCCGAGGCGGCGAAGCGAGTACGCGAGGAAATTCTTCACCGCATTCGGCCGTCCATCGTAGCCGACGAAGGCGCCGGCGGGATCCCGGAGGGCGCCGAACTTCACGCTGAGCACTACCTTGCTCCGGTCGCGCCCCGCAAGGGCATCGCGGATGAGCAGTTCGTTCGCTCCCATCGCGTAGAAGTCGCCCGTATCGAAGAGCGTGATCCCCGCATCGAGCGCGGCGTGGATGGTCGCGATCCCCTCGTCGCGATCGGAGGGGCCGTAAACGTCGGACAGCGCCATACAGCCGAGACCAAGCGCCGAGACTACGGGACCTGTGGAACCAAGCTGACGTGTGCGCATGTTGTATCTGGGTGCGGATGTATGATGCACGGAAGGGCTGGGTCCATCTTCGAGGGAGCACGAATGCAAGAGAATAGCTCACGGCCACTCGCGCTCGTCACGGGAGCATCGAGCGGGATCGGCTCCGATCTCGCACGCGAGCTCGCGCGCCACGGTCACGATGTCATCATAACCGCACGTCGCGCGCCGGAGCTCGATGCGCTGGCCACCGAGCTCCGCACGCTCGGTGCGAGGGCCACGGTCATCACGAAGGATCTGAGCGTGCCGGGCGCCGCGCGCGAGCTCGCTGCGCAGCTGGAGGCTGCCGGCACGCAGCTCGACGTCCTCGTCAACAACGCCGGCTTCGGCGATGTGGGCGCCTTCGTAGCCGAGGATTCCGATCGCATCGATGCGATGCTCCAGCTCAACATCGCCGCGCTCACGGCGCTCACCCGCGCGATCGCGCCAGGGATGGTGGCACGGAAACGGGGGCGAATCATGTTCGTGGCATCGATCGCGGCGTATCAGCCCGGCCCCAACATGGCGACGTACTGCGCCACGAAGGCGTACGTGCTGAGCCTCGGCGAAGCGATCGCGCAGGAGCTGCGTGGCACGGGGGTGACGCTCACTGTGCTCTGTCCTGGCGCGACGCACACCGGATTCGCCGCCGAGTCCGGAGCAGAAAAGCTGCCGCTGTTCAGCAGCAGTCTGATCCCGAAGATGACGTCGGCGGCGGTCGCAAGCGCCGGCTATCAGGCGATGATTAAGGGGAAACCGGTGGTGATCACCGGACTCATGAACAAGGTCGTAGCTTTCTCGGGGCAGGTATTCCCGCGCTCGATCATTTTCCCGGCGGCAAAGCTGATGCTTGGTGAATAGGGAGAGTGACGCGATCGGGCGGCCGCCCGTGATTCCGTCGACCGCGCGTACGAGCGCGATGATACGCCGGCTTCGTATCATGGGCGCCCGGAGGAGAGCGAGGCGCTCACCGCCGAGCTACGGCGCGCTCTGCAAGAGTAGCTACTCGACGGTGAGCTCCTTCATCGCCTTCGCATCGTCGATCTCGAGCGCACGCTCCGCCTCGAGACATGCCAGATCGCGCCCGATCGAGGCGAAGGCAACAGTTTTTCCTTTCTCCGTGTAAGCGACGATCGCATCGTTCTTCGCGATGTCTCCACCCACCGCGATGCTTTCGATCTTCGACGCGTGGCCGACGTAGCGTATCTCCTTGTCGAAGTGCACGCTCCAGAAGAACGGGATGTCGTCGTACGCTTCTCGCGCGCCGAGCATATTGCGAGCGGCGTACTGACCCTGTCGCTCGGCGACGACGAAGTGCTCCACGCGGATGCGGTCGCCGGCTCGATAGGGGAAGCTCGCGATGTCCCCCGCTGCGAAGATGCCGGGCACGCTCGACTCGAGCATCTCATCGACCACCACGCCGTTGTCGACCGCGAGTCCCATCTGCTTCGCGAGGTCGAGTGCCGGCCGCACGCCGATGCCGACGACGACGATGTCGGCCGGGAGCTTCGTGCCATCGTCCAGGGTCACGTCGCTCGCTCCGATCGCCGCCACGGATTTCTCGAGCGAGAACTTCACGCCCTTGCTCTCGTGCAGCGACTTGATGTGCGCGCCGAGCTCGGCGCCGAAGACCTTGACGAACGGCACTGCGTCAGGGGCGACGACGTTCACGTCGAGGCCGCGCGTGCGCAGCGAGGCCGCCGCCTCGAGTCCGATGAAGCTCGCGCCAATCACCACCACGCGCTTCGCCGCGCCCGCAGCGGCGATGATCGCCTGGCTGTCGGCGAGCGTGCGCAAATAGAAGACATGTTTCTGATCCGCGCCCGGCACGCTGAGCCGAATCGGATCGGCGCCGGTCGCGAGCAGGAGGCGATCGTAATCGTGCGCGTCGCCGCTTTCGAGCGTCGCGCGCCGCGCCTCGACGTCGATTTCCCTCACGCGCGAAGACGTGAGCAGCTCGATGTCGTGGCGCTTGTAGAAGTTTGCCGAGTGGAACGGCAGCCATGATTCTTCGGCGGTGCCGGCGAGATAGTCCTTCGAGAGATTGGGCCGATCGTACGGACCGGATGGATCGGCGCCGAGCATGACGATCGATCCGGGGAAGCCTTTTCGCCGGAGCATCTCCGCGGCTGCATTCCCCGCGACGGCTGCGCCGACGATGACGACGCGTTTTACGTTCTCGGGAATTGTCGACAATGGTTTCATGGATGTCGAACCATCCGCGATCTTTATTTCCTTCGTGACGAAGACCATGTCGCCGCGGTGCTCGACCTCCCATCGCGACACGGGGCTCAGGGCGGGCGCCTTGAGCGCCTCGCCGGTGCGAAGGCTGAAGCACGCGTGATGCCACGGACAGCGCACGGTATCGCCGACGATCAGCCCTTCGCCGAGTGGTCCGCTGTAATGCGTGCAGGTGGCGCCGATCGCGAAGATCTCGCTGCCGCTGCGCGAGAGCAGCACTGCCTGTCCTAGTGCATGTCCCACGAGCATCCCGCCATCGGGGATGCTCGAGATCGACACGCCGGATGCGAGATCGGGACCCTTCAGCTCCTGTTCGCCACTCATCATCTACTCTCGTGTTACGGTTAGGTACGGCTCGGCAACGCGATTCGGCGGGCTCTTTCTTGCTTAGAAAGCAACGTCACTAACCCTAATTCCGACAGGTGCGCATGTCCAAGCAGCGTCACGACCCGCATAGCGGTCACGATCATATCGAAGGACAGCAGGGTCAGAAGAGTAATTCGGAAATCGACAAGCTCCGAATCAAGGAAGAGGAGAAGAATCCGAAGGTGCCCGGCGAAGACAAGGGCGAAGATGGGCGCCCGCACAAGCCGCAGAAAAACGACCACGGCTGACCGGCGACGCGCTACCGCCGTGCGAGCCAGCGCATTTCCTGTGCGACGGCCCGCGCTGCGGTGCGGCCGATCAGTATCAACGGCGAGCCGCCGCCGAACGCCGCGGTGATCGCCCAGAGCGCGCGCATCGAGAATGGAAAATGATCGTCGATGGCGATGATCTCTTCCCACTGCTCGGGCGCGAATTTCGATTTGAAGCGATCGAGTCCGTCGAAGTCGTAGAAGCGTCGACCATGCGCGCGCACCCAGCGCAGCACGAGCCGCAGCCAGCTCGGCACTCCCGGATCGGTGATGCTCGAGTGGCGTGAAAGCGGTGCGAGTCCGAGCGTCACGTATTCTGCGCCATCGTTCGCGAGCTCGTGCATCGCCGCGTCGACGAGGAGCTCCGACGTCCCGTTCGGTGAGCCGGCGCCGCGCACGATTTGTTCGATGAGCCACCCGCGCCGCGCGGGAACGGGCGATGCCACGAGATACGCCACCGGCGCGCCCGCGCGCGCGGCGACATAAATGCGGCGGTCGATCGTGAGCGCAATGGTGTCCGTCTCGATGAGAAAGTGAAGTGGAGGGAGTCCGAGCGTCTGCAGCCATTGGCGCAGGAGCCTCTCGAGCTCGGGATTGTTCTGCGCGCGGGACGCACTCCATTGCGAGACAGTCACCCCCTTGTTCCGCGCGCGATTGAGCTGCGCACGCAGCGATGCGCGCCGCGCGACGACGCCACTCCACCGGCGCGGATCCCAGCTGGGCTGCGCGCCGAGGCCGACCATGCCCGAGCGGGCCGAGTTGCCCGTTGCGCGCGCAATGATCGTCGCTTCGAGTCGCGCGCCCGCACCGAAGTAGCAGACGCGGTCGTGCGCGGCGCGCGCATCCGCCGCGAACTCGGCAAGCACATCGGCGAGGCGGTCGGGGGCGCACACCGGCGCGCCGGCGACGACCCGAATGCCGTTGCGGCGTACGTAGCGGATCACGGCGTCGCCGCGAGTGGAGAACCAGAGCGCGATCCCGCGATTGAGGATTTGGTACGCGGTGGCGTTCCAGCCGTGGCGGAGCACGAGCTCGCGCGCGCGCGCGGCGGTCTCATCGATCGGCGGCTCTCCCATGCGCGAAAAGCTAAGGCCCGAGCCGCGTGACTCGGCGCATTGACGCAGCAAGGATGGGCACGGCCCAGCTCATTCGGCAGCGGTCTCACTAAGATTCGATTGTGTAGTCTTGGACAGAAACCGGGAGCGGGGAGCGGAGATGGCGAAGATGCGCGCGATGCAGGTGCCGAAGGCCGGCGGAAAGCTGGAGCTCGTCGAGAAGGATGTTCCGACTCCGGGGCCCGGACAGGTGCTCGTGAAGGTGAACGCCTGCGGCATCTGTCACAGCGACTCGCTCACCGTCGAGGGACACTGGCCAGGGCTCACATTCCCGCGCGTGCCGGGGCACGAGGCGGCGGGCGTCGTCGAGACGCTGGGTGCGGGGGTGCTCGGGTGGAAGGTCGGCGATCGAGTCGGCATCGGCTGGTACGGCGGAAGCTGCGGCTACTGCGACTCGTGCCGACGCGGAAAATTCGTTTTCTGTCTCAACACTCCCCTCATTTCGGGGATCTCCTTTGATGGCGGATACGCCGACTACATCGTGGTGCCGAAGGAGGCGCTGGCGCATATCCCCGATGAGGTGTCGGACATCGATGCCGGGCCGCTCATGTGTGCCGGCGTCACGACGTTCAACTCGCTCCGGAACAGCGGCGCGATTGCGGGCGACACGGTTGTGGTGCACGGCATTGGCGGACTCGGACATCTCGCCGTGCAGTTCGCGGTGAAGATGGGCTTTCGCACGGTCGCGGTCGCGCGCGGCGCGGACAAGGAAGCGCTCGCGAAGAAGCTCGGCGCTCACATCTACATCGACAGCGCGGACGGCAAGGCCGGCGAGGCGCTCGCGAAGCTCGGTGGCGCAAGGGTCATCCTCACGACGGTCACGAGCGGCGCGGCGATGGCGGAGATGATTCCCGGACTCGGTTTGGGCGGCAAGCTGTTGATCGTCGGGGCCGCGTTCGACCCGATGCCGGTGTCATCGCTGGCGCTCATCGGCGGGAGCAAGTCGGTGGCCGGCTGGGCGTCGGGCTCCTCGATCGACTCCGAGGACACGATGAAGTTCAGCGCGCTCGCCGGCGTCAAGCCGATGACGCAAGTGATGCCGCTCGAGCGCGCGCAGGAGGGCTACGATCTCATGATGAGCAACAAGGCGCGCTTTCGCGTCGTGCTGACCATGGGGAAGTAGCTACGGCATGACCGGCAGCACGATGTGCGACGGCAGCGCGCGAGATGAGTACACGCGTTGCGTCGCCTTCGTGAAGTCCGCTTCGGTCGCCTTGTAGATGCTCGGCACGAACTTCTGCGGGTTGCGATCGATCAGCGGGAACCACGTGGACTGCACCTGCACCATGAGCCGGTGCCCCTTCAGAAAGACGTAGTCGCGATCGCGCAACGGGATCTTCCATTCGATGGGTGCGTTGGCGACGAGCGCGCGCGGATGCTCGTAGCTGGTGTTGTAGCGTCCGCGCCGAACCTCCATCGCTACCGGAAGCTCGTAGCCGTTCACCGAGTGCGCGAACTGCCCGGGCTTCGGCCCAGCATCAGCGTCCCACGCATTCGGCGTCGCGTTGTCCGGATAGACATCGATCAGCTTGACGATGAAGTCCGCGTCGGTACCCGAGGTCGACGCGAAGAGATCAGCGGCGACCTCGCCGGTGACGACGAGATCGTGGTCGAGCGGCGCACTCGTGTAGCTCAATACGTCGGGACGATGATCGACGAAGCGCTGATCCGCGATCTCCCAGGTACGCCAGTCGCCGGCGGGATATGTCGGCGAAATGGGGCGCTGGCGGTACGGAACCGGATTCGCGGGATCGGAGACGTACTTGCGGTACGACTCGCGCGGGGCGGCGGGCGGCTTTGCGAAGGACAGAGTACCGTCCGCATGGAGATAGAGATTCGTCGCCTTCGCCTCCTTCGGCGGCCATGCATCGTACGTCTGCCACTTGTTGGAGCCCGACTGGAATGTCGATGCGCGCCACGTGGGCTTCGCACCCTCGCCGTGCAGGTAGTAGCGGAAGAAAGGCGCCTCGATCGTCTCGCGAAATTCCCGCGACGTCTCGTGGCCGCCGTTCGACATCAAGCCGAGGCTGTCGCCTCTGGGCTGGCGCCACTGGCCATGGAACCATGGGCCCGCCACCATGAAGTTCGTGTGATCGGGATCGCTCTGTGCCGCGTGACGAAAGACCTGCCACGGACCCCACGGATCCTCCTGGTCCCAGAAGCCCGCGACGTTGAGATTCGGCACCGTCGACGCATGCAGCTGATTGACCCAGGCCTCCTTCTTCCAGAATTCATCGTAGTCGGGGTGGGCGACGACATCGTTCCAGAAAGGCAGCGAGCCGTGCATGTACTTCGTGTTGATGTTGGAGACCGGGCCTAGCGCGAGATACCACGAGTAGTCGTCGTACACGTCGAACGCGAAGTCCGTGTTCTTGTTCTTGTCGGCCTGCTCGAGCACGGAATATTCGAAGCCGTAGCTCTCGCGCAGCGCGCCGTAGCGATGCATGTCGTCGTTCATCCACTGGTCGACGGGAGTCGCCTGCTCGCTCATCGCCTTGAGTGCGGGGTGGGGATGGAGGAGCGCCATCGCGGTGGTGAGCCCGTCGTACGACACTCCGTACATCCCAACTTTGCCGTTGTTGCCCGCGACGTTCTTCACGAGCCAGTCGATGCTGTCGTAGGCATCGGTGGTTTCGTTGACAGATGTGGAGTCCGCGAGGTTGGCTGCCTGCGAAAGCAGAAAGACGCCATCGGACTTGAAGCGGCCGCGAAGATTCTGGATGACGAAGATGTAACCGTCGGCGGCGAGCTCCTTGATGTTCGGCGCGATCTCGGTGGGCGCGTGATCGGGAACGCCGTAGGGGGTGCGGCGAAAGAGAATCGGGAGCGGGCCCTTTGCGCCGACGGGAGTCAGAATCACTGTCTGGAGCTTCACGCCGTCGCGCACCGGGACCATCACCTCCTGGAAGGTGAAGACCGGACTGGGCGCCTGGGCCTGCGCGCGAGCAGCGAAGGCGGAGACGAGCGCTGCGACGAATATTCGGCGACTGGACATGGAGCTCCCGTGGAGTGACGAGTCTCCGGGGAAGATATCGCGCCGGCTCTAGATCGTGAGAGGCGGGCCCTTACGCTGCGAGCTGCGCGCCGAGATGCGCGCATAGCAGACTGCCAGCAGCGAGACGCAGAGTGCGAACGCCGTCGCGCGCATGCCCATCGCGGGGAGCTCGAGCGCGCGGAGCGAGAGCGCTGCGAACGTGAGCGCTCCGGCGGTAGCGCCGATCGCGACCAGCGGCGCACGTGCCGCAACGATCA
This sequence comes from Gemmatimonadaceae bacterium, assembly GCA_013697785.1. GTDB lineage: Bacteria > Gemmatimonadota > Gemmatimonadetes > Gemmatimonadales > Gemmatimonadaceae > FEN-1250. The sequence continues at coordinate 55,095 of JACCWE010000156.1, forward strand.
TCCCCGAGGCGCCGCGTGCGCACACGAGCAGAAAGCCAAGCACGCAGGCGCCCAAAAGCGCGAGTACCGGGCGCCCGCCGAGCACGTCAGCCGCGTCGGGGAATGCGCCGAGGGCATCGCCCGCGGACTCGACGCTCGTCTCGTAGAGAACCGTGGCGCGGTCCCGAATTCCGGCGCTGCTCGGGACGTCGGCAATGTGGAAGATCGAAGCAGTGCCCGGGAATTCCATCGCCGTCTCGCATCGGATGCTGGGCGTCGAGCATGGCATCACGCTGTCTACGAGACTGAAGAGCGCGGTGGTTGCGCCGACGCCGAGGGAGAGCATCAAGACCGCGACCAAGGTGAATCCGGCTCGGTTCCGGAGCCGTGGAGCGCGCGCTGTTGCAGTGGAGAGAGCATTCTTCATGGCGTCCTGCGCGGTGCTGTTGGAAGGTCGACCAGTCGCTGGTCTTCACCTGTTCAACAATTGGATGCACGAACGGCGCGGATGGTTTACATGATGAGAGATTTTTGCGCCGTGTGAGATCGCGCGGAGGGGCTAGCTGCTCGGGCAGGGCGCCTTGACGCTCCCGGCGCGAGGGCCCAGACTCACTTGCTTCGCTCACCCTTCGCTCCCCACCGAATGCGTATTCGCCTTCTCGCCACCGCGCTGTTCTCGTGCGCCGTGCCGCTCGCCGCTGCCGCTCAGCGCGTCTCCACCGTGCCTCTCATTCCCGAGCCCACCGTCGCAGCACTCGCCGGCGAGCTCTCGGGCGCATCCGCAAAGCGGAACCTCGAGTTCATCACGCGTCAGCATCGGATGCGCGCGTCGAGGGGCTTTCGGAGCGCCGCGGACTTCGTGGCGGCGCAGGCGAAGAGCTACGGGCTCGAGGAGGTCGTCGTGCACGAATTTCCAGCGGACGGACACACGATGTACGGCACGCAGAGAGCGCGACTGGGTTGGGATCCCGAATTCGCCGAGCTCTGGGAGGTGCGCGCGGATGGCAGCCGCATCGCGCCGGTGGTGCGCGTCGCGAGCTTCGAGGATGAGCCGGTGATCCTGGCCGAGGACAGCGACAGCGCGGATGTGACGGCGGAGCTCGTCGATGTCGGCGCGGGGACGTCGGACAAGGATTACGCGGGGAAGAACGTGCGCGGGAAGATCGTGCTCACGTCGGAGGCACCGGGCGATGTGGTTCCGCTGGCGTACGACAAGTACGGCGCGAAGGGAGTCGTGAGCGCAGCGCAGAACCAGCCGAATGCGTGGTCGCGCGAGGATGTGAACGCGATTCGCTGGGGCCACCTCGATTCCTTCGAGGCCAGGCATGCGTTCGCGTTCATGGTGTCGCTCAAGCAGTACCGCGGCTATGTCCAGCGTCTGGCGGCCGGGGAGCACGTGATGCTGCACGCGATCGTGAAGGCATCGCGCCACGCGGCGACGTACAACCCGGTGACTGCGCTCATCCCAGGGAGTGATCGAAAGAACGAGGAGATCGTGTTGAGCTGCCATCTCGATCATCAACGTCCCGGCGCGAACGACAACGCGAGCGGCTGCGCGACGATCCTCGAGGTCGCGCGCACGATTTCGAAGCTCGTCGCCGACGGGAAGATCGGCCGGCCATCGCGAGGCATCCGCTTCGTGTGGCCCTGCGAGGTCGAGTGCACGCTCGCACTTTTCCACTCCGAGCCCGGGATGCTCGCGCGCTTCAAGGCCGTGATTCACATGGACATGGTCGGCGGCGGACCGGTGACGAAGTCGATCTTCCATGTCGGACGCGGACCGCTGAGCCTTCCATCGTTCGTGAGCGATGTGGGACAGCGCTTCGGCGCCTTCATGAACACCGAGTCGCAGATGTACGCGCAGGGCACGGGCGGGAAATATCCGATGATCTCCGGCGAAGGGGGGAAGGAGCCGCAGCTCGGCGATCTCGACGAGTTCACGATGGGGAGCGACCACGAGCTGTATCAGGAGGCATCGTGGAGGATTCCCGCCATCTACATGAACGACTGGCCCGACCGCTACATCCACACGAATTTCGATCTTCCCGCGAACATCGATCCGACGAAGCTGCAGCGCGCCGCGTTCATCGGCGCCGCGAGCGCGCTCTACCTCGCGAACTTCAAGTCGACCGATACGCCGGCGCTTTGGTCGGTGATGGAATCGGCGTCGCTGCGCAGGCTCGCGCAGATGCTCGATCGCCGCTCCACACTCTCGGCCGCTGACGGCGCGGCGCTCACGCGCACGTTCCTGGCCGAGGAGCGCGGGGCGTTCGAGTCGATCGCATCGTTCGCGGCGATCCCCGACAGCACGAAGCAAAGTGCGAACGCGTACTTCGCGCGCCTCGAGACGATCACCGGCACTCCCGCCGCACCGCCTCCCGCGAGCGGCGACGGCGCGCTCGTCTTCGCGCGCAATACTGCCGTGAGCGGGCCAATGGTGGTGTTCGGCTACGACTATCTCGCCGACCACACCAGGGGAAAGATCGTCCCGAAGCTGCTCGACTTCGAGGGGCTGCGCGGCGGTGGTGGTGAGTATGGTTACGAGGTACTCAACTTCGTCGACGGAAAGCGCAACGTGCGCGACATCCGCGATGCGGTGAGCGCGGAGTACGGGCCCGTCGACATCGCACTCGTGACGGAATATCTGCGCGCGCTGGAAAGCGCGGGCGTGATCAAGGCTGCGAAGTAACGCCTCCGCATTCGTCGTAATTCTCCTCCGACTTCCACTCCATGCGCGTCCGCATTCAGCTGCTTGCAACGATCACGCTCGCACTACTCCCCCTCACCGCACCTGCGCAAGTCGTGGCGCCCCTGTCGTTCGGGGTGAAGAGCACTGCGACTCCGCCTCTCATTCCCGAAGCGACCGGCGAGGCGCTCGCGAACGAGCTGTCGGGATCGCTCGCCAAGCGCAACATCGAGTACATCACGCGACTTCATCGGATGCGCGCGTCGAAGGCTTTTCGCACCGCCGCGGAGTTCGTCGCGGAGCGCGCGCGCGCGTACGGTCTCGAGGAGGTGAAGATCCACGAGATCCCCGCCGATGGCCACACGATGTACGGCACACAGAAGTCGCGCCCGGGATGGGATGCCGACTTCGCCGAGCTCTGGGAGGTGAAGTCGGACGGCGGGAAGGTGACGCCGGTGTCCCGCATCGCGAGCTTCGATGACGAGCCCGTGATTCTGGCCGAGGACAGCGACAGCGCCGATGTCACGGCACAGCTGGTGGACGTTGCCGTCGGTGGGGCGGACGCCGACTACGCCGGCAAGGAAGTGAAGGGGAAGATCGTGCTCATCTCCGGTCCGCTCACCGACGCCGCGCCTCTCGCCATCGACAAGTACGGCGCGAAGGGAATGCTCAGCGACATGCCGAATCAGGTGACGGCGTGGTGGAAGGAGGATCAGAGCCTCATCCGCTGGGGCCATCTCGATGCGTTCGAGAAGCGACGCACGTTCGCCTTCATGCTCAATCAAACACAGGCGCACGGGCTCTCCGAGCGACTCGCCCAGGGTGAGCACATCTTGCTGCACGCGGTCGTGCGCGCCGCGCGACACGCGGCGGCGTACAACCCCGTCACCGCTCTCATTCGCGGCACGGACCGGAAGAGCGAAGAGATCGTCTTCAGCTGCCATCTCGATCACCAACGGCCCGGCGCGAACGACAATGCGAGCGGCTGCGCGATGAATCTCGAGATCGGTCGCACGATCGCAAAGCTGATCGCCGACGGACGAATCCCTCGTCCATCGCGCAGCATCCGCTTCGTGTGGCCGTGCGAGGTCGAGTGCACGATGGCGCTGTTCAACTACGAGTCCGAGCTGCGCTCGCACTTCAAGGCCGTGATTCATCCGGACATGGTCGGCGGCAACCAGAATACGAAGGCCGTTTTCCACGTCGCCGACAGCCCGCTCAGTCTCCCGACGTTCATCAACGATGTCGGGCGCGCGATGGGATCGTTCGTGAGCGTCGAGTCCGAGGAGTTCGCGGCGGGACGCGGTGGGAAGTATCCGCTCAACTCCGTGGAGGGAGGTAAGGAGCCTCTCCTCGCGCAGTTCACCGAATTCCAAATGGGGAGCGACAACGAGCTCTATACCGAGGGGTCGTATCGCATCCCGGCGATTTACTTGCAGGACTGGCCCGATCGCTACATCCACACGAATCTCGACGTCGCCGCGAACATGGACGCCACCAAGCTGCAGCGCGCCGCATTCATCGGAGCGGCGAGCGCGCTCTTTCTCGCGAACATGAGATCGTCCGATGTGCCCGCGCTCTGGACCGTGATGCAGAGCGGCGCTCTCCGCCGCGCCGCGCTCGTGCTCGAGCGCCGCCCGAAGCTCTCGCCCGCCGACGCCGCATCGTACACGCGCGAATATCTCGCGCAGGAGCACGCGGTGTTCGAGTCCATCTCGGGCTTCGCCGCGATCCCGGACAGCGTTCGCCGCAGCGCCGACACGTTCTTCGCTCGCCTCACCGAGATGCTGAGCCCTGCCTCGACGCGCGAAAAGCCGGCCGCCGATGCGACGCCTGTCTACTCGCGCAATCCCGCGATCTCCGGACCGACGATCGTCATGGGCTACGACTATCTGATCGAGAATCTCCACGGCGCCCCTGCACCCAGGCTGCTTGCCTTCCAGGGCGCGCGCGGCACAGGCGCCGACTACGCGTACGAGGTGCTCAACTTCGTCGATGGCAAACGCACCACGAAAAAAATCCGCGACATGGTGAGTGCCGAATTCGGGCCGGTCGACATGAGCGTCGTCGCCGAGTACTTCAAAGCCCTCGAGACGGCGGGCATGGTGAAGGCCGCGAAGTGAGGCTCCCACATCCGCTGACGCTGCTCGTCGGATGTGTGATCGTCGCGGCGGCGCTGTCGCACGTGCTCCCGGCGGGGCAGTTCGAACGGCGCGATGACCCGGCCACGCAGCGCAAGGTCGTCGTCGCCGGCAGCTACCATCGAGTCGACCCCCACCCGCTCGGCCCCTTCGACACCATCGTCGCGATTCCCGACGGCATCATCGACGCCGTCGCCGTCATCACCTTCATCTTCCTGGTCGGCGGTGCGTTCGCCGTCGTCGAGAAGACCGGCGCGCTTCACGATGGCATCGACTGGCTCGTGCGCCGGCTCGGCACGCAGGGCATCCTCGCCATCCCGATCGTGGCGCTCGCCTTCGCCGCGGGAGGCGCGTTCGAGAATATGCAGGAAGAGATCATCGCGCTCATCCCCGCCCTGCTCGTGCTCACGCAACGACTCGGCTTCGATGCGATAACCGCGGCCGAGATGAGCGTCGGCGCGGCGGCGGTTGGATCGGCCTTCAGCCCCGTGAATCCATTTCAGGTGCTGATCGCGCAGAAGGTCGCATCGGTTCCGCAGCTCTCGGGCGCCACGTACCGAATCGCCTTTCTCGCCATCGCTTTGATGCTCTGGATACTCGGCACCATGCGGCGTGCGCGCCACACGCGAGTCGCCGTCGTCGAAGCGACAACGAATACAGCAGCGCGTGAGTTCGGTACGCGTGGCAAGGTAGTGATTGCGGTGGTGCTCCTGACGTTCACCATCTTCGTGTACGGAGTCGCGCAGCTGCATTGGGATTTCAATCAGGAGGCGGCGCTCTTCTTCGCGATGGGATGCTGCGTTGGAATAATCGGCGGCCTCGGTGTCACCGGTACGGCCGAGGCGTTCGCGGAGGGCTTCGGATCCATGGCGTATGCGGCACTGCTCGTCGGCTTCGCGCGCGCGATCTCCGTCGCGATGGAACAGGGGCTGGTGATCGATACCGTGGTAAACGGCCTCGCGGCATCGCTCGCCGGCCTTCCGGTAGCCGTGGCGGCAGTCGGGATGATGTTGGCGCAGGCTGCTATCCATGTGCCGGTGCCAAGCGTGAGTGGGCAGGCAGTGCTCACCATGCCGGTTTTCGCGCCCGTGGCCGACCTGCTTCACATGTCTCGGCAGGTTGCCGTCCTGGCGTACCAATACGGCGCCGGAATGTGCGAGCTGCTGACGCCTACCAATGGCGGGCTGCTCGCGGTGCTCGCGGCGGCCGGCCTTCGGTACGACGAATGGATCCGCGCTGCCTGGCGCATGATCTTGCTGGTCGGCTTTACCGGCGCGGTGGCGGTGATCGTAGCCGTCGTGATTGGGCTGAGTTAGGATCCGTCTGTCGCTCGGCGAGCTGAGCAATTCCGCGCGGGGCTTGCATTTTGGGCTCACGCTATGGCATTATCCTCGCTGCAGTGCTGTCGACGGGCGCCAAAGTGGCCCCGATTTCCACCGGGCAAGCGGCCCGGAAAAACCTTCGACATGGAGGAACGGTGTACCACAAGCCGAAGGTGGAACGGTTCGGGACGTTCCGCGAGTTGACGCAGGTCGGTTTCAACGGGACCACGGATGGCTTCACCATCTGCGGCGCCAACGGTGGAACTGGCAACGAGCTTTGCGATGGTCCGCCGGAGACTTGCCGGGACGGTTCGCCGGTTCAGGGCTAAGCGACCGATCGCAGGTGAAAACATGGGGGCAGTCGGCTTCGGCCGATTGCCCCCATGTTCGTTCTCAGGGAAGAGCGTGCGGGACGATCACGCGTAGGCTCTTCGGCCGCGTTCGATAGTGAAGCGGCGTCTTCATCCGCTGCACCTCGCCGTCGGTCGCTACCAATAGCTGCTGGTGTCGTGTGTCGATGATGAAGTCGGTGGCTGTGAGCGCCTCGAAATCGCGCGCCTGTTTGAGGCGGCCGATGAGCGCCTCCAGTGACAGCCGCAGCAGCGCAGCGCGTCCCTCCTTCTTCACGATGTAAATGCTGAGCCGCCCCGCGTCGATGCACGCACGTGCACCGATGTCGAACCCTTCCATCGTATACTCGTTGTTGCCGATGAAAACGAGCGGAGTGACGAGCACGCGCTTGGTCCCCTCGACCTCGAGCCGCACGGTGAGAAAGGGATAGCGGCGGAAGGCCGCGATCGACGCCCAGACGAGTGAGCGCCACTTCCCGCGGCCAAGCCGCGTCTGCTGGCGCTCGCGATCCCGGACCATGTCCGGGTAGAGGCCGAGGCTCGAGTTGTTGATGAAGACCTTCCCGTTTACCTCGCCGACGTCGACCGAGATCGACTGCCCGTCGATGATGTTGCCGACTGCCTCCTCGAGCTCGAGCGGAATTCCGAGATCCTTGGCGAAGTGATTGAGGGTGCCGAAGGGAAGAACGCCGAGCACAGTGTCGGAATCGACGAAGGCAGCAGCAGCGGTGCTGATGGTGCCGTCGCCGCCCGCCGCTACGAGCAGCCGCGGGCGTTCCGCCACGGCAGCGCGCATGAGCGAGTCGAGCTCTTCCCCGCTCGAAGCAAGTCGCACGTCGACGCGAAGGCCGCCCGCGATGAAGAGATCGGTGAGCGTCTCGACTCGCTTGTCGACGTGCGGATTCCCCGCTCCGGCGTTGATGATGACCGGAACGATGCCGCTCAGATGGGCGCTGCGTGCTGCGGATGTGCTCATCGCGGGCAGCTCACGCGAAATACGCTGGCGTTATAACGCGGCTCCGCTCTCGCGTGGGGAGTCGGCATAGTATTCGTCGACGCACGTCGAGATTACGTAGTTGAGACGCTCGTCGCCGTGCACCGACGGCACGCGCGCGATGCTCGCGGGAAGCGAAGACCACACCTCCTTGATGAGCACCAGGAGCTGCTCGGCGCGAAGACCCGCGCGTCGCGCATCGGCGCAGACTTCGCGGAGCACGCCGCGAAGGGCCGAGCGATCATCCGAGTCGACATCCGCGCGCAGGATGCTCGCCTGTTGAAAGGCAGTCTGCAGACTCGCACGAAGGTGACGGTTCGCGCTTCCGAACGAGGTATCTCCCGCCAATGAATCGAGTGACGGTTGCTCGGCGGACCTGGATTCCATGGTGGCCTCTGAGACGTGTAATCGGCGCCCTGTATTCGTACGCTCCGAAGGTCGCATCCGCAATAGAGAAAAAGCCATATATCCATGTATACATTTGGTTACAGATGGAAGTGTATCAATCCGTGCCTCAATGCCCCCTACGGAGGAGGAACCCACTTGACCGTCTTCGCGGCACGACTCGCTGGCTTTCTGCTCCTCGCCGCCGCAGCGGCCTGCGGCTCCGATGGCGTCACGCCGATCGCGCGGAGCAAGGTGCTGTCTATCAGCACATCGCCACGCCAGATCCCGCCGCCCACGCAGAACGACTTCGTGGCGGCCTTCGATCTGGTGTACAACGCGGGCGCGCGCGGCCAGCTCATCGCGGCAACGTGGAAGGAGCTCGAGCCCACTGCTGGCGCGCTCGACGTCTCGCCGCTGGTGGGAGAGCTCGACTACGGCGGCGATCGCGAGCCGACCATTTACCTCGGCATTCAGGTGATCAATACCGTCGCGAAGGAGGTGCCCGCGGATCTCGCCGACAGCGCGTTCGATGCAGCGGCCACGCGCCAGCGCTTTCACGCGCTCATCGATGCGGTTGCAGCGGCGTTGCCGGGACGCATCACCTATCTCTCGATCGGCAACGAGGTCGACGGCTATCTGCAGTCGACTCATCAGTGGTCACAGTACCGCACCTTCTACGAAGATGCGCTCGACTACGCGCATGCGAAGATGCCCGGAGTAACGGTTGGCGTCACCGGCGGTTACGATGGCGTCGTGGGCTCGTTACACGCGCAGATGGCGGCGCTCAACACGCGCAGCGACGCGGTCATGATCACGTATTATCCGATCGGCACGGACTTTCAGGTCGACGCGCCGACGATTGCTCGCACGGCCTTCCCCGCGATGCTGGCGGCCGCGGGGAGCAAGCCGGTCGTCATCCAGGAGCTCGGCTATCCCGCAGCGCCGCTGCTCGGCTCGAGCGACGCTCAACAGGCCGCATTTTTCACGGACGCGATCGACCAGTGGTCGATGATCGACGGCTCGCGCATGCCGTACATCAATCTCTTTCTCCTGCACGACTTCACGCAGGATGAGTGTGATGCATTCGGCGACTACTACGGCATTCCCAACAACGCGCAGTTCGAGGCATATCTGTGCACGCTCGGCCTTCGGCTCGCGAATGGCACGCCGCGCCCCGCATGGGATGCGGTCGTCACCGCGACGCGCGAGGCCGGACTTCCTGCACACTAGGACCGCAGACGGTGTAACTTCAATACGACTCTCATCGAGGTTGATCATGCTGGAGCGCCGGATCCCATCGCTGTTCGCACTCATGTTCGTCATCATCTTCGCGGGCGGTGCGAGCGCCCAGAGCACGACGCTCGAACAGGCGAAGGGCATTTACACGAACGTAGATTCCAACGGCGGCTCCAATCGCGCGCCGTCCGAGATGGCGCGCGCGCGCACATCGATCGACGCGGCAGACTCCGCGATTGCGAATGGGCACAACCAGGCGCTGGCCGAGGCGCTGGCGACGCAGGCACTGCACGACGCGCAGGCCGCCGAGGCGGCGGACAGCCGCATTCACGATCGTCAGGTCACAGACAGCCTGCATGCGTACCGGCTCACACAGCTCGTCGCGCTCTCGCAACGGCAGCGCGATGAGCTCTTCAAGCAGAATCAGCTCTCGCACGCGGAGATCGTGGATCTGCGCGCGCAGAATCTGTTGACGGTCACGCAGTCCGATTCACTCAGGCTGCAGCTCGACTCCGTGAAGGCCGCGTCGGCGAGCGCGCAGGAAGTCAGCGCGCGGCAACTCGACTCGGCGCGCGTGATGCAGGCGCAGGTGGTGCGGCAGCAGGACTCGGTACGGATAGCGCAGGCTGCTGCGAACGAGGTGCGCTCCTCGTCGAGCCGGCAGACCGACTCGCTTCGCGCCGTGGCTGATCGCGCGCAGCGGCAGGTCGACTCGATCCGCTACGCGAGCCAGCAAGCATCGCGTGCGGAGACGGAGGCCGAGCGGCTGCGGACGGACTCGCTGATGCGCGCGGCGCGGTCGGCGACGGCGGAGTCCGATTCGCTGCGACGGCTCGTCGGGCGGAGCGCGTCCTTGCGCGACTCTCTGCGCGTGCGCGATTCGGTGCGTGCGGTGACCGACCTTTCGTCGCGCACGGCGGACTCGCTCCGCATCACGCAGGCGGTGCTCGGACAGACGCGCGCGCTCGAAAAGCTGCGCTCGGACTCGATCCAGCGGTCATCGTTGCTCGCCGCGCAGATCGCGGACTCGATGCGCGCGGCGTCGATCCGCGCGTCGGCGAAGGAAACGGCGGCGGAACGCGTGCGCTCGGACTCGCTGCGGAAACTGGCGGAGCTCGGGAACCTGCGGCTCGATTCGCTGCGGCGATCGGAGGCGGCAACGCAACGGCAGCGCGATTCGGTGCAGGCGCTCGCTGCGATATCGGCGAAGCAGGTGGACTCGCTGCGGAGCGAGGCTGCAAATGCGTCGCGCACGAGGGATTCGCTGCGTGCGGATGTCGAGGCGCGTACGAAGCTGAGCGCGAGTGTCTCGGACTTGAGCCGAACAGCGCTCACGCTCAAGCAGCCGACGCTCTCGCCGCGCGGGCTCGTGGTGACGATCAACGATGCGTCGTTCGTGAACGGGACGACGGCCGCGGGGCCGAAGACGCTGACGAAGGTCGCCACGCGCGACCTCGGCAAGCTGACGCCGGTGATCGCAACCTATTCGAGCTACCACATCGAGGTTCAGGGCTACGCGGACTCGACGGCGAGGCTCGAGAAGGGCGATGCGCTTGCGGACGCGCGCGCGCAGGCGGTGCGCGAGGCGCTGATCGCGGGCGGCCTCGATGCGGGGCGGATCGAGACGAAGGCTATGGGGCACGTGTCGCCGGTGGCGACGAACGCGACGATCGTTGGACGACGGGCGAATCGGCGCGTGGAGATCGTGGTGGTGGGGAGCGGCGCGCAGTAGTCGCGAAGCGGAGTAGGTCGTTTCGAGAAACTGGCTCTCCCCTGGTACTGCGCTTCTGCTGAGATTGGGCGGGAATGCGCTGCTTTGTGTCGCGCCGTCCTCTCCTCCTCCGCGTACAATGCCCAAAGCACCGATCACGATCCGTACGCTCACTCCCGCCGACGACCCGCGCTGGCGCGTGCTATTCGATGCCTACGCGCGCTTCTACGAGCGCGAGCCCGACGAAGCGATCACGAGCCACTTACGCGCGCGCATCTACGATCCTGAGTCGCCGGCGAACGCGATCGTCGCGCTGGACGAGCGTGGATACGTCATCGGGATGGCGAACTACCTCACGCACGAGAGCACGACGCAGCTCGCGCCGGTCTGCTATCTCCAGGATCTCTTCGTCGATCCGGAGCACCGAGGCGGCGGCGTTGGGGAGCAACTCATCGACTGGCTGATCGCCGAGATGAGGAGCCGCGGCTGGTCGCGACTGTACTGGAGCACGAAGGAGACGAACTACCGCGCGCGGAGCTTGTACGACAAGTACACGCTCGAGAGCGGGTTTCTGAAATACTCGCTCGACAACGCCGCGCGCTCGAAAGAGTTCGCGACGGCGATGCGTGCAGAGTAGCGCTTTCCACTTCCAATCACCGGCGGCGCGGTAGACGACTCAGGTCCGTGTGACACACCAGCTGCGCTCGCTGCGAAGCAGCAGCGCGGTAGCTAAAACGTCGCGCGTCGTGAATCCAATCGGCTGGATCACTCGAAGATTCGCCACCGCATCCTTGATCACTCGAAGTGTCAAACCTGCGCCTTCCAGCTCGTCGCGCTGTCGTATCGTAATGTCCGGGGCCAATCGCATATTCGCGCCCGATGCGAATTTCGTTCTACGTAAGTCAAGGTATACAGGGCGCGACGGTCCGCAGCGCTGGCGCCGCGTGAGATGCGGCTCGTCCGGTCGAGGTGCCTACCGAAGGGCAGCGGCAGCGCAACGCAAAACACCCGCATCAGCCTAAGCCGATACGGGTGTTCGAGTTGCCCCTCCTGGGATCGAACCAGGACTCTTCTGATCCAAGTTTCCCGTAAGAAGAGTGACCACTTACATAGGGGCGCAGACACCGCCGTGAAAAATAGCAGTGTTGCGTCCAGAGCGTATTGGGGGTGACCAGTTTTCGACAGGCGTAAGTGACCAGATTTCCCAGAACCTTTTACGAATTGGGGAAGTTCGACTAGGGCGTTCAGGGACATCGAAAGGCGACGGGGCGAGCGGTTGCGGTGGCATTTCATGGCGCCGGCGGCGTGGTGTCGCCGCGCCGGATGCCCAGCCGGAGCGGCAAGGGCGATCTTTCCTATTCCGTAGCCGCCGGTTGCACTGGGACCGGGAGAGCACGACGCAGAACTTCGGTAGGATAAATACGAAGTTGCGGGTCAAAGTGATGTATGATGTCTGCTCGCTCGAAACATGTAGCCGTGATGCCCGCCGCTGGAAAGCCCGATTCTTTATGTGCATCGCCGCACGGGCATGCTCATGAAGGAAGAGATTGCCCCCCTTTAGCG
>JACCWE010000163.1 GCA_013697785.1 Gemmatimonadaceae bacterium
AGCAGGAGGTGTCAGATGCGCAAACGGGGACCCCAGAAGTTTAGTGAGGAGTTTCGCCGGGAAGCGGTGCGGCTCGCGAGCGATCCGAAGCGGTCGATCCGGCAGCTGAGTGGGGAGCTGGGCGTGATGGCCGGCGCAACCGTTCCAATCGGACTTCTGAAAGACGCAACGGCGTCAGGATGGAACGCCGGGGCATTCGTCAATCTCGGGGTGCCGCTCGTGCCCGTGAGCCTTCGACTCGAAGCGCAATGGCATCACATGGGGGGAGCGGGGGGAGCGATCGCGTGCACGCTGGCGCCCGGTGGCGGTTTCTGTCCGGAGCCAATCGAAAAGCGGATCGTCGATGGCACAGCGAATCTCGTCTACACTTTTCCCAGTGTGCTTCCGCTTCACCTGTATCTGATCGGCGGCGCTGGCGTGTACGAAGAGCGCGCCCACACGGAAAATGGTGGCGACGCACACGAGTCAGCGACGAAGTTCGGAGTGAACGCGGGTGCGGGCGACAAATTTCAGCTCGGAACGTTCGGCGGGTTCGTCGAGGCGCGCTACCACAACATCATCCACGGCTCGGACATCGGCGATTACGCCATTCGGAGCCCAAAAGTGAAGTCGTTGCAGTTCGTGCCCATCAGCGCCGGCATCACCTTTTAGCGGGAGCCGCGCGCTGCCGGTCTAGTCGATGAGGAACGGGATGACCAGCGGCGTCTTGCGCGCGCGTCCCGATGGCGTGCGCAGCGGTGGCCAGCGGCGCATCGCATTGTCCAGCGCGGCCACGCGCGACGCGGCGCGCAGCGGATCGGGCGTATACTCTGTGCAGAAGGCGCGCACGTCGGCGCCGCTCTCGATGATCGAGCCGTTCGAATCGGACGCGATCATTCCGTCCGTTCCCTCGCTCGCGCGATGCTCACGCACCACGTAGCGGCCGTTCTCCAGCAAGAGAATGTCGACGCTAACCCACACCGCGAGCCCGTCGGCATCCATCGAGTCCGCAGACTGCGAGCCGAGCTCCCAGCCGGGAACCGTGAAGGACATTCCATCCGCCGTGACGGCGAGTGGGGCTGCCTCACCGAGGAGCTGCATCGCCAGCGCGACGGCATCGGGATCGCCGCCGGGCGTAGCCAGTAGCGTCGCCGCGCTCAATACGGGAGCGCCGCTCCGCGAGGCCGACGGGCGGGAATCGGGGCCGACATCCTCGAGCATCGTCACCGGATCGACGATGATGATGTCGTCCAGCTCACGCCTCTGCGCCGAATCGGCGTAACGCGCCATGAAAGACAGGGTCGAGACAGGGCTGAAGGATGAAGTTGCGGCCACGCGGTAGAGCTTGCTATGCGACTTTCGAACCAATCGCGCTGGATACGTCAACTCGCTGTAAGGCGTGGAGTTACGTCTTATCGCCGCCCGTCCTCACAATCTCGGCGGCTGCGAAATACGCCCTCTCTCGCACTTTGCAGCCGCGCACATTCGTGCCGAGCTCTACTGCGCGCGGCCGGCCCTGTATCGGCTGATCAGCGCGTTAGTAGACGAGTCATGCAAGGGCGTGGTATCGGCCCCGGGCGTCAGGTCGGCCGCAATGCGATTGGCGAGCGTCTTTCCGAGCTCGACCCCCCACTGGTCAAAGGAGTCGATTCCCCACACCACACCCTGCGTGAACACCAAGTGCTCGTACAGTGCGATGAGCGCGCCGAGCGTCGCAGGCGTGAGCTTGTCGCCAAGGATCACGCTCGACGGGCGGTTCCCTTCGAACACTCGATGGGCGACCAGCGCCTCCGCTGTTCCCTCGGCTCGCACCTCCGCCGCAGTCTTCCCGAAGGCGAGAGCCGCCGCCTGCGCGAGCATGTTCGCTATGAGCAAGTCATGTTGAGCAGCGCTCGGATTGAGCCGCTTCGTGAAGGCGATGAAATCGACCGGAATCAGCGACGTGCCCTGATGCAGCAGTTGATGGAACGAGTGCTGGCCATTGGTCCCCGGCTCGCCCCAGATCACGGGCGACGTCGCATAACGCACGCGGTCGCCACCGAGCGTCACCGATTTTCCGTTGCTCTCCATTATCAGCTGTTGCAGATACGACGGAAAGCGCGCGAGATACTGATCGTAGGGGAGCACCGCCGCGCTTTGAGCGCCGAAGAAATCCGCGTACCAGATCCCGAGCATCCCCATGATGACGGGGAGATTTCTTTCGAACGGCGTATCCCTGAAGTGCTCGTCCATCGCTCGAAGGCCGCCGAGCATCGCATCGAAGTTGTCGGCGCCGATCGCGAGCATCGTCGAGAGGCCGATGGCCGAGTCCATCGAGTAGCGGCCACCGACCCAGTCCCAGAAGCCGAACATGTTCGCGGGATCGATGCCGAACTTCCGCACCGCACTCTCGTTCGTCGACACGGCGACGAAGTGGCGCGAGACCGCGCGCTCGTCGCCGAGCGCTCCAACGAGCCATTCACGCGCGCGAGCGGCGTTGGTCATCGTCTCGATCGTCGTAAACGTCTTCGACGACACGATGCACAGCGTCTCGGCCGGATCGAGATCGCGCGTCGCCTCCGCGAAGTCGGTGCCGTCGACGTTCGAGACGAAGCGCACGGTGAGGTCGCGCTTGCTGTAGTGGGCTAACGCGCGATGCGCCATCGCGGGGCCGAGGTCGGAGCCGCCGATGCCGATGTTGACGACGTTCCGGATCTGCCTGCCGGTAAAGCCCTTCCACGCGCCGTCGCGCACCGCCGTCGTGAATGCGCGCATGCGGTCGAGCACCTCGTGCACGAGCGGAACGACGTTCACTCCGTCGACGCTGATCGTCGTGCCGCGCGCGGCGCGCAGCGCGACATGCAGCACCGCGCGATTCTCCGTGACGTTGATCTTCTCGCCGGAGAACATCGCTTTCGTTCTCTCCGACAGTCCGCACTCGCGCGCGAGATCGGCGAGGAGCGAAAGCGTCTCGGGAGTGGCACGATGCTTCGAGTAGTCGAGGAACAGCGACGCGCCCTCCGCGGTCATGCGCGTGCCGCGCTCCGGATCGGCGGCGAAGAGCTCACGCAGATGCACATCGCGTATCGCATCGTAGTGCGCCCCGAGGGCAAGCCACGCGCGACGAGCGGTGAGTGGCGTGGACGTCGCGGTGCTCACGAGATGAGCGGATCCTCGTCGGGGCCCGCCCCTGAGGTCCACCGCGGAAAAGTCCCGAGAAGACGATAGGTGAGGCTCGCTTTCCGTACAGCCTCGAGCGCATGCCCCGCTTCGGGATCTCCCGCGTCGTGCTCGAACTCGATGTAGTACATGTAGCGCCACGGCTCGCGTGTGGGACGCGCGACGAAATGCGACACGTTGAAGCCACCTTTGGCGAGCGGCTGCAGCGCCGCGATCAGCCCGCCCGCCACGTCGCGAACGGTGCAGAGCGCCGTGCTGCGCACCGGACTCCCCACCGGCACCTGCACCGCGTCGCGCGCGACGGCGAGGAAGCGCATCTGCGTATCGGCGCGATCTTCGATTCCCTCGGCGAGCATCTCCAGCCCGAATCGATCCGCGGCGCGCATGCTGCCCGCCGCGGCACGTGTGGGGTCGCCCGTTTGCATCACTGCGCGCGCGGCGCCAGCCGTGTCCCACGACGGCACCGGCGTGATGTGCTTGTAGCGCTCCAGAAAGTGCGCGCACTGCGCGAGCATGAGCGGATGGCTGTGGAGCTGCGTGATGTCGGCCAGCGTTGCGCCGGGGATGCCGAGCATGCAGAGGCGAATCGCCACCACCGTCTCTGCCGTGATCAGAAGGCGCTCGTGCATTGCGAGTAAGTCGTACGCGCTGTCGACGCCTCCCATCAGCGTGCTCTCGATGGGAAGGAGCCCGTATTCCACGGAGCCGGTTTCCGCGGCGTCCATGACGTCAGCGAAGGTTCGCATTGGCACCGGCTCGGCCTCAGCTCCCCAGAGCTGAACGATGGCCTCCTCGCTGAATGCGCCGGCCTCTCCCTGAAACGCGACGCGCAGCGGAGAGGTCGTGGCGAGCATCAGCGGTGCGAGCTCGGTTTCGCCTTGTGCGCTCGCGACCATGTCGAGCTCTCCATCGAGGAGCTCGCCAGGTGGCGGCAGATTGCCGGGGTCGATCGGTGAGTCTTCCATCGCTAAATACTAATCAGCTGTGCTACTGACCCTTGCCGAGCGCGCTCGCGGCGGATTCCACGAGCGCAGCCTCTGCGTTCACGACGCCCGCGACGCGCGTGACCGCCGCGTCAACGTCGCCGTATTTCTTCTGCTCGATCGCTTCGCGCACCTCGGGGACGGTCTTCACGCCGTAACCCGTGTAGAAGCCGGGTGCGTACAGCAGATGCTGGAACCACGGGCGCATAGGAAGCCCCTTCGAGTCGGTGAACAGATGCTCGCTGTGTGCGAGGATCGCATCCACCGCCGCAAGCGACGACTTCGCCCGCTCCGCATCGCCGCTCGACATGGCCCGGTCGTACGCCTGGCTGTAATGCTCGGCTGCCTTGGTCAGCGAATCGGCCGCGTTCTCGAGCGCGGCAAACGACATGTGCGGAGGAACCACCAGCGCCGGAGGAGCGATCGTCGGCGTGTGGGGATCGTTCGTGGCGGTGAAGCTCCCCTCTTCGATCTCGAGATTGCGCTCGCGTGCAGCGTTGGCGGCGCCGCTGGCGAGCTTCTGGAGCTCATCAATATAGCCGTGCACCGTCTCGGCGAGGTTCGTGTAGTCGTACGGAAGCACGTCCGCATCGGCGAGACGCATCGACGCCGTCCCCACCGTCTGCGCGAGCGCGCGGCCATAGACGAACGACGTGTCGCTGAAGTGCGTGTACCAGTAGAAGTCGTCGTAGATCGAATGATAGATCCCCGCGTCATCCTCGCCGCCGTAGCCGAGGTTGAGTGATGGAACGCCGAGGTGTTGAAGGAACGGCGTGAAGTCGGAGCCGGAGCCGAGTGCGCCGATGCGGAGATCGGCGCGACTGCGCGCATCCTTCCGTTCCTCGGCGCTTCCGTTCTGGATGGTCGCCGCCTGTAGCCGCTTCCACACCGTGAGATGCGTTTCCGGATCGTCGATGTCGCGTGCGACGCCGTTGATGAATTTCTCGAGGATGTGCGAGCCTTCCATACCGAGATAGCCGCGATCGTTGGTGTCGCTGTTGAGATAGGCGACGCCCTTGGTACGCAGCTCATCCGCGTGCGCCTCGGCCCACTCGGTGGAGCCGAGCAGTCCAGGCTCCTCGCCGTCCCACGCCGCGTAAATGAGGGTGCGTTTCGGATGCCATCCCTGCTTGAGCAGAATGCCGAGCGCGCGCGCCTCCTCGAGCTCGGGGACGAGGCCGGCGATCGGATCTTCGGCGCCGTTCACCCACGCATCGTGATGGTTGCCGCGAATCACCCACTGATCGGGCTCGGAGCTGCCCGGGATCGTCGCGATGACATCGAAGAGTGGCTTGAGCGTCCACGTCGACTTGATCTTGAGATGGACCTTCGCGGGTCCGGCGCCGAAGCGGTAGGTGATTGGAAGTCCACCCTTCCAGCTGTTCGGCACGAGTGGTCCGCCGAGCGCGGAGAGGAGGGGCTGCGCGTCGCCGTAGGAAATCGGGAGCACCGGAATCTTCGTCAGCGTCTTCGCTTCGGAGATCGGGAGGCGCTTCGCATCCTTCGTCGCGCCGACGCCCGGGGTGAGTGGATCGCCCGGATACATCGGCATGTCTTCGACGCTGCCGCGCTGCACGCCGTCGGCCGGGCGCATCGGACCGTTGGGGAATACTGCGCCACCGGCGTAGCCATCATCGCGCGGGTCGGAATAGATGAGGCACCCTACGGCGCCGTGCTCGGCCGCGACCTTCGGCTTGATGCCGCGCCACGAGCCGCCGTAGCGCGCGATCACGATCGCTCCCTTCACGGAGATGTTGTGGCGCGCGAGCTCCTCGTAGTCGGCGGGAACTCCGTAGTTGACGTAGACGAGCGGCGCGGTGACGTCGCCGTCGATCGAGTAGGCGTTGTACGTCGGGAGCGCCTCGGCCTTCTGATTCGACGTCGGATCCTGCGGGAGCGCGGGTTCCTGCAGCTTCGCGACGAAGCGCGTAGGCGACACGAGCTCCACCGCGCGCTCGAGGGGCGTGGGGAAGAGGACGTCGAAGGTCTCGATGTGTGCGTCGAGTCCGTAGCTCTTGAACTGCGCGAGGATCCACTCGGCGTTGTCCTTGTCGTACGGCGAGCCGACGTGGTGTGGTCGCGCCGTGAGTCGCTGCATCGCTGCGCGCATATTCGCCGGCTGCGGAATCGCCTTGAACTTTTCCTCCCATTCGCGCTCGGTCTTGCTCGAGCCGTCGGTGAAGCCGAGGAGGGTGGGCTGAGTCGCGGGTGTGGCGGCGACGAGAAGAGCGGCGGCGGCGAGGCCGGACACGATGCGAGCGGCGGGCACGTGCATGCGAGGTGGATCCTGTGTGGGGGTGGGTCTCACGAAAATGAACCGCTGCGTGGCGTCGCGCCAGTTAGCCGGGGAGGCGGCTTGCTACGGCAGAGCGGTCGCGGCCGCGACGGCGGTGTCGAGTGCGCTGGGGGTGGGGACAGTGCCCTGGGCGATGCGGGCGTTGCCGCCGCCGCGTCCGCCGTGCTCGACGAGGATTTTCTTGAGAGCGGCGCCGGCGTCGAGGGTGGCGACGCTCGAGGCAACGACCATGGTGGGCGGCGATTCGAGAGTGCCGACGAAGAGAGCGTCGCCGAGCGCGATGGTGGCCTGAGCGAGGGCGCGAAGCTCGTTGAGGGCGTCGGGGGCGGCGCCGGGGCGGCGCTCGATAAAAAGGCGGCGCCCCGCGGAATCGGGAGTAGTGGCGTCGAAGCGCTCGCGGGCTCGATAGCCGTCGAGCGCGGTCGCGGCTTCGCGGCGAGCGGACTGCGCGGCGCGGAGCTCGTCGCCCTGTAACTTGCTCTTCGCTACCAGCTCCCCCGGGGCGACCGAGAGCGTTTGCGCGAGAGTGGTGACGAGCTCGTGGTCGGCGCGCGCGGCGCGAACGGCGCGGAGGCCGCATACGAACTCGACGCGCGTCGTCTTGCGGACCTTCTCCGTGCCGCGAATGAGGAGCGCCCCGATCTCGGCGGTGGTGCGCACGTGGGTACCGCCGCACGCGCTCTTGTCGAGCGATGCTATGTCGACAATGCGGAGATCGCCTTCGCGCGGCGCGGCCTTGCGAAGACCGGTGGCCGTTGCTGCGCTCTCGAAGTACACGGACACCTCGCGCGGCTCGGCGATCGCGAGATTCGCGAGATCCTCGGCGGCCAGAAGCGTCTTCTGCGAGACGAACTCCTCGTCGAGATCGAGCGTGGATGAAGTCGCGCCGAAGTGCACACTCACCGTGTTGAGCTCGAAGCGGTCGGCGAAGATCGCTGAGAGCAGGTGCTGTCCCGTGTGCTGTTGCATATTGTCGAAGCGGCGGCTCCAGTCGACGATGCCGCTCACGGTCTGGATGTCGCGCGGAGCCGGCGCGGCGAGGACGTGCGCGATGCGCTCGCCCTCGTCGACGACGTCGGTGACCGCGATGCCGGCGAGGGTGCCGGTGTCGAAGGGCTGGCCGCCGGATGTCGGATAGAAGGCGGTGCGATCGAGATAGAGAGTGCGATCGTCCGCGGCGCGATCGACGACGCGGGCATCGAAGGCGCGGAGATATGCGTCGGTGTAGTAGAGTCGCTCGGTCATCACGCATCATAGCGGAAACGGAGGCGCGGCACGACGGGTGAGCGGTGGCGGAGAGTCACTTCGTCGGGCATCTTAGCCGCTCGCGCTCACTGCACAATTCTCCCGCGGAGCTGCATGCATCGCCGGTCGCTTCGCTTTGTTCTACCGCTCCTCGTCGCGGCCGGCGCATGCCATCACGCGGTGCAAGGCTCACCCTCGACGTCGTCCGTGCCCGCGTCCGTGCCCGCGTCCGTGCGCGCGCCCGAGGCGCTCGCGCGTGCCGAGTCTGCCTTCCACGTGCTCCACGTCGTGAAGGACCGGTTGGGAGTGACGAGCGCGCGCGGCGCAGCGGCCGACCTGGATGGGCACTCGCTCGCGTCGATGAAAAGGATGTACGGGCTGGTTCGCGCGCCACTCGTGGTGCAGCTGGCCGCGACCGACTCGAGCGCGCTCGGACGGGAGGATCGGCGCGCGCTCGCCGCGATGCGCAGGGC
>JACCWE010000165.1 GCA_013697785.1 Gemmatimonadaceae bacterium
CGCGGCCCGCTTCCGGAGCGATGACTTGGCGAAAATCATCCACCCAGCCATCGACTTTCTGGCCCAAAACATCCGCAACTCCGCCGAAGAGTTTTTCAGCGACTCCGTTAACGACACCGCCAACTGAAGCGCGCCCGACCAAACCGCTCATGGCAGCTCCCGCGACCTGCTTCCCGTGCCGCGAATTTCGCGAGAACAAGAAGCCCGCTGTAGCGGCGATGGCCAAGGCAGGAAGTGGATTGTTGTGAACCATCTCCTTGATGTCGAACTTTCGTTCCAGCTGAGCAATCGTGTCAGACATTCTTCCGCGAGTTACTTCGATGTCGCGGCGAACGTCCGCTGCTGTTTCGGCCATATCTCGATCTCCCGTGGATGCTCGCCAGGATCAGTCGTCTCGACGAGGAGTGCAAGGCCTTTCTTCGCGAGCCATGCAACGAACAGGCTCACCACCACCACGCCCAAGGCAATCGTAAGGATGACGTGTGCTGTTACCCAAGACTCCGCCAGTGCGAGGACCAAGCCGAAGATCAAGGCGAGACTGCCGAGGGCGAGGCAAACACCACCCACGGCGATCTCCGCCAACCCCAGTCCGATTTCCTTCGCAAGCGCCGCGGATTCCAACTTTGCTAGGCGCCATTCCTGACGCAGCAAGCTCCGCGACCCATCGACTAGAGCATGGACCAACGAGCCGATGCTCGAGCCGTTGGACCGGGAGCTTTGCTCGATCATCAGCCGTCCCGGCCCTTGAACGCGCGTCCGAGCAGATAACCGACGCCCGCTGCAATCAGGAGTGTTCGCGCCGGACTCTCTTTCACCTGCTTTTCGAGACTACGCTGCATGGAAGCCATGTCCGTGCCGCGCAGCCAACCCGCGGTGTCTTCCATTCCCGAAGCCACACGCTCCCCAGCTCCAGCAAGCTTCTCCTTGGTGGTTGAGACAGCGCTGTCCAGACCGCTGGTCTCTGCCGTCCGTGATCGCACGGCCGCTGCGCCGCCTTCGAGCTTGTCTGCCAACTTCGTCTTGAGCTGACCCGCACGCTCCTGCATGGTCTCACTCGCGTCGCTGATCGACGCCTTGGCCTCCGAAACCACATGTTCGACGGTGTGCTCCGCATCAACTGCAGAGGCCCGAATTCCTTCGCTTCCGCCGAATTTCTGATGATCGCTGAGCGCACTACCCTGTTCGTTCGCGTCGTATCGCATGCCCCCTCCCGGCACTGAGTAGCCGACACAAGTGCATTGGCTATGCCATAGATTGGATTCGATGTCGAAAGCGGGGGAGGGACGCGGCGAGGGGAGATCTCGTGCGCAGAATGTTGCAGCTGCGCCATGACGGAGCCTTCGCCCCCGCCGCCGGCACTCTCGGCGACCGCTCGACCTCAGCTCGCGGGAGCGCCCGTCAGCTCGGCGAGCAGCTTCTTCCCCCGCGGCCAGCTCCCGAGTGCACTGGCCGAGTTGATGTGGCCGGCGGGCCCGATGTCGACGAGGCGGCTTTCCCAGGCGCGCGCGAAGTCGGTGGCGCGTGAGAGCGTGACGTATTCGTCGTCGGTGCTCGTGACGACGATCGTGGGAAAGTAGAGTCTCGCTGTCGGCATCGGCGCCCAACCCGTGGGGCCGGCTGGGTAGCTCGCCGCCTCCGTATCGCTCGGCGCTACGAGCAGCGCGCCGCGAACCGTGTGCGCGGACTGGCCGGCCCAGAATGCCACGAGCGCGCATGCGGTGCTGTGGCCGACGAGCACGACATCCGAGCC
The DNA here is from genome assembly GCA_013697785.1 of Gemmatimonadaceae bacterium. Taxonomy (GTDB): domain Bacteria; phylum Gemmatimonadota; class Gemmatimonadetes; order Gemmatimonadales; family Gemmatimonadaceae; genus FEN-1250. Next base: position 1,751 of record JACCWE010000165.1, read on the forward strand.
GAACTCGGCGACCGCTTCCTCGAGGGTCGCGACCCACTCCTCCCGCACCGGATTGTCCCAGTCGCGTTGCACGATGCGCACGGCGTCAGGAAGCTCGCGCTCCCAGTGCGACTGCCAATGCTCGGGGCCGGAGTTGTAGAGACCAGGGAGGAGGAGGACTCGCGTCAACTATCCCTTGTGCCGCGTGAGCGTGCTCGGAACGCCGCGGAGGAAGGTGCGCTCCTCGCGCAGGATAATGCGATTGGCGACGGCGAAATCGAAGTTCGCCCTCGCGTCGGGATCCGTACGCAGCCGCGCGCGATAGCTCTCGTACGCGGCGAGCGACTCGAAGGAGATGAGGGCAAAGGCGATGTCGTTCGTTCCTTCATGTGGGAGAAAGTAACCAATGAGATCGCCACCGCAACGCGGGATGATCGTCGACCAATTTTCGGCATAGCGGGAAAACGCATCGAGCTGAAACGGGTCGATCTGGTAGCGGATGAAGACGGTAATGGACATGCGGTCTCTCTGTTTGCGATGACGCATGTTACGATCTTGCTTGACGTGAATGGTTTTACTATCATCAAACCATGCACGACAGCCATGAGACCCCCGACATCGCCACGATCGCGAAACTGATCGGCGACCACGCGCGCGCGACTATCCTCGTCGCGATGATGACCGGCCGCGCGCTCACCGCCACCGAGCTCTCGCGCGCCGCGAATGTCTCGAGGAGCTCCGCGAGCATCCATCTCTCGAAGCTCGTCGATGCGAAGCTCGTCGACGTCGAGAGCGTGGGGCGACACCGGTACTTTCGCCTCGCGAACCACGAAGTCGGGACAGTCATCGAGACGCTTGTCGGCCTCGCCCACCGCCTGGGCGCGGTGCACGTCGACTCGGGACCCGCCGATGTGGCGATGCGAAAGGCGCGCATCTGCTACGACCATCTCGCCGGCGACCTCGGTGTGCTGGTGTACGACAGCCTTCGTCAGCAGGGATGCATCCGCGGCGATGGTCGCGAGCTCACGCTCACCGAAAAAGGCGAGAGCTTCGCGCGCGACTTCGGCGTCGATCTCGACGCGCTCGAGAGTCGGCGACGGCCGCTGTGTCTCGCCTGTCTCGACTGGAGCGTGCGCCGCCCGCATCTCGCCGGCGCGCTCGGCGCTGCACTCCTCGAAGGGTTCTTCGCGAGGAAGTGGGCGACCCGCGCGAGGAAGACACGCACCGTGATCTTCTCCGCCACCGGAGAGCGGGCGCTGCGAGCGCGCTTTATGTACAAAACGGCACACTAAGTGCCGACGTAGGAATCGACGGTGCTTCGTCCCGCGCTGCGACTGCGCGGGCCCTCCGCCTCGCATGACGGTCGCCAGGTCCGCTGCGACACTCATGTCATCCACGCGGAAGGCACCAATGAAAGCACTCGTATATCAGGGCCCAGGTAAGAAGGCTCTCATCGATCACGCCAAGCCGGAGATCAAAGAGCCGACAGACGCAATCGTGAAGATGAGCCACACGACGATCTGTGGAACGGACCTCCACATTCTCAAAGGCGACCTGCCCAGCTGCGTCCCCGGGCGCATCCTCGGCCACGAAGGGATCGGCGTCGTCGATTCGGTTGGCGCGGCGGTCACGGCATTCAAGGTGGGCGATCGCGTGATGGTGTCGTGCATCAGTGCGTGCGGCACATGCGAGTATTGCCGAAGGCTCATGTACTCGCACTGCACCACCGGCGGATGGATCCTCGGCAACACGATCGATGGGACGCAAGCCGAGTTCGTGCGCACCCCTCACGCGAACCTGAGCCTGTATAACATCCCCGAGGGCGTAAGCGACGATGCGATGGTCATGCTCAGCGACATTCTGCCGACGGCCTTCGAGTGTGGAGTACTCAACGGAAGGATCGAGCCCGGGAGCACCGTGGCGATCGTGGGCGCCGGGCCGATCGGACTGTCCGCGCTGCTCTCGGCGCAGTTTTATTCACCGGCCGAGATCATCATGATCGATCTCGACGACAACCGGCTCGCAGTCGCCAAGAGTCTCGGAGCGACGGCGGTGATCAATAGCGCGGATGGCAAGGCAGTGGAGGCGCTGATGAAGCTGACGAACCAACGCGGCGTGGACACCGCGATCGAGGCGGTGGGACTTCCAGCGACCTTCGAGCTCTGCGAGAAGCTCGTCGCCACCGGCGGGCATCTTGCCAACATCGGCGTTCACGGCACGAAGGTGACTTTGCATCTCGAGTCGTTGTGGGACCGCAATCTCATGATCACCACCCGCCTCGTCGACACCGTGAGCACGCCGATGCTGCTCAGGACACTGGTCGCGAAGCGAATCGACCCGACGAAGCTGATCACGCACCACTTCAAGCTCGACGCGATTCTCGATGCGTACGAGACGTTCGGCAACGCGGCGAAGACGAAGGCGCTCAAGGTGATCATCGAGGCATAGGCGCGCGGGGGAGGCTCGGGGCGAAACTCTCTGAAGTACTTTGCCGTATAAAGTGAATCGCCGTATAGTTCATCGTATCTACTTCCCCGACTCCCCACATGTCCCGCTACGCCGCCGCCACCGCCACAGCCACCGCCACAGCCCTCCGCATTGGCGGCGACGCCCTCCTCGCCAATCCGCTACGCACGCTGCTCGCCACACTCGGCGTGATCATCGGCGTCGCGTCGTTCGTCGCCGTCCTCTCGCTGGGCGACGGCATGCAGGCCGCCGCTCGTGCGCAGCTCGAGCAGCTCACCGATGTGCAGACGGTGACCGTCGCGGCGCGAACGTATCGCGACATCGACGGCGAGCACATACCGGTGAAGGGCTATCCGATCTTCACCCCTGCGGATGCGGCGCAGGCCGCTGCGGCGACCGGCGCGACCGGCGTCTCGCTCTTCGAGAAGGCCGGGGTGATGGTCGACTATCCGCACAACGGCAAGCGGCGCGCGACGGGGGTTTCCGGAGTGCTCTCGCGCGCGGATGAGTTTCATCACATGAGGCTCACCGAGGGACGGTTCTTCACCGACGTCGAGGCCGAGCATGGGCTGGCCGTCGTGATTCTGAGTCAGAAGCTCGCGCGCGAGCTCGTCGCCGGTGCCGATCCGCGACGGCTCATCAATCAGCAGGTGCGCGTGAATGGCGTCGCGATGAGCGTGATCGGCGTACTCCAGGCGTACGCGGGCGAGGTCGGCTACGACGCGTACATACCGTTCCAGACGGGTCGCAAGATCTTCCCGCCGTCGGATCCTCCGCGCCCCGCGACGATGCTGCTGCGCGCTTCATCGGTGGAGGGCGTGGACCAGCTGAAGGCGAACGCCGAGGATTGGGCGGCGCAGCACTATGCACGTCTGGAGAAGCTGGACATTCACACGCAGAAGGCGCGCGTCGAGCAGGCGGAGCAGGGAATTCTGATCTTCAAGATGTTCATGGCCGCGCTCACGGGAATCTCGCTGTTGGTTGGCGGGATCGGGATCATGAACGTGCTGCTCGCGAGCGTGACGGAGCGGACGCGCGAGATCGGTGTGCGGAAGGCGATTGGCGCGCAGCGTCGCGATGTGCTGCTGCAGTTTCTCACGGAGTCCGTCGCGATCTCGGGCGCCGGGAGCGCGATCGGTGTGGTGCTCGGGCTGATCGCGGCGTTCGGTGTCACGGCGATCATCAGGGCGTCGGCGAATGCCCCGTTCTTCCACGCGGGCTTCTCGTGGATGACGATTCTCGTCGCGGTGGGAAGTGCGCTCCTGATCGGACTCGCGTTCGGGACGTATCCGGCGCTCCGCGCATCGCGAATGAGCCCGATCGAGGCGATCCGGCACGAGTAGGGCGCGGGGCGCTACTTCCTTTTCCTCTTCGGCGCAGCCTCGAGGAGCGATTCGCGGAGCAGGGTGCGCGCCGCCCAGCGCGACACATCCTCGGCGTCGTTCTCCGAGAGCCCTCGCAGATCACGCAGAATTATGAGCGCCTCGATCCCCATGCACAGCGAGAGGGCGGAGACGAGCCGTTCATAGCGGCGCTTCCAGAGCTCCTTCTTCGCGGGCGCGAGCGCCTGCGCGATCAACTCGATCCGGCGATATCCGCGCTTGAGGCGCTTCGGGTCGGGGCGCGTGCCGACGGTGAGCCGGATCATCGAGCGCAGCAGCTGCTCGTTCTCGGCGGCGCTCTGCTGCATCGCGTGCACGACGCGGTCGAGGCGGGCCTCGATATCTGCCGCGCCCTTGCCCGCTTTGCCAACCCCCCCGTTTCCCTCGATTGCGCCGGAAATGATGCCGCGCACGCCCTCGAGCGATGCCTCGACGAGCAGCTGCTCCTGTGTAGGGAAATAGCGATACGCGGTTCGACGCGAGACTTTCGCCGCGTCGGCTACCTCGGCGACGGAGGGCGCGCTTCCCGCCGAGACCAGTGTGATCGCGGCGGAGAGGAGGGCGCTTCGGGTGCGTCCCTTCTGCTGTACCCGCTCGCCGGATGACTTCGTGGTTGCCATGGTGGAAAAGTATACTAGATTGTGTTATGACACAACAGTGCCATAAGGCTCATGCAGTGCCACGAACCACGGGAGCTCCCATGTCAGTCTCCAGGACCGCCATCCTTGCCGCCGCGATCTTCTCGCTCGCGCCCACCGTCTACTACCCCACCCTACTCGCACAAAGGACACGCCTCATGAGCACGGATCATCCAGCGGCACCTGCGGACGCCGAAACCGACATCCGCGCGATCATCGACGATCAGGCCGCGGCCTGGAACCGCCACGACGCTGCGGGCTGGGCGAGCCGCTTCGTCCCGACGGCCGAGTTTATTAACATCCTCGGAACGCCCTTCAGCGGAAAGACGGCGATCGAGGGGATCACGACGCGAATCTTCGCGTCGATCTTCAAGGACTCGTACGATGTGGTGACGGTGCGCAAGGTCATCTTCGTGACACCGGAGCTGGCGATCGCGCACTACGAGCACGCGGTGTCGGGCTACACGGCGCTCCCACCGGGAATTCAGCCCAGCGAGACCGGAGCGGAGGGAAAGGGTGTGCTGCGCACGCTCATGGTCTACGTGCTGAAGAAGGGCGCCGACTCGAAGTGGATGATCGTGAACGGGCAGAACACGGCGATCCTCCCGGCGCTCCAGACGCCGGGGTGACCGCGTCGCGTGCGAAGTGGTCTTCATCGTGCGATGCTTCGGAGTCCAAGCGAACCGCGACGCCCTCGCCGCCGAAGAAGAATCCATGACGCGTGAACGTATTCATCCTCTCGCAATTCTCACGGCCCTTCTCCTGAGCGCGGCCGGGCCCGCGCCACAGCGACCGACGGTCGCCGTCGCGCCGGTGCTTTTGCACAACCTGTCGGCGAACGCGGACACGCGGGAAGATTCCGCCGCGATCATCCAGCTCACCGAGCAGGCGCGAGCGAGACTGGCGGGTTGCGGCTACCCCGTGACCCCCGGCTCGGCGCCGTCGGTCACTGCCGATCATCCGGGATCCTCCTATCTGTGGGAGCACTCGGATGTGGTCGCCGAGTGGGGCGCAGCGCAGCACGCCGACTGGGTGCTGCTGAGCCGCCTTGACCGCATCGGCCCATGGATCGCCGAGTGGGAAGTGCAGGTGGTCTCGGTAAAGCTGCAGCGCGCCGTCGACACGCGAGTGGTCGAGCTCAAGGGCCTCGGTCGCGATACCACGCTCACCGCCCACATGTCCTCCCGCGGCGCCGCGTGGCTGATCGATCAGACCACCCAGTCGATCGCGCACGCAAATGCAGACACTGCCGCCGCGGGACGCCCGTGCCACGCGTGATGTGACTCGGAGTTTCCGGTTGGGTGCAGGCTACCCGTTCGGGAAACTCGCGATCATCGCCGGGCCGATATAGTGTAGGAAATGAAAATTTCCCGGGACGCTGTTGCCGCCTTGACGGTCGCGCTGATTGCCCTCGGCGATAGTGCAGTCTCCGCTCAGGTCGCCCCGCTCCCCGCGGGCTTTCGCGTTCAGGAAATTTCCACCAACGGCACCTCACTTCACGTGCGGATTGGCGGGAAGGGGCCGGCAGTTCTCATGCAGCACGGCTACATTTGAGACCGGCGACTTGTGGGTTGCGCTCGCGAAGAAGCTCGTCGTCGATCACATGGTGATCATCCCCGACCCTCGCGGCATGGGCCTCTCGCCGATTACGAAGGGCGGCTACGAGCAGAAGACGCTGGGTCACGATCTCGCCGGCGTGCTCGACGCGCTCGAGATTCAGCAGGTCGACATCGTCGCCCACGACGTCGGCAACATGGTCACCTACGCCTTAGCCATTGTATTAACGCGTCACGAAGCGCATCGGCTGTAGTGCCGCCGCGCGCACCGGGCATACTCCAACGCGCGCCGGAGTGAACTTCACATTTTTGTCCCACGCTGTCACGGAGGCCACGAAGGCGTCGTAGTAGCGACCCAAATCTCCTGCGAGACGCGGCCGGTCGCTCGGCCAAACATCGTGAATGCTCGCGGGCTCCACGCGTCCCGCACTGTCGATCACTATGCGCATCAGGAGATCGCCCGCGACGCGCTCACGCTCATTGTACTCCGGATACTTCGGCGGAGGCTGCCCGTCCGCGGGTCGTGGGGGCGTCTCGTCGGGCACAGAAAGAAAGAAGGCGGTGAACTTCACGCGGGCGAGCGAATGCGGATAGATCACGTCCTTCGAGTCGGCGGGCTGAGCGACGAGCGTCAAGCGAAACAGCACGGAGTCGGCCGTGTTGTCGTCGGGCCAGATCATCAGCATCGTCCCTCGCGCCCGAACCGAATCGAATGCATGTGCGAGCAGCGACGTCGCGCTCGAGTCATCGATGATGCCGCGCGCCCGCCACCGCATCTCACCCGCGCGCGTAGCGGTCACGACGATCTGTGCCGGCACCGAATACCACGAAAGCTTCCCGTCCGCGATCGGCGCATCCTCGCCGCGTGCGCCCAGCGCTCTCCGCATCTCGGCCGCGACATCCTGCGCGATCAGGTCGGCCTGCAGATTGAAGACACTGTCCGTGTGGGGCGGCATGGTTGCGTCCAGAAACACGGGCTCGCGATGCATGCTCTGAGGTGCCAGCGTCGCGAGACAGCCGGTTGGATGCCGTCCGTGAATGGCAATGTCCGGAAGTGAGTCGATCTCCGTTTCCGCGGATGGCGCGGGGCCGCCGCGCTGCGCTACGAGCGCTTGGGGCAATGTGAGAAGAAGTGCGAAGAGGATCGAGCGTTGGCTCATTACAGGCTCTCCATTGAACGCATCTCAAAGGCTCCTGCTGTCGATTTCAGTTCGATCCGCGAGATGGCACGTTGCCGGTGGACACGATACCGTATGGGGAACGGACTCGGCAATAGCATCTCTTCTTGCCACTTGCTCCAGACGAGCCTTCCCGGAGGGTTCGCGGCAGGCGATGTTCGTAGCTGTTCGGTGAAGCGCTGCGCGTCGGCCGTTGTTGAGGGGTCGGTGTCGGTCAGCTTCGTGCACATCTACATCATTCGCCCCGCGTGAACATGACGAGACTTCGTGCGACCGTCGCTGCCCTGATGCTCCTCGCGCCCGTGCATTCACTCGCGCAGGCTTCCCCGCCTGCCGATCTCATCGTGACGGGGGCCAGGATCTACACCGTCGACGTGACGCGCCCCGTCGTCGAGGCGTTCGCGGTGCGCGACGGGAAGTTCGTCTTCGTCGGCTCTACGCGTGGCGCCATGTCGTTCAAGGGGCCGCGCACGCAGCTGCTCGACCTCCGCGGCACCACCGTGTACCCAGGCTTCATCGATGCGCACGCGCATCTCCTGGGGCTCGGCCAGGCACTCGAGAGCGTCGACCTCGACGGCGTGTCATCGTACGAGGAGGTCATCTCGCGCGTCGCTGCGCGCGCGAAGAGCGCGAAGGCAGGCGAGTGGATCTTTGGTAATGGATGGGATCAGAATCGGTGGTCGGTGAAGGAATTCCCGTCGAACGATGCGCTGTCGCGCGCGGTGCCCGATCATCCGGTGCTCCTCGACCGCGTCGACGGACACGCGGTTCTGGCCAATGCCGCCGCGATGCGCGCAGCCGGGATCACGTCGAAGACCCCCGATCCGACGGGCGGCCGCGTGGTGCGCGACGCGAAGGGAAATCCGACCGGCGTGTTCGTCGACAACGCGATGGGTCTGGTTGGTCGCGCGGTGCCGCAGCTCACTGTCGCGCAGCGCTCCGAACGCCTTCGCGCTGCGGCGGCGGAGAGCAACAAGTGGGGACTCACCGAGGTGCAGGACATGGGCGCCGAGCGTGCGACGATCGAAGCGCTCGAGTCGCTGGCGAGCGCGAAGAAGCTGCCGCTCCGCACGTACGAGATGGTCGCCGACGATTCGGCGGCGCTCACCTACTATTTCTCTCGTGGTCCCAAGTCGGCGGAATACGACGGACACGTCTGGGTGCGCGGCATCAAGCTGTTCGCCGACGGCGCGCTGGGCTCGCGCGGCGCCGCGCTCCTCGCTCCCTACAGCGATGATGGCGCGAACACGGGGCTGCTGGTCTCTACGCTCGAGCATCTCACGGCGATGTCGACGCTCGCCCTGCAGCACGGCTTTCAGGTGAGCACGCACGCGATTGGCGATCGCGGCAACCGCAATGCGCTCGATGCGTATCAGGCGGCGCTCGATGCCGTCCCCACCGCAGACGCGCGGCTCCGCATCGAGCACGCGCAGATCATCTCGCCACAGGACATTCCGCGCTTCGCGCAGCTCGGCGTCATCCCGAGCATGCAGCCGAGTCACCAAACGAGCGACATGCCGTGGGCCGAGCGTCGCCTTGGCTCCGAGCGCATTCGCGGTGCATATGCCTGGCGCTCGCTGCTCAACACCGGAGTCGTGATCCCCAACGGAACCGACTTTCCCGTCGAGCACGTGAATCCGATCATCACTTTTCATTCCTCTGTCACGCGACAGGACGCGGACAACATGCCAGCTGGCGGCTGGTACCCCGATCAGCGAATGACGCGCGAGGAGGCGCTCCGCTCGATGACGTTGTGGCCGGCGTACGCGGCATTTCAGGAGAATGAGCTCGGATCGATCACTGTCGGCAAGTACGCCGACTTCACCGTGCTCGATCGCGACATCATGACCGTCGCACCCGAGCGGATTCTCGGCGCGCACGTGGTGTCGACGTACGTTGGCGGAACGGCGGTGTATCACGCGAAGACGGCGGTGCTCACGTCGGACGCTCGCGATGGCACCGCGCCAGCGAGTGCTGCGCCGGTGATGATGCCGCTTCAGCGCGAGGAGGAGTGGACGCACGGGCTCGTTGCGCGCGACACGAAGATGTTCGAGCGGATGCTCGCACCTGGTTTCATTTACACCGAAGACTCGGCCGTGATCAGTCGCGCCGACGTCATCGCGAGCTTGACTGGCGAGGACACGACGACGTGGGCGGCGAACGAGGGGATGAAGGTGCACGACTTCGGCGACACGCAAATCATCACCGGCGTTCTTCATTTGAAGGGACGGAACAAGAGCGGACCCTTCGATCGCCGGTACTCGTTCACCGACAGCTGGCAGCGCCGCGATGGTGAATGGCAGATCATCGGCGCCCAGGACTACCTCATTCCAAAGTGAACGGAGCTATCATGCATCGATTCCGTGTCGGAGTTGCATCCCTGGCGTCCACGATCGCGCTCGGTGGGTGCGCGCATCGCGCGGCAGCGCAGCAGGCGGCGGGGCTCCCGCCCGGCGCCGCCGATGCCGCGTCGCGCATCGCGAATTCGCCGCGACACGGCGAGTGGGTGCTGGTGAAGGTCGGCAGCGACAGCGTGCGCGCGTGGATCGTGTACCCGCAAGTGAGCACCAAGGCGCCCGTCGTCGTGGTCGTGCACGAGATCTTTGGCCTGTCGACCTGGGTGCGTGGAGTCGCCGACCAGCTTGCGGCCGATGGTTTCATCGCGATCGCGCCCGACCTTCTCACCGGCAGGATCGCTCCGAATCTCGACGACAGCACGCTCAAGGCGCAGGGGCCCGCGCTCATTAGCACGCTCGATGCCGCGGATGTGCAGCGGAAGCTCGACGCCGTCGCGCAGTACGCGATGGCGCAGCCAGCGGCCGAAAAAAAGTACGGCATCGTCGGCTACTGCTGGGGCGGCGGGGTCTCGTTCGCGCATGCTGCACACGCGGGCGCATCAAAGCAGCTCGGCGCGTCGGTGGTCTACTATGGAACTCCGCCTTCGGCCGATCAGCTGCCGAACGTGCACGTACCCGTGCTCGGGCTCTACGGCGGCACGGACGCGCGCATCGCGCTCACCGTTCCCCCTACCGACTCGGCCATGAAGGCGCTCGGACGCACGTACGAGCACACGATCTTTCCGGGCGCCGCCCACGGCTTTCTCCGTGCGCAGACCCAGGACGACGGGAGCATCATGCAAGCGAATCTCGAGGCGACGAAGGCGGCGTGGCCGGCGACCATCGCGTGGTTCAGAAAGTATCTGAAGTAGCGGAAAGCTACGGCGCGTCCGCGTTTCTGGTGAACCGATAGGTTCGGATGGCGGTTCGCGACGCCTGGTCGATCACACGGAAGGCGACGTCGAGGGCGTACTGTGTCGCCGCCCGAAGCGATGGCTCCGACACCGAGGCACGGACCGCATCGCTCGGACCATCGCTCGTCGCATGCTCCGTAGCCACGGTATCGACGGACGCGTTGATCGCGCGCTCCACCTCGGCTATCAATAGCGACGTCTCGCGTTCGATGTCTGCCTCGCTCCATCCCAGACGATGTCGCTGCGCGCCGTGCAGCTCGGCGGTGAGTCGCTGCAGATGTCCGCCGTCGGCGAGAAGCTCCGGATCACGGCCCAGTGTCTCGCCGATTATCGTGAGTTGCGACGCCAGTAGCCCCACGAACGGAGTGGCGTGATCGCGGATCTGCGCGCCGCGAAGCTCGTGTGCGCCGGGGAAGCGTCCATCAGCGCGAATCGCGGCGACATATCGCTCGGCCACCGTCTCGGCAGCATTCGAAAGCTTCGACCCGATCGCGTACAGCACGGCATACGCTGCGTCGTCGAGTCGCATACTCTCGGATGGAAAAGCCCAGAGCGTTCCCGAAGGGGTGCGGCGCGCGTTCGCGGAAGCGGTGGCTTGCTGCGCAGCAGTGGACGCGACAGTCGCCAACGCCTCTCGCTCACGAGTGGGGAGCCAGAGGGTGAAGGTCGCGCCCGCTCCCGGCAGCGAGCGCGCGGTGAGATCTCCGCCCATTCTCCGCGCGAGTCGGCGACTGATCGCGAGGCCCAGCCCCGTGCCACCCTTTTCGCGAGTGAGCGCGCCATCGGCCTGCACGAACGGCTCGAAGAGATGATGCATAAAGCCCGGCGGAATGCCCGGGCCGGTATCGGCGACGCGGATGAACGCCCAGCTCTTTCGCGAAGCCGGAGCTTCACCGGCGCCGGGCTCCATGGAAGGATCAGTGAGTCGCGTTCCGGGATCGGGATCGGTGGTCGCGCCGCAATTCACCGTCACCTCTCCCCCCGAGGGAGAGAATTTCACCGCGTTCGAGAGAAGGTTCACGAGAATCTGCCGAACGCGGCGCTCATCACCGACGTACGGTGCACCTGGCGCGGCTGCGCCGAGGTCGAGCAGTCGAATCCCTTTGGCCGTGGCCTGCGGATGCACGAGCGCCACCGCGGACACGACGCTCGCGCCCGTGACGAGCGAATCCTGTCGCACCTCCAGTCGCTCGGCGTCTACCTTCGCAACGTCGAGCACGTCATCCACCAGCGAGAGCAGGTGTCGTGCGCTGGCCTGCAGGCGCTCGAGATGCTGATGCTGCGCCGGCGTCGTCGGGCCTAGCACTCCCATGTCGAGAATCTGCGAGTAGCCCATGATCGCGTTGAGCGGCGTACGAAATTCGTGGCTCATCGTCGCCAGAAATTCGGATTTCCGACGGCCTGCTTCCTCGGCCGCTCCCACCGCCGTCTCACTCACGACGCGAGCGGTTCTCGCTTCGCGAAGCAGCTTCGAGTTGTCGATCGCCATCGCTGCGCGCCCTGCAAAGTCCTCGGCGAGCGCGACATCGGCATCGCCGAAGCGGCGCTCGTCGTTCGTCGTGACGATGGTGATCGATCCGATCACCGCGCCGCGCGCGATCATCGGGACGCTTACGTATGAGCGCGTGCCGAGAGCGCGCAAGCGCCGCAAGTGGTCGGCGTCGCGTGCAAGGTCCGTGAGCATCTGTTCGGACACCTCGCTGATGACCTGCGTCCGGCCGCTGCGAATCGCGCTCGCTGCGCCGAAGGTGGCCGAACTGTCCGGCGGGTAAAGCTCGTGCAGCTCGCGTATCGCCGCTTGCGTCGCCGCATCCGCGTGGTGGACCGGGAGTCGGCGCATGGTCCCGTCATCCGTCAGCACGTCGACGATCGACCACGCATCACGGTACGGCACACGAATGGAGGCCACGGTGTCGAGCGTGGTCTCGTAGTCGAGCGAGGCACCGAGGCGCCGGCTCGCGTCCGCCAAAATCGAAAACCGATGGTCCTGCTCCGTCTCATTCACGGTCGTACCGTCGCGGCGCATGGCCTGGATCAAAGGCAAAAGCGATACCCGTTGCTGCCAGCACGGAGAAAAAACGAGCGCCTGACACCCGGAGCTATCTGATCGCCGCCGCCCGTGCTGGCGCCTTCACGTATCTGTCGTACCATGTGACATAACGATCCAGGCGGTCCTTTTTGTAGCTGGGTGTCGATATGCTGTGATGCTGGTCAGGGTATATGACCAGCTCCGTCGGTACGCCGAGGGCGCGCAGTGCGGTGTACATCTGCTCGCTCCCGGCGATTGGTACGTTGAAGTCCTTGTCGCCGCTCAGGAATAACGTCGGCGTCGTGATCCGGTTCGCGTGGTAGAACGCGTACGACTGGTCCATCCACTTCTGGAGACCCGACCATGGCCCGTCGCTCGATTCCGGTGTGTACTGATCGGTGCCATACGACGCGAGGGCGTTTGCCGATCCGGCGCCCGCGATCGCCGCCTTGAAGCGATGATCGTGAGCGATGATCTCATCGGTGAGGATGGCGCCGTTGCTCCAGCCGCCGATGCCGAGCCGCGCCGGATCGGAGATTCCCATTTTGACCGCGTAGTCGACGGCGCCAAGCAGGTCGGAGAGCTCCAGCGACTTCGTTCCGCCGGCGATCGCGCGCTGGTGCCGCGCGCCGCGGCCGCGGCTGCCGCGATAGTTGAGGGCCAACACGACGTAGCCGTTCGCCGCAAAAAGCTCGCGCTCCATGTTGAAGGCGTGCGAATCCTGGCAGCAGCCGGGCCCGCCGTGGATGCGCAGCAGAGTCGGATATTTTTCTCCAGCGACGTACGAGGCGGGCCTCACTATGAGGCCGTGCGACCCGTAGCCATCCTTGCCACGCGAGGAGAATTCCTCCGTGATGCCGAGTTGGATGTCGCGTAGCCACTCGTCGTTCTGATGCGTGAGCCTTCGGAGCGACGAACCCTCGAGCGCGTAGATCTCCGGCGGTGCGGAATCGCTCGCGAGCGTGAGCGTCGCTGCGTCGTCGCTTCCGATGGCGAGCGAGGTAACCATGCGCTTGTCCGCTGCGACGCGCTGCGTGGCTCCGCCCGCCGCGGAGATTTTCGCGACATACTGCGAGCGATCGTCTTCCTCGAGCATGTAGATCGAAGACCCGTCGCGCGACCAGGCCGGCTCGATCACCTGACGGTCGAGCGCCGAGGTGAGAATGGTGGACGCGCCACCGGAGCTCGGCATCATGGCCAGCTTCCACATTCGTAGCGAGTAGTCCTTGACGCCGATGCCGACGAGATAAACGATGCGCGAGCCGTCGGGGCTCCACGCGATGCGTCCATCGTCCTCGCCAGCGTACGTCGTCAGCCGCCTGGGCTCGGCGCCGGGCTTCGCATCTATAACGAAGATGTCATCATTGGGGCTGCGATCGGGATCGCCGGCGACGCGTTTGCTGACGAAGGCGATGCGCGTGCCGTCGGGCGACCACTGCGGGTCCGCGTCGTCGAAATTGCCGGATGTGAGCGGATCGAGACGACGGGCAGCGAGATCGAAGAGCGCAAGATGATCGTGACCGTTCGCGACATACCCGCCGGGATCGGACTTGAAGTGGTAGCGATCGATGACGACCGGTGATTTCGTTCCCGACCTGGAGGGAGGCGTCTCACTGTCGCTGACCACGAACACGATCCGCTTTCCATCGGGCGACCATTGGTAGTCGTTGATGCCGCCCGGCACCTTGCTCACGCGCTCGGGCTGACCTCCGCGCGGATCGACGAGCCAGAGCTGTGGCCCATCGCAGCCCTGCCGCGATGAAAGAAAGGAGAGCCATTTTTCATCAGGACTCCAGCGCGGTGAGCTCTCGCTTTCCGGGGTGCTCGTGATCTGTCTCTCGTGAGCGCCGCTCCAGTCGGTGAGCCAGATGTCGGAGCTGTTCCGATCGCGAGTGGTATCGACGGATGAGACGACGTAGGCGACCCACTTTCCGTCGGGGGAGCGCGCGGGGTCGTGGACGTCGCGGATGCGATAGATGTCGTCGGAGCGAAGCGCTCGCCTGCCGGACTGGCCGGCGAGGGGCAGCGCGAGCGTGAGCAGGGCGATTGCTCGCCAATGAGAATGCACGGCCGATGGGTTCAGGATGGCGCTGGTGGCACTCGATCCAAGATGCGCGAGGGGGAAAGCCGTGCAAGGGCTGGTCGAGGGAAGGCGACGGGCGCACTGGAGAGTCGCGGATCGAAATACTGTCCAAATGGGGTATGGCAGGCTGCCTTCTGGATGCCGAATTTAAATCGACGATAGGAATGTGCCCCCACCCGTTTCTCCGAAGCACCAGCACATGTCAGCTCGAAGAAGTGTTCGACTCGCTGCTCTCGCGATTCTTGCCTCCGTGCCGTTCGCATTGCCGGCGCAGGCGGTGACGCAGGCACAGCAGATCGCCGACGTCATGATCAAGCTCGCCGGTGGCGTCCATCCCGGACTTCGCTTCACGCACACGAAGGGGCTCGTCACGACCGGCACGTTCACCCCGGCTGCATCGGCGAAGACGATCAGCCGAGCGGCACATCTGCAGGGCGCCGCAGTGCCGGTGATCGTCCGCTTCTCGGACGGAACGGGAGTTCCGAACATCCCCGACAACAACGAGAACGCGTCGCCGCACGGCATGGCGATTCGCTTTGCGCTTCCCGGCGGAGCGTTTACCGACATCGTCTCCAACTCACACAATG
Organism: Gemmatimonadaceae bacterium; assembly: GCA_013697785.1. Taxonomy (GTDB): domain Bacteria; phylum Gemmatimonadota; class Gemmatimonadetes; order Gemmatimonadales; family Gemmatimonadaceae; genus FEN-1250. Next base: position 16,899 of record JACCWE010000165.1, read on the forward strand.
GATTCTTCGTCGGCAACGGTACCGACTTTCTCGCGCTTCTCACGGCGATCGCCGGCACGAACGAGAAGAGCGCACATCCGAGCCCGATCGAGCAGTTCCTCGGAACACATCCGGCGGCGCTCAAAGTCATCATCGATTCGAAGGCGGCAGCGAAGAGCTTTCAGAATCTCGCTTTCTTCGGGAACAACGCGTTCATCTTCGTCGATTCAGCGGGCGGCAAGCATCCGGGCCGCTATCAGATCATTCCCGGAGCGGGCGTCGTGAAGCTCGACTCCGCGACTGCGGCGAAGAAGAAGCCCGACTACATGTTCGATGCTCTCAAGGCGGGCCTCGCAAAGGGACCGGTGAAGTACACGATCTACGCGCAGCTCGCGAACCCCGGCGATCCGACGAATGACGGATCGATCGTGTGGCCTGCCGACCGCAAGCGCGTCGAGCTCGGAACGTTGAGCTTGACCAAGGTCGTGGCGAACAGCGATTCGGCACAGAAGACACTCGCCTTCAACCCGATCATTCTCACGAACGGAATCACGCTTTCCGACGATCCCCTCCCGAGCCTCCGCTCGGGGGTTTACGCGCTCTCGGTGGCGCACAGGCATTAGCAGTCAGCGCTGCAGTCGTGCGGTGCGCCAGTTTCGGACGCTACACTCCCGTAGGTCCGAAGCGCTCCGTTCGCACCGACTGCGGCTCGAAGCCGAGGGCGACGAGACCCTCGGCTACGGCCTCCACGAGCGGCGTTGGCCCGCACACGAAAAGGTGCGGGCGCAACGACGCGGGCCACGCGACCTCCTCGAGCATTGGCATGTCGATGCGCCGCCGGTAGCCGGTCCATGATGGAGGAGGCTCGCGCGTGATCGTGTAGGTGACAGTGAGCGTTGGATCCGCCGCGGCGAGGTGCTCCAGCTCATCGCGATATATCAGCTCGCTCCAACTGCGCGAGGAGTAGAGCAGCCGCGCGGGAATCGTGCGCCGAAGCTCGGCGGTCGCTGCGGCTCGATGGCGGAGCATCGCCATGAGCGGGACGATGCCGGATCCACCGCCGATGCACAGCAGTGGTCCACCGTCCTTCACGCTCCACGCAAAGTGTCCACCGATGGGGCCGCGAAGCTCCAGTGGGTCTCCCACCCGCAGCTCGCCGACGAGATACGATGACACCTCGCCGTCCTCCAGCCGCTCGACGGTAAGCGAGATACGCTCGGCCTCCGGCGGCGAGGCGATCGAGTAGCTGCGCTCCGTCTGATATCCGTCCTCGGCTGTGAGCCTGACGTCGACATGCTGTCCCGCGCGATGTCCCGGCCAATGAGGAAGGTCGAGCACGAGGGTTCTGACGCGCGGCGTCTCGGCGATGGTCTCGGCGACCGTCGCAACCCGCCATTCGATTGGCCGCGCGCTCGACGTCGACGCGGAGGTCGACTCCGCCACTACGTGCGCGGCACGCGAGCGTGTGTCACGCGTCGCCGGTGTAGCGCTGCTCCTTCCAGGGATCGCCGCGCATGTGGTAGCCGAGCTCCTCCCAGAACCCGGGCTCGTCGCGATCGTGAAAGCGAATGCCGCGAATCCACTTTGCGCTCTTCCAGAAGTACAGGTGCGGCACCAGCAGCCGTACGGGGCCGCCGTGCTCCGCCGGGAGCGGCTTCCCATTGTAGCCCACCGCGAGCCAAGCCTTGCCCCCGGTGACATCCGCGAGCGGAAGATTGGTCGTGTACCCACCGTCGCAACTGGCGACGATGAATGGCGCGGACGCGACTCCCTTCGCCTTGCCGGCCTCGATGATCGTGTCGATCGAGATGCCGTTCCACATGGTGTCGAACTTCGACCACTTCGTCACGCAGTGGATGTCGCGCGTGATCGTCTCGTGCGGCAGCGCCTCGAGCTCGGCCCAGCTCCATCTCGCCGACGCTCCGTCGACGCTACCGAGCGTGAAATCCCACTCCGATAGCGGCGTATGCGGGGTCGGTCCGGCGGAGAGCACCGGGAAGTCGTGCGTCTCGTACTGTCCCGGCGGAAGCTTGACGGCCGCGCCTGCGTCGGGGCGCCGCCCATGGAAGCCGCGCGAAATGGGAGATGTCATCGTGTTCCGAGGTCGTGGCTTCCCTCGCTCGCGAAGGACAAGGTATGCTCACCACGCACGAGCTGTTCGATCATTCCCGCGGCCTCTTCGATGGTCGTCTTGCCGGTATTGATCTGGATGTCGTAGAGGAGCGGATCGTTGACGTCGCGATGGAAGTAGCGCTGTACGTATCGGCGGCGAACGTCATCCATCTCGCGGGCCTTCGTCGCCGCCGTGGCAGCATCCCAGCCGAAGCGCGGTCGGAGCCTCGCGACACGCGTCTCGAGTGGGGCGACGAGTCTCACGTGCAGCGCCGCTGGGTGCACCGCGAACATGCACTGCGTTCCGAAGCCGACGACGATGAGTGGCAGCGACTGCACCGCCTCAGTGATCGACTCGAGTGCCGCCTCGGCGATCGCATCGATGCGCATCAGATTCGACGTATCGAACCACGGCGCCTCTGGCGGAGCGACGAGAAACGCGGCCGAGATACGAGCGAGCAGGGTGGGCGAGTGCTCGCGGAGCCGCTCGACCGTCGACTGCTCCATATTGAGCCGCTTGGCGCAGCGGCAGACGACTTCGTCGTCGAGGACGGACCAGTTGAGCCGGTCGCCGAGGAGACGGGCGAGATCGCTCCCGCCCGCGCCAAATTCCCTCGAGACAGTGATGAGCTGAGGATGTGCACTCTTCATCGTCGACTTCCTCCGCGCCCAGGGGGAATGCGATCGGGTTACCTCCAAAGCATAACGCGAACCCGGCGTGGAGTGTAATCGGGGAGGCGGCGAGGGCTGCTAACCCTCCCGAAGCGCTTCCGAAGGATGGATCGTGGCAACTCGCCTCGCCCGCTGGGGGACGCCGCGCGCGGATTCGCAGCTCAGCTATTGGTGGCTCGGGCCGCCATTCAACTTGCCGCCCGGATTCCCGTGCTTGTGCTTCTTCGCATCGTCCGCCAGGCGATTCTTGTCGCTCGCCTTGTCGGCATCGTCGTGCTGGACGCGGTTCTCGACGAGGCGATGCTTACCCGTGTGCAGCTCGCCCTCGAGCTCCTTATCGTGTATGTCCTTCACCTCGCCATCGGGCACTTCGCGTGGGCCCGCTGCGTCGTGCTCTTCCTTCGTGTGGGAATGCGCCTGCTTCGCGATAGCGGCCTGTGTCTTGGGGCCGTGTGTCGAGTTCGGCGTGGAGGAATGGCTGTTCTTGCTATTGCTCATGGGTGATCCGGGAAATGGGTAAGTCGAGTGCGTGCAAGAAGCGTACATCCAGGGCGCCACTACTGTATTGGCGTCTCCTCACTTATAGCGGGGGGCAGCGCGCCGAGCTTCTGCTCGGGGCCGCGCAGCGCGTCCATCTTCTCGAGCACGCTGTCGAGCTTCCTTCTCCGCGTTGTCGTGAGCGACTCGAATGACTCCTGGAGCCCATCGATGTTTTTCTTGATTCTGTCGAACGACTCCTTGAACGTCGACCACTCCTTGTGGAAGTCGCCGTGCAGCTTGAGAATCTCCGACGTGGTCTGCGCGAACTTGAAGTTGTCCATCGCCTGGCGAACCACCACGAGCACCGCGTACAGCGTAAACGGTGAGCAGATGACGACCTTGTTGCTCAGCGCCCCGTCGATCGCCGTTGGGTCGTACTCATTGAGGAAGCCGAGCACGCGTTCGTTCGGAACGAAGAGGATGGCGTAGTCGACGGTGTTCTCGGTCGCGTCGATGTATCCGCGCTCGTACACCTGCCGGATCGTCTTTTGCACGTCTCGCCTGAACTGCTCGGCGCTCGCCTTCTTGTCGCTTTCGCTGGTGTATTCGAACCAGGCGAGGTAGCTGGTGAGCGGGAACTTCACGTCCATGTTCAGGATCAGCCCATTCGGGAGATCGAAGGTGAAATCCGGACGACATCCGGACTTCATCGTGAACTGCTTACGGTAGTTCACTCCTTCCACCAGCCCCGCTGCGCGCAGCACATCCTCCGCCAGCCGCTCGCCCCACTGCCCGCGGGCGGTCGGATTGGAGAGTATGCCACGCAGCGCGTCGGCGGAATCGCTGAGCTTCGTCGTGGCGGCCGACGCGTCGACGAGTTGCTTCGAGAGCGCGCCATACTTTTCTGCGCGCGTCTTCTCGAGCTCGTGCACGAGCAGGCTCACTTGCTCGAGCCTCGTGTTCATCGTCTCGAGTGACTTGTCGATGAGCGCCTTCTTCGATTCCAGTCCTGCCTGACTTTCGGCTGTGTGCCTCGAGAGCGAATCGCGCGCCGCGTCGTTGAGCTGCTTCACTCCGCCGGTGATGATGTCCGACGTCATCGCCTTCACCGAGTCGCGCATGTTGCTAGTGAGCAGCGCCACTTCCTGCGTCTTCGCCGATTCGGCCTGGCGCACGAGCTCCCGCGCGAGCGTCGCGGTGTCGCGCTCTCTGAGCCGCGCCACGAGCCAGAAAGTGAAGATGCCGATCACGAGACCGCCGACGAATGCGAACAGGAGATTCATGACTGGGTATCCGGATCGGGACGTGACAGATTGTTGGATCGTCTCCTGCTCAGCAAGATAAAGACGGGTCCGACAGTCGCACGTTTTCGGCAAGGTCGCGCGCGTCACGAGCTCGAACCAGGAGTGGCATATGATGATGATCGCACGCCGAGTCCGACTTGCGCTCACCCTTGCTGTGTTGGCCGCCCCCCTCGCGGCGCTCGCCTGCGGCTCCGACTCGATCGGCCCCGGCACGCGTAGCCGCAGCTACCTCATGGGCTTCTCCAATTTTCCCCCCGCGCCCGACACGGCGCTGCAGCGGCGCAGCGTCCAGCTGTGGAATTCGCGCTCCGACGCCGCAATCCTGCATCTCGATCCGCCTTGGGAGGCGATGCTCAATGGCATCGATCCCGACTTCATCGTGAGCGTCACGATCCTTCCGCTCACCAACGTCTACAAGTCGCTCGGCAAGCAAATCGTCATCGAGACGGATCTCACCAATGGCATCGACCGCTCGGCCGAGGCGCCCTCGCTGCTCGCGCTGGGCCACAGCATCACGGAAGACACGGTGCAGAGGGTCTATCGCAAGTACGCGGTGTCGATCGCCAAGCTCGCCGCGCCGGCGTATCTCGGGCTCGCCTCCGAGACGAATCTGATTCGCCTCGCATCGAGCCCGGCGGTGTACGCGGCCGTCGTGCGCATGAGCAATGATGCAGCGACCGATATTCGGACGGCGGGATACGACACGCCACTCTATATCAGCGCGCAGGTGGATGTGGCGTGGGGGAGGCCCGGGCTGGGCGGCCCGATGACATTCGTCGGCATCGACCGGGACCGCGCCGACTTTCCCTTCATCGATGTGCTCGGGCTCTCGGCCTATCCCTATCTCGCCGGATATACCGATCCGAGTCAGGTGCCGGCGGATTACTTCTCTCGACTCGCTGGCTCGCCTGCGCTACGGGTGCTCGTCACCGAGGGCGGGTGGTCGTCGGCGAATATCGGAGCGATGCACTCATCGCCTGCGCTTCAGGCCGCGTGGATCGATCGCGCCGCCACTCTTCTCGACAATGCACATGCGCTGGCGTGGTTCCAGCTCGACTTCACCGACATCAATCTCGTCGCCTTCGGCCTTCCTGCAGACGACCCGCAGGTCGCGCCCTTCGTTTCGATCGGTCTCGTCGACACGGTGCTTACGCCGAAGCCGTCGCTCGCGAGCTGGGATTCCGTCTTCGCGCGGCCGCACGTCGCGATCTCACCGTGACGCGGATGGCTTTCGCTTCCACACGGTTTTGCCGGCGACGATCGTGCGAATCACACGCAGGTTGATTAGCGAGTCTGGCGCCGTCGCGTAGGGATCGCCGGAGAGCACGGTGAAGTCCGCGATGCGGCCCACGGTGATCGCGCCGAGCCGATTCTCCTCGAAGGCGGCGTACGCTGGCCCCGCGGTCATGCTGCGCAACGCGACGTCTACGCTCACTCGCTGATCGGGGAGCCATCCCTCCTTCGGCGTCCCGTCCGCGCCGCGCCGCGTCACCATCGAGAAAAGCGTCGCGATCGGGTCGCCAGTGTCGCTCGCGGGATAGTCCGTTCCACTTGCGATGCGCGCGCCGCTCTCCACGAAGTCGCGCGTGCGCTCCACCCAGTGGACGCGCTGCGCACCGACCCTCGCCTCGGCGAATCTGCTGTACTCGCCGACGAACACCGGCTGGATCGACGCGATGACGCCGAGCTCCTTGAAGCGTGGAAGCTGATCATCGGAGACGAGCGACGCGTGCTCATCGCGGAAGCGGAGCGTGCGCGTGGCCGGCTCCGCGCGCGCGAACGCATCGAGCAGCCGACGGTTTGCAGCGTCGCCGATCGCGTGCACATTCACCTGAAAGCCGCGCGCGATGCACAGCTTGATGATCGAGTCGAGCTCGGCGTCGCTCACGAGCACGAGGCCGCGCTTGCCCGGCTCGTCGGCGTACGGATCGCGAAGCTCCGCGCCGCGCGAGCCGAGCGCGCCGTCGAGCACGACCTTTACGCTGCGAATCGTGAGCAAATCGCTCACGGTGCCAACGCGCATCCCTTCGCCGAGCGTCCTGGTGAGCGTTGGACTCTGCGACGCGGCCATCACGTACATGCGCGTCGGGAGCTCGCCACGTGCCGCCAGGGATTTCCACACTCGGAGCACGGGAAGATCGGCCTGCGCATCGTGAACGCCGGTGAGCCCCCACGCCGAGTAGTGCGCGAGCGCCGCGCGCAGCTGGCGTTCGATGGTCGCAGCGGACTCCTTGGGCATCGCGCGAGTGACGAGCGACATCGCGGAGTCGAGAAAGATCCCACTGGGCGCGCCGGTGGCGTCGCGCATGATGCGCCCGCCCGACGGATCCGCGCGATGCGCCTCGATATGCGCGAGCTCGAGTGCGCGGCCGTTCACCCAGACTGCGTGGCCGTCCACCCGATCGAGGATCACGGGATGCCCGGCGCTCACGCGATCGAGCTCGGTCGCAGTCGGAAAGTCTGGTGGCGTCCAGAACGCCTGGTCCCATCCCGAACCGCGAATCCACGCGCCCGCGGGCGCCTTGCTCGCCGCCACGCTGACTCTTCGAATCACCTCGGCCTTCGAAAGCGCGTGCAGGTCCATCGTCTCGAGCTGCTGGCCGAGGAAGAGCGGGTGCGCGTGCGCATCGACGAAGCCGGGGAGGACGAAGCCGGGGATCGCGACATGCTTCGTGTTCGGGCCGACGGCGGAATCGACGTGCGCGGCGCTGCCGACGGCGACGATCGTGCCGCGACGCACGCCGATCGCGTGCGCGCGTGAGCCGAGCGAGTCGAGAGTGATGAAGGTGCCGGTGTAGATCGTCGTTGCGGCGCCGACCTGTGCGAGGGCGCCGCGCCCGCCGCAGATCGCGAGCGTCAGCGCGAGTGTGATCCGTCGCGCTCGAACTACTGCCACGACTCCGTCGACACGTCGTTCGGCAGTGGGAGCGACTTGATGTAGACCACGAGCCGCCAGATCATCGCCGGTTGCAGCACTCCACCAAAGGCGGGCATCCCCTTCGGGCGTCCCTCCGCGATCGACCGATAGATGTCCACGTCGGCGCCTCCGTATCTCCAGCGTCCGTCCGTGAGACTCGGCCCCACCGCGCCCACCGCTCCGCCGCCGTGGCATCCATCGCAGTTCATTCCGGTGAAGAGCGTCGCTCCCGCATCCGCCGCCTTCGCATCCGATGCAGCCTCGTTCGTGAACTTCTCCGCCGGCGGCGCGATTCCGCCGGCGAAGACACGATCATCATGACGGGAGATGACGAGCGTGTTCGTCGCCGTGGTTGCAGTCGTCGAGGTAGCGGGAGTCGCCGACGAATCAGCAGTCGCAGCGCCCGAAGTCGCGCGCTGGTCGCGACACGCGCCGCTCGAAAGCAGCATAATCACGATCATCGTGCGCGACAGCGAAGAAGACATTCTCATGGGTATTTCTCCGCTACAGCGCAAAGATCCAGACGATCCCACCCTGGCTCGTATGCCGGGCCAGATTGCGGGCGAAATCCGCGGGATCGCGCACGTCCGCGGGATCGTTCGAGATGTAGTCGCCGGAGAGGAGCAGCCAGTCGCCGCCGATCCCCGCGTAGATGGCGACGTACTGCTTTCCATCGGCGCCGGTGAATGTGATCGGATCGCCGACCACTCCCGAACCTACCTTGAACTTCCAGAGCACCGCACCGCTTTTCGCGTTCGCCGCCTTGAACCATCCGTCGAGCGTGCCGTAGAACACGACATCTCCGCGCGTTGCGAGCGATCCGCTCCATACCGGGAACGGCTCGGCGATCGACCACGCGCGCTCGCCTGTGGTCGCATCCCACGCGATGAACGCGCCCATGTTGGGATCGCTCCCCGCGTGATACGGGCTGTTGATCCCCATGAATGGCGTGCCCTTCAGATGCGCTGTCTGCACGGCCGCGTAGTCCATGCACATGCTGTTCGTCGACGCGTAGAACAATCCCGTGCGCGGCGAATACGCCACCGGCGACGCCGGACTCTTGCCACCTTCGAGCGTCGGGCAGATGTCCTTCACATTCCCCTTTGACGCGCCGGTCTGCTTCGTCTCGTTGAGCACCGGCCGCCCGGTTGCGAGATCGATCTTCGATGCCCAGTTGACCTTCACGTACGGCTCGGCCAAGAGCACCTCACCCGTTGCGCGATCCATCGTGTACTCGAAGCCGTTCTTGTCGAAGTGCACGAGTACCTTCCGAATCTTCCCGCCGATCCTGAGGTCGACGAGAATCATCTCGGCTGCCGCGTCGAAGTCCCACATGTCGTGCGGCGTGAACTGATACGCCCACACGAGCGAGCCATCGCCGGGATGACGCGCGAGCACACTCGCCGTCCACTTGTTGTCGCCCAGTCGCTGATCGGCGTTGTACGGCCCTGGGTTGCCCACACCATAGTAGACGAGGTCGAGCTCGGGGTCATACGACATCCAGCCCCATACAGGGGCCCCGCCGTGCTTCCACGCATCTGCTGGCCAGGTCGTTTGGCCGAGTTGCGCGCCCTTGTCGTAGAACGCCTTGAAGATGCCGGCCTTCGCAAGCACGAGCGAGTCGGGACCAATGTTGGTGGCCGTCCACACGACTTTCCCCGTCGCGAGATCGAGCCCCTTGAGCCAGCCGAGGATGCCGAACTCGCCGCCCGATGCGCCGACGAGCACGCGATCCTTGACGATGAGCGGCGCCATCGGTGTCGTCTCACCAGCGGCGAGATCTGCGATCTTCGTCATCCACAGCTCTTTCCCGCTCACCGCATCGACGGCGACTGTGTGACCGTCGAGCAGGTTGTAGACGATCTTCCCATTCGCGTACACGGCGCCGCGATTGACGACGTCGCAGCACGAGATGCCGATCGCGTTCGCATCGACATTCGGCCGGTACTTCCACTTGAGCGGGTACCCTTCCTTGGTGAGATCGAAGGCGTAGAGGACGTTCGGATACGGCGTCACTACGTACATCGTATTGTGCACGACGAGCGGCTGCCCCTCGTGTCCGCCGAGCGTTCCGGTGGAGAAGCTCCACACGGGGTGGAGATTTTTCGCGTTGTCGGGAGTGATCTGCGCCAGCGCGCTGTAGCGCGTGGCGGCAAAGTCCTTCGACGGCATCGTCCAATCGCCATCGGCGGGCGCACTCTGAGCTGAAGCGCGCGAGGCGAGAAGCGAGGAAACGACGGCGAAGGCGGCGACTGCGGTGCGGCGCAGGGACATCGGCGAGTCTCTCACGGGGGGCGCGAATGACTGATCTCTTTCGCTAAGATCGCTTTCGAGCGGAAATCCGCCACCACCTGATGAGTCAGGTGGGGCGAATCCAGCGGTCGGCTGGTTTATCTACTTCGGCAACTTCGCCGCGAGCACGTCGGGCTTCCGAATCTCAGGCGGCTCGCTGAACAAGTCGGGCGCCTTCGCGAACAACGCCTTCGCGACCTGACCGGTCAGATGTGCTTCGCGTCCGGCTTCATTCTCGAACACGTCGAAGATGCCGTAGTTGCCCGGTCCCTCCTTGATCGCGAACCATGCGATTGTGCCGGGTTCCTGCTCGACGATGGCGGCACCGCCCATGAGAAATTCCTCTACTTCCTTCTCTTTGCCGGGCTTCGCCTTCATGTGCACGTACACGGAAAGACTTACCATTGTATTCGACCTTGGGAGAGAGGTGACTACTTGAGGTCTTTCGCCGGCGGAGTGAGATCGAAGCAGCTTTCTCCAGCGCCGTGACGCCACGAATGCGAATGTCGGGCACCGATGGCGAGCGTCCAGTCCCTCACGTCTGCGCTCGCAGCGGTGTCCGAGGGCTGCGCAAAGGTCGCGCACAGTCTGTAAGATCGCTCGCCGCTCACCAGATACGAATAGGGGGCTCGACTTGCGGGGTCGGTTGGCACCTTGTCGAGCTGATGCGCCGAGACGAGGGAATCCGTTGCGACGGGCAGCGCCGTGTTCTTCGACCAGTACTCATCGATCCCGATCGAAAGCGAGTTGAGGTCGTCGACGCGCATCTGATCGAGGCGCCGCTCGCGCGCACGCGAAGGTGCGCCTACGACCACGAGCCCGGCGATGACGACGAGTGCAGCCGCAACCGTCGCGGCCGCACCGGCCGGGGAGATGCGACTCGTCGTCATTCGGACTCTTTCGTGCCGTGGCGCAGATCGCGGAGATAATAGAAGAGCGCGCATGCGGCTATTCCGCCAATGACGATCGCCTTGAGCACGAAGCGTATCGTCAGCTCGCCGCCGAGCATGTTGTAGACGACGGTGATTCCATCACCGATGAGAGCTGCGATCGCGATGAATAGCGTGAGATACGTGAGCCAGTGGCGCACCGGCG
>JACCWE010000014.1 GCA_013697785.1 Gemmatimonadaceae bacterium
CGTGCAGCCGCCGCATGTGCTCGTCGACGCGGAACACGGCCGGGCCGCCGGGCGTCTCATAGCAGCGCACGCCCTCGAAGACGCTCGATGCATAGTGAACGGCGTGACTCATCACGTGGATGGTCGCGTCGTCCCAGGCGACGAACTGACCGTCGCGCCAAATCTTGGTCGTGCGTCCGGATGGGGTCTCGGCCATGATTTCCCAGAGGCGTCGGCGAACAAATGAGGGACTCGACCTAAAATAGCGGGGGACGCGGAAGGCGCGCCAGAGCTTTTGAGCCGGTCGAAGGCCCAGTGAGCGACTAGATGTGCTCGCGCAGCCCCGTCACGATGTCCACAACGCGACCGTGCAGCTCGAGATCCTCGTTGAGCAGCTCCCAGTTCCACACCTTCGGAGTCCCGGCCACCGACACGAACTTCGCCGGCTCCGCTCCGAGCGCGAAGACGAGCGCGGATTCCGGATCGGCGTCGGCGGAGCCCGCGAGCGAGGACAGATCGAAGCAGGCGAGATCTGCCTCCTTCCCCACCTCGAGCGATCCGATGCGATCGGCGAGCCCCAGCGCGCGCGCGCCGCCCAGCGTCGCGAGCTCGATCGCGCGCGCGGCGGGGAGCGCGTTTGCGCGCGATGCGCGCACGCGTTGCGCGAGCACCGCGATGCGCGACTCTTCGAGGAGATGCATCCGGTTGTTTGCAGCCATCGAGTCGGAGCCGAGTCCGACCGGGATGCCGGCGTCGAGCATCGCGAGCAACGGCGCGATGCCGTGTCCGAGCTTCGCGTTGGAGATCGGACAGTGGGCGACGGTACTCCCGCTCTGCGCTATCGCATCGATGTCTGTGTCGCTCACGCGAACGCAGTGGATGAGCAGCGGATGCGCGTCGAGCACGCCGAGCTTCGCGAGGAGCGCGATCGGAGACGTCGCTCGCGGCGCGACCGGAAAGCCGCGCGCGCGATGCCCATCGGCGAACGGGCCCTCTCCCTCGGTGACGAACCGATGCTCCGCATCCGACTCGGCGATGTGGATCGCGATGCGTCTGCCGGAGCGGGCGACGAGCGCGAAGAGCGGATCGGAGACGGTGTACGGCGCGTGCGGCGAGACGCCGACATGCTGGAGCTCCGTCTCGAACAGCTCATGTCGCGCGAGCTGTTCGGCGAGGCGCGCGGCCGCATCGCTCACGGCTATCGGATCGGCGGTGGGAGAGAAGACCTCCTGGTACATGATCCCGCGCACGCCGCGCTCGCGCATCGCCTCGAGTGACGCGCCCGAATCGCAGGTATCGGCGTACGTCGTGATGCCTGCTCGTACGCCCTCGGCGATTCCGAATCGTGCCGAGTCGAGAAAGCGCTCGGGCGTCATCACGGCGACTTTGAGCGCCTGCAGGCGTACGATCCAGTCGCGGAACGTCAGATCCTCGAGCAGTCCGCGAAAGACCGTGAGCTCGAGATGCGTGTGCGCGTTGACGAGCCCCGGAAGGAGAGCGCAGTCACCGAGATCTCGATCGACGCCGTCCGGGGCGGTCTCTCGCGGGCCGACGTAGACGATTCGACCTGCGAGCTCCACGACCGTACCGTCGCGAATGGGCGGCGACGAGATCGGCAAAACCCAGCGTGCGTGGTAGCGGATCACCGAGCGGCGCGCGTCCCGTGCACGAACGGATCGAACAGCGAGCTCTCCTCGGCGCCGACGCGCTTCGCCAACTCGAGCGGAAAGGCGAGATCGCCAACCTGCGCGCGTGTGTGTCCGTCGGAGCCGAGGGAGAGCTGGACGCCGCGATCGTACGCGCGCTGTACGAGGCGCTCGTGCGGGCGGTAGCGATTCGAGATCTCGAACGCGATTCCGGCGTCGAAGAGCGCGTCGACCATGCGCTCTTCGCGCGCATCGGTCCAGAGCTCGTCGGTGGGGAGATTCCGAATCGGGAGTGGAAGGAGAGTCGGATGTGCGAGGATATCCACCGGCATCTCGGAGGCGAGTCGCTCGAGATCATCGAGGTGCAGATCCATGTACTTCGATGCCGTGAGCAAATCCGGTAGGGTGCGACGGAACATGCTGAGCGGACGACCGGCGCCCGGGACGTGCACGGCGTGCAGTGAGCCTATCCGATGAGTGAAGCGCGCGGCCAGATCGTCCGGAAGCTCGCGCCAGAGCAAATCATGAAAACAGAACTCCCCGCCAATCGCGACGTCGTACGGCTCGAGCTCATCGAGATACGCGCGCACCGCGTCGACGGACTTCACCGCGAGCGAGACATCGGTGGAGAGGTGATCGGTGACGCTCGGGCGCACGCCGCGCGCACGCACGAGCTCGATGAGCTCCGGCACCGTGAGCTCGCCGTCGGACATCGTGGTGTGCGCGTGGCAGTCGATCGGAGTCCAGCCCGTCACGGTTTGGTCGGATGGAAAGGATCGATCGGGCCGCGCACCGTGTCGCGCACCGGAGATGCGGTGGGCACCGGCGCCGCGTGCGGGCGCACGCTGTTCGGATCCTGCGGCGCTGCTTGAGCTCCGAATGGCGCGGGCGCCGGCGCCGGGTTGGTGGAATCCGGGAGCGTACCGAACGCACCGCCGCACGACGAGACGGGCTCCGTGCCCTCGATGTAGAACTCGTTGACGACTTGCGAGTCGGGACAGAACGGGCTGCGCAGCATCCCGCTGTACCTGTCGACCTCGCGCACGACGAGACCCTCGGGACGCGGCCAGTCCGGCGGTGCGGGGCGGCGCTGGTAGATCTCCGCCATGTACGAGCTCCACGCAGGCGCGACGAGCCGCCCACCTTGCGCGTTCGACTGAATTTTCTGCGGGCGATCGAAGCCCATCCAGATTCCGGTCACGAGATCGGGAGTGTAGCCGATGAACCAGACGTCGGTGCCGTCGTTCGTCGTTCCCGTCTTGCCGCCAGCGGGAATGTGAAAGCCCGAGGCCCAGACGCTCGCAGCGCTGCCGCGCCGCACGACGTCCTTCATCATGTCGACCATCAGCCACGCCTCTTCGCGTGACAGCGTCTCGAAGCGCGCGGGCGTCGCTTCCCAGAGCGTCTCGCCCTTCGCGTTCTCGACCTTGAGTACCGCGTTCGGCACCGCGCGGATGCCGAGGGTGGCGAATGCGGAGTACGCGGCGACCATCTCGATGGGGTAGACGTCGGCCGAGCCGATGTTGATGGACGGGTACGGCGGGATCGGCGTGGTGATGCCGAACTTGCGCGCCATCTCGATCACGCTGGACTCGCCGAGCTCCATGCCGAGACGGATCGCGGCGAGGTTGCGCGAGAGGTAGAGCGCCTGGCGCAGCGGGATGCTGCCCATGAACTTGAGATCGTAGTTCTGCGGCGTCCACTCCTGCCCGTTGACCTGCGGAACGGTGAGCGCGGAATCGTTGAGCATATACGACGCCGACTTGCCGTTGTGAATCGCGTCGGCGTAAACGATTGGCTTGAAGGTCGAGCCGGGCTGACGAAGCGCCTGCGTCGCGCGGTCGAACTTGGAGTCGTCGTAGTCGCGGCCGCCGATCAGCGCGCGGATCGCGCCATTTCGCGGATCCATCGAGACGACGGCGCCCTGAAGATAGGGCGAATTCGGCGCGTTGTTCGCCTCGTTCTCGCCGTTCGCGTTACGCGCGACGTACTCCTCCATCGTCGTGTGCTTGAATGCGCCGTACTTGCCACCCTCGATCGCCTTGATCTGGCGCTCGAGATTACGCTCGGCCGCCTGCTGCATCTCGATGTCGAGCGTCGTGTAGATCTTGAGTCCGTCGGTGTAGATCTTGTCGCCGAACTGCTGCTCGAGCTGCCGGCGCACGAACTCGACGAAGTAGGGAGCAAGCTCGCCCGACTCTGCCTTGCGCGCCATCTGCAGCGGATACGACTGCGCGAGGCGCGCGTCGGCATCGGAGATGACGCCTTCCTTCCGCATCAGGCCGATGATCGTGTTGCGGCGCTGGATCGCACGATCGGGATATTTGCGGGGGTTGTAGCGCTCGGGGCCTTTTGGAAGCGCGGCAAGCGTCGCGGCCTCGGCGAGATTCACTTCGCGCACCGATTTGCCGAAGTAGTGCTGCGCCGCGGTCTCGACACCGTAGGCGCCGTTACCGAGATAGATCTGATTGAGATAGAGCTCGAGGATCTTCTCTTTCGGATAACGCGCTTCGATCTCTCGAGCGACCTTCGCTTCCTTGAGCTTTCGCGTGAGGGTCTTCTCGCGCGAGATCTGCTCGGAGAAGATGTTTCGCGCGAGCTGCATGGTGAGCGTGGAGAATCCCTGCGCGAAGTTCCTGTGCACGACGTCGGCGGCGAGGGCACCGAAGACGCGCGTCCAGTCGATGCCCGCGTGATCGTAGAAGCGTTTGTCTTCGGTGATGATGAACGCTTCCTGCACCGGCTTTGGGATGTCCTTGAGCTTGATGAGCGTGCGGCGCTCGAGTCCGAGCTCGGCTATGAAGCGGCCGTCGGCGGCGAAGAGCTTGCTGGTTTGGCGCGGCTGAAAGGCGTCGAGCTGCGTGGGATCGGGGCACGCGCCTTCGCGGCAGACGAGGCTCCACGATGACCAGGCGATGCCGATCGCGAACGCGGTCGCGAAGAGGGCGCCGAGCAGGGTCGCGCGGGCGAGTTTGGGGCGCGCGCGCCAGAAGCGCCTGCCGAGCGGAAAGTCAGCCATATGCCAGTGAAATCTTAGCCTCTGGCGAGGGGTGCGGCAACGCGGTCGTCGTGACACAACCGCGTGTGTCATCTATGTTTGTGCGATGTCCAAGATGAATTCTCTGCTCGAAGAGCTGACGTGGCGCGGGCTGCTCTATCAGCACACTGAGCCGCTGGATGCGGCGCTGACCGCGGGCGTCGTAACCGGCTATTGCGGCTTCGATCCGACTGCGACGAGCCTGCACGTCGGGAATCTCGTTCCGGTGATGGGGCTCGCGCATCTGCAGCGCGCGGGACATCGCCCGATCGTGCTGATTGGTGGCGGCACCGGGATGATCGGAGACCCGAGCGGGAAGACGGCCGAGCGCCAGCTAAACACGTCGGAGACTGTCGAGAAGAATTCGCGCGCGATTCAGAAGCAGCTCGAGAGGTTTCTGGAGTTCGGCGAGCCGCGTGACGCGATCATGCGCGACAATGCGGAGTGGCTGCTCGAGATGGGCGCTGTGGACTTCATGCGTGAGGTCGGGAAGCACTTCACGGTGAACTACATGATGCAGAAGGACTCGGTGCGCGCGCGCATGGAGGAGGGGGGAATCTCGTACACAGAATTCAGCTACATGCTGCTGCAGGCGAAGGACTTTCTCGAACTGAATCGGCGAGTTGGGTGCACGCTGCAGATCGGGGGGAGCGATCAGTGGGGGAACATTACGGCTGGCATCGAGCTGCTGCGCAGGGTTGAGGGAGTGGAGGCGCATGCGCTGACGATGCCGCTGGTGACGACGGCGGCGGGGACGAAGTTCGGGAAGACGGAGGCGGGAGCGGTGTGGCTGGATCCTGTTCTTACGTCGCCGTATCGGTTTTATCAGTTCTGGGTGAATGTGGATGATCGGGATGCGTCTCGGTTCTTGCGCTTTTTCACTCTGATGTCGAGGGAGGAGATCGAGGCGCTGGAGCTGGAGCTCGCTGCGCATCCGGAGCGGAGAGTAGCGCAGCAGGCGCTCGCGCGGGACGTGACGACGCGGGTACATGGCGTGAAGGCGGCGAAGGCGGCGGCGGATGTGTCGGCGCTGTTGTTCGGGCGCGGGGAGGCTGCTGCTTTGTCGGCGGACGCGTTGGAGGCGTTGAGGGAGGAGGTGCCGTTCGTCTCGATCCCTGCGCTCCCTGCTGAGGGAATAGATGCGACGGATCTCTTCGTCGCGGCGAAGCTCGCGGCGAGCAAGGGGGCAGCGAAGCGGCTGCTCGAGCAGGGAGGGTTGTCGGTGAACGGAGGGAAGTTGAGCGCCGAGCAGCGCATCGTGCGTAGCGAGATGATGCTTGCGGGGGGGCACCTGCTGCTGCGGAAGGGAGCGCGGGACTATGCGCTCGTGCGGGTGAGTGCTGAGGCGGGTGATTGAAGCCGGACCACGGGCGTGAACGCGCTGGCGGCTGTAAGTGCTGCGCTTCAGCAGCTTCAAGGGGCCCGGCTCGTGGCACTTGGCCGTGCCGCGAGTCTAGAGCATTTCACTTTTCGCGAAGTGAGTGGCCGCGAGGTATTTCTGCACCTCGAGTGCCCGTGGCGTCTGTCTGATTCGTCGGGCATCCTTGTTGGTCGCGCAGATTACCGGCGGCGGTCAGCGACCGACGTCACGGACGAAGACCTCGATGCTGGAGTGATAGGTAGCACTCTTCGTGATCTGAAAAACACCAATATTCGCGAGCGCAATTTCCGGCGACGCGACTGAAGTAGAGAACGCCGCAATCGACAAATTCAACGGCTTAAAAATCCACTTCAGCAATGGCTTGTTACTGGAAGCGTTCACCGACGCTTCGTCCACCGCGCACGACGAATGGGAATACTGGCGTCTCTTCGAACGTGATCATCTTCATATCGTCGTGACGAGCGACGGTCCGGAGCTTCACGGCCGCGACTAGACGATCGAGCTTGCCGGCGATCGAATCCACTGCTCATCACTTGCGGCTCACCCAATTCTCCGACCACATCAGTCTGCGGCAGGATGCCATCTTCGGCCATTCGCACTTCGTTTATGATGCGCCGGCGCTAACGCTGACGATCACCTTCGTCAACGGTCGTCGCTACCATTAGCACGAAGCGCCGGCGGAGGTCGCCGACGCGATGCGTTCGGTGTTTGCGAAGGGCGAATCTTCAGCACGCACGCTCGCGATCGCTTCCACTTATTGCCGAGGACTGTTCCCGTGCGCGAGATCCTCTATCCGCTACGCGACGTGCCAGCGGCTACTCCGAACTGATCGCGATGAGCGGATCCGATCGCGAAGCCCTCCGCGCGGGCGGGAGAGACGCGAGCATTGCAACCACCGCCAGCAGTGCAGTGACGGCCGTGAGCACGACCAGGTCGACGCTGCCGACGCCGAAGAGGATTCCTCGAAGCAGGCGACTCACGCCGATCGCGCCCACTACGCCGCACGCCACACCTGCGATGGTGACGACGGCGCTCTCGCGGAGCACCATTCGCACGATGCCGCGCGCGGTCGCTCCGAGTGCGACGCGAATTCCGATTTCGCGAGTCCGGCGCGACACCGCTGCCGACATCAGTCCGTAGATACCCATGGCGGCAAGGAGGAGCGCCAGAATCGCAAAGAGTCCGAGGAGCACTGCCGTGAAACGCGTGCGAGCGGCGGAGGTCGTCACGGCATCGTCGAGTGGGCGAATCCCGCTCACGGGTACCGTGGGATCGATCGCCGCAATCCGGGTACGCAGCGACTGCTGGATCGAGGCAACGTCGGGATCACTCGAGGTTTGCAGAATGAGATGCATCTCCTGAGCGAAGCCCTGATTCATCGGCATGTAAATGGAAGGGTCCGAGCCTGCGCTCAGGCTGTCACGCTTCACATTTCCAACGACCCCCACGATGGTGATCCAGTCCGGAAGCCACACGTAGCGGATGCGCTGCCCGACTGCGTCCTCCCTGGGCCACAGTGTTCTCGCCGCCTCTGCGTCGACGATCGCGACTGGCGGTGCGCCTTGCCGGTCGGAGTCTCGGAAGTCTCGTCCGCGCAGCAGCGGAATTCGCATCACCCTGAAAAAATCTGCAGTCACCGTAGTTCGAACTGGTAGCGCGGGCACGCCGCCAACTGGAGTGGGATGCGCCTCGACCTCCATCGCCGCAGGGTAGGCAGTCGCGCCAAAGGGAAGCGCACTGGCGGCCGCAGCCAGACGGATGCCCGGTACCGTCCTGCTCCGTTCGATCACGGCATTGTAAAACGCCGGTGCGCGCGCTGCCGTGTCGGCGTCGAAGCTCGGGAGCGGGATTTCCGTGATGAGCACGTGCGCCGTATCGAAGCCGAGGTCGACTTGCCGGAGTTGCCACAGGCTCTTGAGAACGAGCGCTGCTGCGGTCACGATGATGACGGCGAGCGCCACCTGCACGATGGCGAGGGTGCGCATAGCCGATGAGTGCCGGGGCGAGTCGCCGGTGCGGCTGTCCTTTCGCAACGACGATTGCACGTCCACTCGTCTCGCACGCAGCGCCGGGAGGAGTGCAAACGCGATTCCACTCACCACCGCCAGAATGAACGTGAAGGCGAGCACGTGGGCATCTACCCGTATCGATTCCGCGCGCGGTGTGCCCGGCGGGAGGATCGCGACGAGCGCGCGAACTGCGACGAACGCGATCGCGATCCCGGCGGCGCCACCCACGCCGGCCACGACGAGGCTCTCCGTGAGTAGCTGCGCCACCACGCGGGCACGACCCGCGCCCAGCGCACTTCGTATTGCAAACTCCCGCTCGCGAGCGGCGGCGCGGTCGACGTACAACGTGGCGACGTTCACGCATGCGAGCAGGAGCACGAGGCCAACCGCCACGGAGAGCACGAGTATCGTCGGTCGCTCCGAGCCAACGACGGACTCCTGCAACGGGAGCACATCGGCGTCTCGTCCCCACTCGTCGGGCATCCGCATCGGGAAGCTGCTGCGAGCACGGAGCAGCAGTCCAGGCGCCTCGGCTCTCGCCTGCTCGATTGGTAAATCGGACTTGAGTCGACCGATCAAGCGCAGGGGTGAGCCCCACCAATAGGAAGGGGCGGATGGTGTGAAGAGCGCCGGCACCCAGAGCTGCGCATCTCCGTGGGCAACTTTGAATGCCGCCGGCATGACCCCGATGATCACGTGCGCGACGCCGTCGATGTTTATCGTGCGCCCGAGCACGGCCGGATCTCCGCCGAATCGCGCCCGCCACACGGCATGGCTGAGAAGCACTACGCGGTTACTCCCTTCCGCGTTCTCGCCCGGCACGAATGCGCGGCCGATTTCCGGGCGAACACCCAGCACGTCGAAGAGGTTGGCCGTGACCGCCGAGGCATCGTAGCGAATGGGGGTGCCTACGCCCGTGACACTCACTTTGATGTCATCTACATAACCCGCCAGCCCCTCATACGATCGATTGCTCGCACGAAGCAGTTCGTAGATTCCTGGCGCTGCCGCTCCCGTTGTCCACACGCGGACGAGACGTTCGGGATGGGCGAAGGGAAGTGGTCGAAAGAGCACTCCATTTATGACCGAGTAGATCGCTGCGTTCGCGCCAATCCCGAGCGCTACACATGCGACAGCGATGGCAAAGAAGCCAGGCGCACGACTGAGTCCGCGAACCGCGAACCGCACATCGCGTTGCCCGACGCCCAGCATCTCGCGCACACGCAGATGTCTCTCCCGCCTCAGCGCCGACTCTCGCAGGCGCGAATTACCGCTGTCGATCAGGCCGAAGCGCCTGCACGCTTCCTCCCTCGCCTGCTCGGGAGTCAGCCCCCGCGATACGAGCTGCTCCGCGCGCGCGTCGAGATGGAAGCGGATCTCGTCATCGGTGTCGGCTGTGACGACTTCAGGACGACGGAGCGCCAGTCGGAAATAGCGCTTCGCGCGGGGAGGCAGACCGGAAGACACGAGATCAACTCTCCGTCGCGTTGGTCGTCAGGACGGCGGTCACGATGTCTGCGTAGCGAACCCACCGTTTCGTCTCGGCGGCCAAATGCGCGCGGCCGGCCCGGGCGAGCGAGTAGTAACGTGCGCGACGATTGTTCTCGGTGATTCCCCAGGCCGTCGTGATCCAGCCGCGCTCCTCCATTCGATAGAGCGCTTGATACAACGCGCTGTCATCAATCCCGAGCGCGCCGGCAGTTCGCTGCTCGAGCCACGTCGTAATCTCGAAACCGTGCATGGGTGCCCATGCGAGCGCGCGGAGCACGAGTATATCCAGCGTTCCCTTGATCAACGGCAGAGGTTCGTTCACCACTCGCTCCAGTGTCTTGGGGGAGACTCTGGAGGGAGTATCACTGCGAACCCTCAGGCTGTCAAGCGCAAACGCGTCATCGACTGCCGAGCACTGCCAGCGCCTTCCCCATCTCCTCCCTCGTATTGAAGCAGTGTGGCGACAACCGAATCGCCCCCTCCCGCAACGAGTGCGAGATCTTCGCACCAGCGAGCGCCTTCGACGCGGCCTTCGGATCGCGCGGCGCGATCGCGAGGACGCCCGCGCGCCTTTTCGGATCCGCCGGCGTCACCAGTCGCACGACCTCCTCGTGCGCGCGCGCCCACGCCACCGCTTCGCTCACGATCCCCTCGATGTGCTTCTCCACCGCCGCCGGTCCGAGCTCGAAGAACAGCTCGAGACTCGCATTCAGCCCTGCGAAGTCTCCCGCTGGTAGCGTGTTGATCTGAAAGCGCCGCGCATCGTCATAGAACTTGAAATCGTAGTCGACCATGCGCGTGAAGTCCTCGCTCGACTTCATTGCGAGCCAACCCACCACGGCCGGCTCAATCTCCTTGACCATCCCCTCGCGCACATACACGAATCCCGATCCCCACGGCGCGAGCAGCCACTTCTGCGCGCCACACGCCAGCACGTCGATGTGGAGCTTCGACATGTCGAGCTGCGCGGCACCGACGCCCTGAATCGCATCGACGACGAAATACACATCGTTGTCCCGACACGCCGCTCCTATCGTCTCCAGATCCGCCCGATAGCCAGTCGAGAATGACACCCACGACATCGTCACGACCTTCACCTCCGGCCGCTTGAGCTCCTCGAGCAGCCGCGCCTCATCCTGCAGGCCGTCCCTCTTCGGAATCAGCTCGAGCTTAACCCCCTTCTTCGCGAGCGACATCCACGGATACACGTCCGCCGGATACTCGCCCTCGTACGTGAGCACGACGTCGCCCGACTTGAGCGGCAGCCCGAGCGACGCAACGTTGATCCCGTACGACGTATTCACCACGCATGCGATCTCGCCGATCTTCGCGCCGATCAACTTCGCTATCAACTCGCGCGACTTCCGGAATACCTCCAAGTCCTGATACGCCGTCAACTTGTACGGCTCGGCCCGGAGCGCCGCCCACTCCGACACCGCCGCCGCCGCGCGCTTCGGCATCGCCCCGGTCTTTGCGTTGTCGAGATAGATCTGCTCTCCGCTCAACGTCCACGGATATTCCTTCGCGCGAAGCGCATCCACATCGAAACTCATCACGTCCGTCCCTCGAGTGCGCGCGGATCGAGCGCGTCACGCAGCGCGTCGCCCAGCAGGTTGAAGCCGAGTACCGCGGCCCCGATCGCGAGACCCGGGCTGAGCGAGGTCCACGGCGCGTGTCTGAGCTGTTCGAGATCGCGGCCGTCCGCGATCATCGAGCCCCAGCTCGGCGTTGGCGGTTGCACGCCAAGCCCCAGAAATGATAGCGCCGCCTCAGCCATGATCGCACCGGCGACTCCCAACGTCGCCGCGATGACGACGGGCGCGATGACGTTCGGCAGCAGGTGACGCGTGATAATACGATAGTCGCGCTCGCCGAGCGCGCGCGCCGCCTGCACGTACTCGAGCTGGCGCACCACGAGCACCTGCCCTCGAACTATTCGCGCCATTCCCGCCCAACCGACGACGCCAATCGTCACCAGCACCGTCGTGAGCGACGGCTCGAATGCGGCGGCGAGCGCAATGAGCAACAGCAACGATGGAAAGGCCAACGTTACGTCGGCGAGTCGCATCACGCCCTCGTCCACCCACTTTCCGTAGAAGCCGGCGATGAGCCCGAGCGACAATCCGATCGAGAGCGAGATCCCCTGCGAAAGAAATCCCACCGACAGCGAGATCCGCGCGCCATAGACGAGCCGCGCCCAGACATCGCGACCCTGCAGGTCGGTGCCGAGCCAGTGCGCGCTCGAGGGTGGCTGCAATTGGTTCGCGAGCGCGATGCCGGTCGGGTCCCACCGCGTGACGAGGGGAGCGAGAATCGCGAGCAGCACCATCATCGCGATCGCGCCAAGCCCGATCATCGCGCGCCGGTCAGCGCGTAGCTTCCGCCACAGGAGCGCATTCATACCGGGTCGCGAAGCTCGGGAGGCGTATCGGCGGGCTGGCGCTTCCAGCGGCGATGCTGCCAGAAGTACTGCTCCGGAGCCTGCCGCACGAAGCTCTCGAGCGTGCGAGAGTACTCGTTGAGGATCGCCTCGACGTCGCGGTCAGTGTCGCCGGTTCGCTCGGTGACGAGCTCGCGGATGTGCAGATGATACCGGCCGTCGGGCTGTCGCAAGCTCACGCCGAAGAATACCGGCACGTCGAGCCGAATCGCGAGCACCGCGGGCCCGCGCGGTGTCTTCGCCGGCCGTCCGAAGAAGTTCACGAAGCTCGATGCGATGTGCAGCCCGGATTGATCGATCAGAAAAGCGATGACGTGCCCGTCTTTCAGCGCGCGCGCCGTGTGGCGCACTGCATCGCGGTCGCGTACCACGATCATCCCGAGCCGAGAGCGCGTGCGCGTGAGATAGCCATCGAACAGCGGATTCCCCATCAGTCGCACGACGACGTCGATCGGCTGTCCGCTCGCCGCAGTCGCCGCACCGCCGAGCTCCCAGTTGCCGAGATGCCCCGTAAGCACGATCGCACCGCGCCCGGCCTCGCGCTGGCGCTCGAACAGCTCGAGCCCGTCGGTCCCTTCCATGTGCTCGAGTATCCCGGCGCCATCGAGCCGCGAGAAGAGCGCGCTCTCCGCCGCGACTCGACCGAGATGACGAAAGCTCTCTCGCGCCACTCGCTCGACCTCTCGCGACGAATACTCCGGAAACGCCGCCGCGATCTGCCTCTCCGCCACCCTTCGTCGTACACCGAGCGGCCAGTAGAACAGCGTCCCGATCCACCCCGCGAATTCCACCGCGACTCGCCACGGCAGCAGCCCGAGCACCGCCGTCAGCCCGCGCAGCACCGCGTACTGCGCGCGATCTCCGATGCTCGGCGCCTTCCTGTCGCTCACCAGCGCGCGCGATCGCTGGCGATCGTCGCCGCCGCCTCGAACGCGTCGATCATCTTCGCTTCCGAGTAGTCGCGCGACACCCGCGCCCGCCCCGCGCCGCCCATCGCCGCGCGTCGATCGTCGTGGCCGAGCAGGAGCGCGACCGCTGCGGCAATGTCGGGCGCCTCGCCGCGCGGGAGCAGAATTCCCGCTATCCCATCCGGCACGTACTGCTCCGCCACGGTTCCCCTCTCCGCCAGCACCGGCACGCGCGACGCGAGCAGATCGAGAAGCGCGAACACGGCGTTGTCTCCGTCGGCGACGACCCAGCCGAGATCCGCGACGCTGAGCACCGAGAGATAGTCGTCGCGCTCTCCCAGAAAGCTCACGGCGCCCGTGATCCGAAGCGCGGCGGCGTGCATGCGCAGATCTTCGTCGTTGGATCCCGCACCGATCAGCGCGAGACGCAGCTCGGGATGCCGAGGCGCGAGCAGCGCGATCACGCGCAGCACCGACGCGGCGCGCGCACGCCCCGTGCGATCGTAGACACACACGAGCAGCCGCGTTCCGCCCGGCGCACCGATGCTCGCGCGCGATGCGGGGCGGATCGCGTCATACGCCTGCGCGTTCACCCCGAGCGCGACGATGACGGGAGGAAAGCGCGTGAGCGATGCGGAGGGCGCGTTGCGCTTGTCCTCTTCGGATCCAAAGATCAGCCCCGTCGGCGCGAGCTTGAACGCGAGCCGGAGCCCCGCGCCCAGCCTCAGCTTGTCGCCGATCGCCACGCGTCTGAGCACCGCCGCCCGCTCGGCGAGCCTCGTCGCCAGTGCCGCGATCAGCTGCTCCCGGTCGCCGTTGACGATCACGACCTGGATGAATCGATCGTGGAGCAGCTTGCGCAGTCTGAGCGCGGCAACGGGCCACGGAAGGAGCGTCGAGAGCGAGACCACCTCGTAAGCGCCGAACTCGAGATGCTGCTCGAGCGCACTCTCCGGCGGGCACACGACGGTCACGTTGTGCCCGCGCTCGCTCATCCCGCGCGCCGCCGCCGCCAGCGCGCGCGCTCGGCCGTTCCACTCCGGACTCTGGCTATAAAACAGGATGCGCATGTTCTTCTACCGGTTGCGAATCCCTGTCTCCGAACTGGAGAGTGTGCAGTCGGTAGTACGCGCCGCGAAGCTCGAGCAGCGCCTCGTGCGTGCCGCGCTCGATGATGCGTCCGCGATCCATCACGAGAATCTCCGTCGCGTTCACGATGGTGGAAAGACGGTGCGCGATCACGATCACCGTGCGCCCCGCGAGCAGCCGGTCGATCGCTTCCTGCACGAGCCGTTCGCTCTCCGTGTCGAGCGCCGACGTCGCCTCGTCGAGAATGAGAATCGGCGGATCAACCAACAGCGCGCGCGCGATCGCTATCCGCTGGCGCTGCCCGCCGGAGAGCCGCGCGCCCCGCTCGCCGAGCGTAGTGGCGTAGCCCTGTGGGAGCTCGGTGATGAAGCCGTGCGCATTCGCCGCGCTCGCCGCGGCTTCGATCTGCGCGTCGCTGTATTTCGCGCCGCGCCCGTACGCGATGTTCGCGCGCACACTGTCGTTGAAGAGAACCGTCTCCTGGCTCACGATTCCCGTGAGGGAGCGCAGCGAGTTGAGCACGATGTCGCGCGTGTCGACTCCGTCGAGGAGAATGCGTCCGGACGTTGGCTCGTAGAAGCGAGGGATGAGATCCGCGAGCGTGCTCTTCCCCGCTCCGCTCGCGCCAACCAGCGCGACGACGTCGCCCTTGCGCGCCGAGAAGGTGATGTCCTCGAGCACGTAGCTGTCCGCGTCGTACGCGAACGACACATCGTCGAACTCGAGCGAGCGGTCGAAGCTCGTCGCGACCTTCGTGCCGCGATCCGTCGACTTCTCCGTCGCCATGTCCAGCACCTCGAAGAGCCGGTCCGCGCTCGCGAACGAGTTCTGCGCGATCGCCGGGATCTGCGAGAGCTGCTTGAGCGGCTGCAGCATTCGCATCACGAACGTCAGGAAGACGAGGAATTGCGACGCCTGCAGTGTGTGGTCGACGAGCACCCACTTCGCACCCGTCCATAGCAGCAGCACGACGATGAAGGTGCCGAGCGTCTCCGTGATCGGCTGGCCGATCAGCGCGAACTTGGCCATGCGCACGAGGCCACTCGAGTACGTGTGGCTCGCCGACGTAAAGCGGGACTCCTCATATCCTTCAGCCGCAAACGACTTCACGAGCCGGATGCCGCTCACACTCTCCTGCAGCACGCTCATCATCTCGCCGTGATCGTTGCGCAGGCGCCGATAACCCCGGCGCAGCTTCCGAAGCAGCGGCTGCAGCGCGAAGGTGAGCGCCGGCGCGACGACGAGTGCGAGCAGCGTGAGGCGCCACGAGATGCCGAACAGATATGCGACGTAGATCGTCACCATCGCGGCGGCGGAGATCGCCTGCGTGACGAGCTGCGTGATGAGCGTCTTCGTCTGCTCGGTGTCGGAGAGCACGCGCGAGATGATCTGGCCGACCTTCGTGCGTGTGAACCAGCCGATCGGCAGCGACTGCAGATGGCGGTACACGGCGTCACGGAGATCGCGCGTGATGTATTCCTGGAGCTGAGCGCCGAGCGTGCCGGCGGCCCACACGCAGAGATTCTTGACGGCGACGGTCGCGAGGAGGATCAGGATCACGTTGCGGAGCGATCCCATCTGATCGTTGGGATTCAGCAGCGTGCCGATCGTCCAGCTCAGAAACTCGGTGACCCAGCCACTCTTGATCGGAAGCGCAGGCAGTCCGAAGAGCGCATTCAGAAACGGGATCAGCAGCGCGAACGCATATCCGTCGAGCGCGGCGCCGATGAGATTGAAGAAGATGTTCCCCGCCATGCGCCACGCGTGCGGGCGCAGGAACGGGGTAAGGCGTCTGTACGAGACGCGGTTCACTAGCGGCGCGGTGTGAGGAGCGCCACCGGCAGGATGCACTCCTCGGGTGTCACTCCGCCGTGCAGAAACGACCCACGATAGCGCGTCTGATACTCGCGCAGCTTCGTCGGATAGACGAAGAAGGTGTCGCCCACCGCGAGCAGGGTGTTTGCGCCATTTCCGCGACGCGGCAGCTTGAGATCATCGGCGTTGCCGAACGAAAGCGCGTATTCCGACTTCTCCGCGCGCAGGTCCTCTCCGAACTTGTAGCGCAGATTCGCGGTCGCATCGCGCTTCGCGAATACCGTGGCCGGCGTGAGACAGTGGATCGAGCCGTGATCGCTCGTGATGAGCACCGGGATGTTCTTTCGCGCCGCATCCTTGAGCAGCGTGAAGAGCACCGAGCGCTCGAACCACTGCTTCGTGATTTGCCTGAGCGCGATCTCGTCCTTCGCGACCTCGTACAGGATCGCCGACTCGCTTCGACCGTGCGTGAGCAGGTCCACGAAGTTGAAGACGAAGGCGCTCACCCCCTCGCGCGCGATCGCGCTCGAGACGCGACGCTCGAGCTCCGCGCTGTCTGCCGTGCTCGAGATCTTCTCGTAGCGCACCGGGATCGGCTTCTTGAGCTCCGCGAACTGTGCCTCGAGCAGCCCGCGCTCGTGCGCATTCAGCGATTCGTCCTCGCGCTCGCCCCACCAGTCGGGGAATCGCGCCGCGATCTCGCTCGGAAAGAGTCCCGAGAAGAGGGAGTTGCGCGAGTAGGGAGTCGCCGTCGGAAGAATCGAGAAGTGATGCGTCGTCTCGATCTCGAAGAACGGCGCGAGCAGCGGGCTCAGGACGGCCCACTGATCGAGACGCAGACAGTCGATCACCACGAACACCGCGGCGCGATTCCTCTCGAGAATCGGGAGGAGAAACTCGCTCACGATGTCTATCGAGAGTGGCGGACGGTCGCCCTCGAGATTCGCGAGCCACCCGGGATACGCGCTGCGCATGAAGGTCGCGAACTCACGGCGCATATCGGGATAGAGCGACTGCAGAGAGTCGTACAGGCTTTGCTCGCGCGCCTCGGCGAGACTCACGTCCCATTCGACGAGCTCGCTGTAGCGCGATACCCAGCCGCGCCAGTCGAGCGGCGCCTGCCGGTCGAGCTCGATCGCGCGAAAGCGCTCGACGAAGGAGCGCGCGATCGCCTGCTGCCGAATGCGCGGACCATCGAGCACACGCGTGATCACCGCGAGCACCTGACGCGGGTTGATCGGCTTGACGAGGTAGTCGCGCACATCGACGCCGATCGCTTCCTTCAGCGTCGCGTCCTCCTCGCTCTTCGTGACCATCACGATCGGGAGGAGCGGGTCGAGCTCGCGGATCTCGCGGTACGCCTCGAGACCGCGCTTGCCGGGCATCTGCTCGTCGAGCAGCACGATGCCATACGTGCGCCGCCTGAGCATCTCGACGGCATCGTCCGCGTTGGTCGCGGATTCTACCTCGAAACCCTTCTCCCGCAAGAAGATACGGTGCGACTCGAGAAGATCAGCCTCATCGTCGATCCAGAGAACCGATTTCGGGTGCTGTGCCATGTGCTCACAATGTAGTTTGGCGGAAAAGGAGCGGCCAGCGCGCTCGGCCGCGATGCGCGAGCTTGCGGCTCGCGCGAGTTCTCTCTACGCTCCCCGGGCGACCCCGTGCCCTCGTCCGCCCCCTGACCACACCGATGCGCGCCTCCGTTCCTCCCTACGCCGTCGGGCCGATCTCCTTCCCCTTTCGCGCTCTCGCCGCGTATGCAGGCCGTGCCCAGCTCGGCCGGGGGCGCGAGGTCGCGCTCGCCTGTCTCATGGCCGCTCGCCTCTCCACGTCCATCGCGAGCGAGCCACTTCCCGCGCCCGTGCGCGCCGCGCGTGCGACCGGCGCGGGCCGTTGGTTCGCTTCGCTCGCGCTCCCGAGCCAGCTCCGCGCCTCCCTCACGCGCCTCGCCGCCGCCAGCGCGCGCGAGAGCGCCTCCGATCTCGCCGACGCGCTCGATGCGGTGATCACCGCTGCGCGCAAACATCTCGACGACGCGAGTCTCGCCGAGCTCGATGGCGTCGTCAAGCGGCTCAAGACCCAGCGCGAGTGAGTTGCCGCCCCTCGGCAATCGCGTAACTTCTCAACCATGACGCGACACGACGACGAGCCGCGACTCGCCGAGCTGCTCAGGCGCACGGATGCGATCGCCGATGGCGAGTCCGCTGCGGACAACATCCCCACCGGCTTCCCGACGCTCGACCGCCTCCTGGGCGGAGGGCTCCGCCGCGGCGACCTCATCGTGCTCGGCGGCGACGTCGGCACAGGCAAAAGTGCCTTAGCACTAGCGATTGCCCTGAGAGCGGCGGAAGCGGGAAATGCCGTGACATATCTTAGTGGTGAGATGTCTCCGTCTCGCGTGAACGAGCGGTTGCTCGCGATCGAGGGACGCGCGTCGATCGACTCGCTGCGCTCCGGGACAGTGGATGAGGAGACGCGCGCCTCCCTTGGCGCCGTCGCGCTCCGGAAGCCGCACACGCTCCCGGTGGTGCGTGCGATGCCGCACGAAGGGAGCGACTCGCTCGACGCCGAGGCCAATCGCGAGCCGAAGCCGGTGCTCCTGGTCGTCGACTCGCTGCAGCACATCCACGGCAGTGGCGCGCCGGCCGAGAACAACGCGCAGGCCGTGCTCGCACTCAAGGAGATCGCGATGCGCAATCACATCGCGGTGCTCGTCACGGCGCATCTCCCCGAGCTCCCGCCCAACCGCGACAACCTTCGCCCGCAGCTGCACGATTTCGGCGCCGTGGGTGCGATCAAGCAGCTCGCGGACGTGGTGCTCGGACTTTTCCGTGAGGAGATCTATCATCCGGTGCCCGGATCCGAGGGCGCGGCCGAGCTGGCGATTCTGAAGAACCGTCATGGCCCCACGACGTACATCGATCTGTATTTTTACAAGCAGTGGCTCAGATTCGAGGACATGGTCGACCCGGATCGCTGACCGCTCGTATATTCACCCTGTCTGCAGCGGACTACGGAGATGGCTGGTCACAGTAAGTGGAAGCAGATCAAGCACTACAAGGCCGCCACGGACGCGAAGCGCGGCGCGCACTTCACCAAGCTGATACGCGAGATCACGGTGTCCGCGAAGGCGGGCGGCGGCGATCCCGCCGGCAATCCGCGCCTCCGCACCGCGATCGACATCGCGAAGGCCGCGTCGATGCCGAAGGAGAACATCGAGCGCGCCGTGAAGAAGGGCACGGGTGAGCTCGAGGGCGTCGATTACATCGAGGTCATGTACGAGGGCTACGGGCCAGGCGGCGTCGCGTTGCTCATTCACGCGGTCACCGACAATCCGACGCGCACGGTCGCCGAGGTTCGCTTCAAGCTCTCGCGCGGCAACGGCAACCTCGGCGCGTCCAATTCGGTCGCCTGGATGTTCGAACGGAAGGGACAGCTCTACGTCGACGCCACGAAGTTCGCCGAGGATGCCACGATGGAGGCCGCGCTCGATGGCGGTGCGACGGATTTTGCGCAGGACGGCGATCAGTTCGTCGTGAGCACCGAGCCCACCGAGCTGCACTCCGTGATGGGCGCGCTCGAGGCGAAGGGAATCACGGTACACGATCCCGAGATATCGATGATCCCGAAGCAGACGGTGCACGTCGAGGGACGCACGGCCGAGTCGCTGCTCAAGCTCATGGAGGAGCTGGATTCGCTCGACGACGTGCAGAAGGTCGAAGCCAACTTCGACATGGACGTGGCCGAGATGACGAAGGCGTGAGTCGCACGCCGTGATCGTCCTCGGGATAGATCCCGGCACGGCTGCGACGGGCTACGGGGTGGTTCAGGGCGAGCCGTTCGGCTCGCTCTCGCTCATCGAGTGCGGCGTGATCCGCACCCACGCGCGCGAGCCGCTGCCCTCACGCCTCCGCGAGATTTATGATGATGTGGTGCTGCTCATCGAGCGTCACAAACCCGATGCGATGTCCATCGAGGACGTTTTCTACGCGAAGAACGTCCGCACCACAGTCGTGCTCGGCCATGCGCGCGGAGTGATCCTCCTCGCGGCGCAGCAGGCGGAGCTCGCGATTCACGAGTATCCGCCGGCCGAGATCAAGAAGGCTGTGGTGGGCACGGGGAAGGCGTCGAAGGAACAGGTGCAGTTCATGGTGACGAAGCTGCTCCGCCTCAAGAGCGCACCTCAGCCCAACGATGCTGCGGATGGAACGGCGGCGGCGCTCGCCCACATCATGGGCGGCAGGCTCGCCGGAATGAAGTCGCGATGATAGGGCGCATTGCCGGGAAGCTCGTCGCCAAGGAGCTCGACCGCGTCGAGATCTTCACCTCGGGCGGCGTGGCCTACGAGCTCTCGATTCCGCTCGGCGTGTACGAGACGCTCCCGCGCATCGGCGAACAGACGGAGCTGCATACCCATCTCGTGGTGCGCGAGGATGCGTTTCAGCTCTTCGGCTTCGCGACGGTGAACGAGAAGCGCGTCTTTCAGCGGTTGCTCACTGCGAACGGCGTCGGTCCGTCGCTCGCGCTGGGCCTCCTTTCGACGCTCTCCGCGGACCGGCTCGTGCGGGCGATCCGCGAGAAGGACATCGCGACGCTGCAGGGGGTGCCGCGCGTCGGGAAGAAGAAGGCGGAGCGATTGGTGCTCGATCTCTCGGACAAGCTGGATGATGTGGCCGGCTCGACGGTGGCATCGGGCCCGCGGGCCGAGGGGGCGAGCGCGGAGGACGCGATCCGGGCGCTGGTGTCGCTGGGCTACGCGACGATCGACGCCGAAAAGGCCGTGCGCTCCGTGA
The DNA here is from genome assembly GCA_013697785.1 of Gemmatimonadaceae bacterium. Classification (GTDB taxonomy): domain Bacteria; phylum Gemmatimonadota; class Gemmatimonadetes; order Gemmatimonadales; family Gemmatimonadaceae; genus FEN-1250. The sequence continues at coordinate 20,592 of JACCWE010000014.1, forward strand.
TCGACACCGGGCCCACGAAGCTCACCGCCCCCGAGCTCATTCGCGCGGCGTTGGCGAAGATCGGCGGGCGCTGATCCCGCTCGTCTTTCGCGCCGCCGCGCGGTTGCATTGATCGCGCGTCGTGAGCAACTTCGAACCATGACCACAGCCCGCCGTACCAGCACGTTCACCGAATCGGTGATCCGCGAGATGACGCGCATTGCCAACGAGTATGGCGCGCTCAATCTCGCCCAGGGGATGCCGGACTTTCCGATGCCGCAGCCGCTCAAGGACGCGGCGTGTACGGCCATCCACGCCGACATCAACCAGTATGCGATCACGTGGGGAACTCCCTCGCTGCGGCTTGCAATCGCCGCGAAGTATCGTCGCTGGTACGGCATGGATGTCGATTCCGAGAGGAACGTCACCGTCACCTGCGGTGCGACCGAGGCGATGGCTGCGGTCTTTCTGGCGTTGATCAATCCGGGCGACGAGGTGATCGTCTTCGAGCCGTACTACGAGAACTACGGCCCGGACGCGATCCTGGCCGAGGGAAAGCCCGTGTTCGTACCGCTGACGCAGCCGGGATGGCGGATCGACGAGGAGAAGCTGCGCGCTGCCTTCACGAGCAAGACGAAGGCGATCATCGTCAACACGCCGCACAATCCCACCGGCCGCGTGTTCACGCGCGACGAGATCTCGCTGATCGCGGAGCTGTGCGTCGAGCACAACGTGTATGCCTTCACGGATGAGATTTACGAGCACATTCGCTACGCCGGCGATCATCACGCGATCGCGACGTGGCCGGGAATGGAGGAGCGCACGATCACGATCTCCGGGCTCTCCAAGACCTTCAGCTGCACCGGCTGGCGAATCGGCTACGCGATCGCGCCGGAGGTCGAATCGGTTGCGATCAGGAAGGTGCACGATTTTCTCACGGTCGGTGCTCCCGCGCCGCTGCAGGAAGCCGGCGCGATCGGCATGGCCTTCGACGCCGACTACTACAATCATCTCTCGCTCGACTATCGCGCTCGCCGCGATGTTCTCTGCGACGCCCTTCGCGAGGGCGGCTTCACCTTCACCGTTCCCGAGGGCGCGTACTACATCCTCGCCGACTTCTCGGCGCTCAGCGATCTCGGCGATGTCGAATTCGCGAAGTGGCTCACGCGCGACATCGGCGTCGCGCCGGTGCCGGGATCGAGCTTCTTCCGCGCGGGCGACGGCGGGCGCAAGCTCGTGCGCTTCGCCTTCTGCAAGAAGCACGAGACGCTGGTCGCCGCCGGCGAGAGGCTCGCGAATCTGCAGGCGCGCGTGTGATCCAGGCGACGTCGCGCGCGGAGATCACGACCCCCGAGGTCATCGCCGACGAGTCGGTCGTCGAGCTGTCGCTTCGGCCGCAGCGGCTGGCCGAATTCATCGGTCAGCAGAAGGTGAAGGACTCGCTCGCGATCTACATCGAGGCGGCGCGCGCGCGCAACGAGCCGCTCGACCACACGCTCTTTTACGGCCCGCCCGGACTCGGCAAGACGACGCTCGCGGAGCTGATAGGCCGTGAGCTCGGCGTCAACATTCACACGACCAGCGGCCCGGCGCTCGAGAAGGCCGGCGATCTCGTCGGCACGCTCACCAATCTGCGCGCGCGCGACATCCTCTTCATCGACGAGATTCATCGCCTGAAGCCGATCATCGAGGAGTTTCTCTATCCCGCGATGGAGGACTACAGGATCGAGATCCGCCTGAGCGATGGCCCAAAGGCGCAGACGATCACGATGCAGATCGAGCCGTTCACGCTGATCGGCGCGACGACGCGCTTCGGGATGCTCACGTCGCCGATGCGCGCGCGCTTCGGAATCCCGCTCCGCCTCAACTTCTATCCGATGGAAGACCTCGAGCAGATCGTGCTGCGATCGGCCGAAGTATTGAAAGTGGAGATCGATGAGGGCGGCGCGATGGAGCTCGCGCGCCGGTCGCGCGGCACGCCGCGCGTGGCGAACCGCCTGCTGCGTCGCGTGCGCGACTACGCGCAGGTAAAGGGGAACGGGCGCATCACGCGCGATCTCGCCGACGCGGCGCTCGCAATGCTCGACGTCGACCAGTTCGGACTCGACGACATGGATGCACGCATCCTCAAGACGATCATCGAGAAGTTCGACGGCGGTCCCGTCGGCGTGAAGACCATCGCCGCGGCGATCGGTGAGGATGAGCTAACGATCGAGGAGGTGTACGAGCCCTTCCTCGTCCAGAACGGATTTCTCCAGCGCACGCCCCGGGGGCGGATGGCTACCCACCAGGCGTACAGGCACTTCGGTTTTTCGCCTCCAACTGCACAACCGGCCCAACCGACGCTCTTCTGAATCGTCCATACAACACGGTGCGCCACTTGCGTGACCCGTTGGGCTCACGTGCTAGCACGTCTCCGGGAGTTGTATGGCCGTTTCCACCGAAGAACGCTGGAAAGAACACAACGAAACAGGTCGCCGGCACTTCGAACGCGCAGAATTCGCCGAGGCCGAGCAGCAGTACATCGCGGCCCTCCGGCAAGCGACGTTACTGGGCGCGGTCACGCTGACCGAGCTGGGACAAGTTGCGTTCAGTCTCCGCGATTTCACGCAGGCCGAGAGCTACTTTCGTCGCGCGCTGACGATTCGCGAGCAGGCGCTCGGCACGGAGTCGGTGGATCTCATGCAGGCGCTCAACGATCTCGCCGCGCCGTACTACTTGCGCGGTGAGCTCGAGCAGGCGGAGCGACTCTATCGCCGCGCGCTCACGATCGGTGAAGCGCAGCTCGGCGATCTGAGCCCCGACCTCGCGGTCACGCTCAGCAACCTCGCGCGACTGCATCAGCGCAAAGCGGATTGGCGCGCGGCCGCGCCGCTGCTTGGACGCCTCCTCGCGATCAAGCAGCGCTCGCTCGGAGAGTCGCATCCGCACGCGATCTCGCTGATGCTCGCGGTGGCGAACGCGCGGAGCTCGCTCGGCGAGCACGAGGTCGCGGAAGAGCTCGTCCGCCGCGTGCTTGCGCTGCAGGAGCGCGCGCAGGCGGGCGACTCGGAAATGGTCCGATCGCTCAACGCGCTCGCAAAGATCTACATGGCGAGCGGCAAAACGCAGCTCGGCGGCGAGATCGCCGATAAGGCGGCGCAGCGCCAGAAGCGCGTGGGCTCGGTGCCGCGCGCCCGGAACACGCGCGCCCGCCTCGATCGCGACACCCCCGATTTCTCCGCCGACACGCCGCCGACTCCGAAGCCGCGCTCACGGCAGGCGGCGTCTTCGCTCGCACCGCCGACACCCGAATCCTCGAGCCGCATGCCCTCGCACACGCCGGACATGCGCGCGTTGACCCCGGATGGCGCCGGCACTCCCGCAAAGCCGAGCACTCCGCAGGCGCCGGGGCTGATCAAGGCGTATGCACAGATGATCGAGTCCGCCGAGGATGCGCGACGCGGAAAACACCGATCGATCTGGTCGAAAATCTTCGGCCGCTAGCCGAAAAATCTTCGGCCGCTCACCGCGCGGCGGATGGTATTGGCGTGCGAAAACGGTAGGCTCACAAGCGGTCTCTTGACAGCATCGCGCGCACGACGGAACTATCTATCATGCGGTGCGCAATACTCGTCCTTCTGCTTGCGGCCGGCTCCCTCGCCGCGCAGACGGATTCACAGGAAAAGCGGTTCGCGAGCGCCGACTCGCTGGCATCCGAGGGCGACTCTGTCGGCGCTCTCCAGATGCTCGACGCGGCCGTGCGCGCGAACGCCAGCGACGGCGAGGCATGGCATCGCCGCGGCGTGCTCGCGTGGCGCATGTCCGGTGCGGAGAAGCGAACGGGCTTCATGAAGCGCAACGCGAACGAGGCGCTGCTCAATCTCGCCGACTCGTCGCTCAGGCTCGCCACACACTACGCGCCGGGATCGCCGGGCTATCTCGTCGACCTCGGGCGCTTCGATCTCACGTCGAACTCCGCAGCAGTGCGCGGGCGCGCGAAGCCGCTGTTCGAGGAAGCGCTCAAGGTCGCTCGCAAGGGTAAGGACCCCCTTGTGCTCTCGCACGCTGCCGACGAGATGGGAATGACGTGGTGGCGCAAGTACGAGGACATGGCGGACCGCAATATCTACAGCACGATCATCAGCAACGTGAAGGACCGCACTTTCACGAAGGACCCGCGCTCGATCGCGTACTTCGTCGACCGACAGACGATTCGCGCAGCGGCGCAGGACTGGTCGGGCGGCCTCGAGTATCTAAAGGCATACGAGCTCTTCACCGAAGCCCTCAAGGCGCAGCCTGGAAATCCAGCGGCGCTCAAGCACGTCTACCGCGCACTCGTGGACAGGCAGCGGTGGGTCGAGCTCCAGCACCTCGCGCGTGTGCGGCTCATCGACGATCCCGCCGACGGATGGGCATGGCTCAGCCTCGGCCTCGGCAGCCACCGGCTCGGCGACGAGCATCAGGCGAGCCTCGCCTTCGACAGCGCACTCGCATATCTGTCGCCGGGCGAGAGAGCGCGCTTCACCAGTCTCTCGCGCATCGTCACTCCGAAGGACAGCGTCAGTCGCAATCGCCTGCCTTCGTCCGAGTTGGAGAACGATGAGCGCATGTACTGGCTCATGGCCGATCCGCTGTGGGCGACGCAGGAGAACGAGGGGCGAAACGAGTTTCTGAGCCGAGTGGTGTTCGCCGAGCTGCGATTCACGGTCGAGGAATTCGGAATACACGGAGTGGATACGGACCGCGGCGATGTATACGTCCGTTATGGGCCACCCCCGGCGGTGATCTCCTTTCCACCAGACGCGCTCAGGCAGGGCGAGCATCGCATTCGCATCCTCTGGTGGTACAGCACGGACGAGACCTTCCTCTTCCGGCAGCTACCCACGTACGGAGTTGCGACGCTCGATCCCGATGATGCGCGAGAAACGTCGAAGCTGCGCGACACCGTACCCGTCGCGTGGACGAACGCCGGCGCGAAGCCGCTTGCAGACACGATCAACGTGAGTCTCGCGCGCTTCCGTGCAAGGAATGACTCGTCCGACATCTTCTTCGCGGCCGAGCTGCCGGTGAAGCACATGGTGCAGGACGTCGACCTCGCGAGAGGCGCGCTCGATGTGAATCTCGAAGCGTTCACCTGGCGTGCGAAGCCGGTCTACACCTCGACGCTGCACGAGACGATCGACTTCGCGCACCCCGAAGTGCGGCAGATGCAATCGTGGCGATTGCGGCTGCAGGCGGGAACGTTTCTCTATCGAGTAGAAGCACTGCAGCCGGATGCCGGCCGCGGCGCGCGCTCGGCCAGCCGCGTCGAGCTCCTGCCGTCGGGGGGCTTCGGGTTGAGCGACATCCTCGTCGCGGACTCGATATCGCCATCGGGCGGCGCGCCGGAGCGATGGTCCGACTTCAACATCGCGCCGAGTGTTGGGCGTGTACATCGCGGGAAGTCGTTCGCGATGCTCTGGGAAACGTACGATCTGCAGAAGGCCCCCAACGGCAACTCGAATTACGACGTCACGATCACACTTCGGCGGGAGCGGGGCGGCGGACTCGGGGCATTCGCGGCGAAGATCATCGGAGGCGTGAAGAGCGTGGTCGGCATTTCGAGCAGCGGGAGCGATCACATCTCGCTCACTTTCCCGCGCCAGGCGCCCGCGCGCGCAGTGGCCGTCGACTATGTCACGCTCGATCTCGGCGACGCGTCGCCGGGGAACTACCTGATCGACATCGAGGTGATGGACAAGACGAACAATCGTCACGTGTCACGCGAGCGGCCGCTGACGATCGTGGAGTGACTTCGCCCGACGCGCACGCGCGCGGGACGCGCACGTCCGACTACGATTTCGAGCTCCCTCCCTCGCAGATCGCGCAGCTTCCGCTGCCGGAGCGCGACGCGAGCCGTCTCCTCACCGTCGATCGTGCGACGGGCGAGATCGCGCACCGGATGTTCTCCGACCTCCCTGTGCTGATTGCGCCGGGCGATGCGCTCGTGCTCAACACCACGAAGGTGATGCGCGCGCGACTGCTCGGCACGCGTGACTCCGGTGCGCCCGCCGAGGTTCTGCTCCTGCGCTCACTCGCGGATGGCACGTGGGAGGCGATGGTGAGCCCCGGCGGCAAGCTGCGGCCCGGTCGTGTGGTGCACATCGCCGAGGGCTTCGATGCCGAGATCGTGTCCATCACGGAGCGACGCACACGCATCGTGCGGCTGCTCGCCGGCGGCGACGAGGGCGCGATGATCGAGCGGCACGGCCACATCCCGCTGCCGCCGTATATTTCGCGCGCGGATACTCGCGCGGACGCCGAGCGGTATCAGACGGTGTATGCGCGCAACAGCGGATCGGTCGCAGCGCCCACTGCGGGGCTCCACATGACCGACGCGTTGCTCGGTCAGCTGGACGCGCGCGGAGTGCGGCGCGTGGATGTCGTGCTCCACGTGGGCGCGGGGACGTTCAAGCCGGTGGACGTGGAGGATCCGGCCGAGCATTCGATGCACGAGGAGAGCTACGAGCTGTCGGCAGAGAGCGCGCGCACGCTCAACCACATTCGCGAAACCGGCAACAGGATCTGGGCGCTGGGCACCACCAGCGCGCGCGCTCTCGAGAGTGCCGTTCGCGCGGACGGGACCTTCGCCGAGGCGCGGGGGGAGACGCGGCTGTTCGTGCGCCCTCCCTATACCTTTCGAGGCGTGGACAAACTGATCACGAATTTTCATCTTCCGCGCTCGACGCTCCTGATGCTGGTCGCCGCGCTGGCGGGCTACGAACTCACGATGCGCGCGTACGGGGAGGCGGTGGATGCGGGTTACAGGTTCTATTCGTACGGCGACGCGATGGCGATCCTGTAGCCTGACTGCGGCGGGGCGACCGTGAGCGGCTCGCCCTTCGGTTTCACCATCGACGCGCGCGACGGACGCGCGCGCAAAGGCGTCTTCCGCACGCCGCACGGCGATGTAGACACGCCCGCGTTCATGGCCGTCGGCACGGGCGCGACGGTGAAGGCGCTCGATCCGAACGACCTGCGCGCGATGGGCGCGCAGATGATCCTCGCGAACGCATACCATCTGCATTTGCGGCCGGGTGAAGATGTCGTTCGCGCGATGGGCGGTATCCAGCGCTTCATGGCCTGGGACGGCCCCATGCTCACGGACTCGGGCGGCTTCCAGGTGTTCTCCCTCGAAGGAATGCGCACGGTGAGCGAGGATGGCGTCGCATTTCAGTCGCACATCGATGGCTCGCGCCGGCTCTTCACGCCGGAGATCGTGATGGCGCTCGAGCACACGCTCGGCGCCGACGTCATCATGCAGTTCGACCACGTGATCCCAGGCGAGTCCGTATACGCGAATTCGCTGGACGCGAGCGACCGCTCGCTCCGGTGGCTCGAGCGGTGCTTGCGTGAGCATGGGCGACTTCAGGTGCTCGAGGCGGGCGCGGGCTATCCGCAGACGCTATTCCCGATCGTACAGGGCGGCGCTCACGCGGAGCTGCGGCGCGCGGCCGCGAGCGCGATTCGCTCGATGCATGACTGGGATGGAATCGCGATCGGCGGACTCTCGGTGGGCGAGCCGAAGCCCGCGATGTACGAGATGCTCGACATCATGAGCGATGCGCTGCCGGAGGAGAAGCCGCGCTACCTGATGGGCGTCGGCTTTCCGGAGGATCTCATCGAGGGCGCTCGGCGCGGAGTCGACCTCTTCGACTGCGTCGCGCCAACGCGCATGGGGCGGACGGGCACTGCCTTCACGAGCGAGGGGCGTCTCAACGTTCGCAACGTAAAGTTTCGGACCGATCCCGCGCCGCTCGACGGCAGGTGCAACTGCTCCACCTGCGCGCGCTTCACCCGCGCATATATCCGGCACCTCTTCGTATCGGAAGAGGCGCTCGGCATGCATCTTCTCTCCCTGCACAATGTACATTTCCTTCTTGCGCTGATGCGCGATGTGCGGAGCGCGATCGCCGCGGGCTCGCTCGATGCGTGGAGCGAGCGTTGGCTCGAGCGTTACCATCTTCGACCTGTGTCTACTTCATGAATTTCGTGCACGCTTTTCTATTGATGCAGCCGACTCCCGGGACGAATCCGATGTATGGGTTCGCATTCCAGATCGTCGCTATCATAGGCATCTTCTATTTCATCCTCCTGAGGCCGCAGCAGAAGCAGCGGCGGCAGCAGGAGCAGAGCCTCAGAGAGATCAAGAAGGGCGATGAGGTCGTGACGGCGGGCGGGATCATTGGCGACGTGATCTTCATCAAGCAGGGTACGAAGGACGGCGAGGCCGTCGTCACGATGGAGGATCGCATCACGATCAAGAGCGCAGAGTCGCGGATGATCGTCGAGCGCGGCCGGATCGCCAAGGTGCTGCCGAAGCCCGGAGAAGGAGCCGCCGGCGCGTGACCCCGCTGGATATCTATGTCCTCGACGCGCCGATCCTTCGCCAGGAGACGACGGTGCTCTCCGAGGTGACGGATGCGCATCGCCGCCTGATCGATGACATGTTCGAGACGATGCACATCGCGCGCGGCATCGGGCTCGCCGCCACGCAGGTGGGGCGCCTCGAGCGCATTTGCGTGATCGACATCGACAAGGTGAAGTACGCGCTGGTGAATCCCGAGATCGTAGCGAGCGATGGGGAGCAGTCGGGGGAGGAGGGGTGTCTCTCGATTCCCGAGATCTACGGCGACGTGACGCGCGCGAAGCACGTGGTCGTTCGCGCGCTGGACCGCTCCGGGAAGCCGATCGAGATCGATGCGCACGATCTGCTCGCGCGCTGCCTGCAACACGAGATCGACCATCTGCACGGGCGGCTCTTCATCGACTATCTGAGCCTGCTCAAGCGCACGGCCGCGATCAAGAAGTGGCGCAAGCTTCGCGGCAAGGACAAGTCGCTCACGCGCACCATGCCGCCACGAGAAACCGCGGAGCATCACGACCGGGACGAGGAGCTGTAGTGCGTCTCGTGTTCTGGGGCACCTCGAGCTTCGCCGTCCCTGCGCTCCGCGCGCTGCTCGGCGAGGGCTTCGATGTCGCGGGCGTGGTGACGCAGCCGGACCGCGCGGTGGGGCGGTCGCGCTCGACGCTGGTGCCCTCCCCCGTGAAGAGTGCCGCGCTCGAGGAAGAGTTGCCGCTGTTTCAGCCGGAGTCGCCGAAGGATGAGGAGTTCCTCGCCGCGCTCCGTGCGCTCGAGCCCGATCTCAGCATCGTCGTCTCGTACGGGCATATTCTAAGCGAGTCGCTCATCGGGCTGCCCACGCACGGCACCATCAACGTGCATGCGTCGCTCCTCCCTGCCCTTCGTGGCGCCGCGCCGATTCAAGGCGCCGTTCGCGCCGGGCTCGCCGAGACGGGCGTCACGGTGATGCGGATGGTGAAGGCGCTCGACGCAGGCCCGATCATGCTCCAGGCGCGCACGCCCGTCGCGCGCGACGAGACCGCCGGCGAGCTCGAGGCGCGCCTCTCCGAACTCGGCGCGCTCGCGCTCATCGAGGCGCTCACGCTCATGTCGCTCGACAAGCTCACCGAGATGCCGCAGGACGATGCAAAAGCGACTTTCGCACCCAAGATCATGCGCGAGATGGCGCGCGTGAACTGGAACGACGGCGCGGATGCGATCGGCCGTCACGTGCGCGCATACGATCCGAAGCCCGGTGCCTTCACCTCGCATCGCGGCGGCGACATCAAGCTCTTCGGCGCGACCGTCGCCGATGCGCCCGCCGAGAGCAAGCACACGCCCGGAACCGTAGTCTCGATCGATGCGCGCGGAATGGTCGTGACGTGCGGCGCCGGCGCCGTGATGATCAGCTGCGCGCAGCCCGCAGGACGCACGCGGGTGGATCCGGAGGAGTGGATGCGCGGAAGAGGGATCGAGGTCGGAGATCGGCTCGGCGCATAGATGCTCGACGTCCCGCGCATCCACGCCGTCACCGACGACTTGATCATCGCGCACCCGGATTTCACCACGCGCGCGCGCGGCGTGATGCACGCGCTCGGCCCGCGCGGTGCGGTGCATCTCCGCTCGCGATGGCTCACCGCCGCGCAGGTCTACGCGATAGCGCTCGCGCTCGGCGACGCGCAGGAGAGCACAGGCTGCTGGCTCGTCGTGAATGAGCGACTCGACGTCGCGCTCGCCGCGCGGACGCACGGGGCGCAGCTCACCACGAAGTCACTCACCGTCGCCGACGCGCGCATTGTCGCGAGCGAGCTCCCGCTCGGCGCGAGCGTGCACGGCGCGCTCGAGGCGCTCGGGGCCGAGCGCGATGGCGCGGACTGGGTGGTGGCCGGCCACGTCTTTTCGACGGCCTCTCATGCAGGAGAGCCAGGGCGCGGCGCCGAGCTCGTTGCGGCCGTCGTCGAGCGCACGACGCTCCCCTGCATCGCGATCGGCGGCATCCGTCCGGAGAACGTTGGAACGCTCCGTGACGCCGGGGCGTGGGGCGTCGCCGCGATCACCGGAATCTGGGGTGCGGCGTCTGCGGAAGCCGCCGCTACCGACTATCTTTCCCACTATGATGGAGCGCGCGGTCAGTCCTGATGGTGTGATCCCCGTCGTGAATGGCGAGGAACGCACGGTCGCGGCCGGCAGCACCATCGGCGACCTGCTGCGAGAGCTGTCCGTGAGCGCGGACGCGGTCGTCGTCGAGCACAACCGCGAGATCGTTCGCGATCGCACGCGTCTCGACAGCATGGTGCTCGCCACGGGCGACTCGGTGGAGATCGTCCATTTCGTGGGTGGCGGATGACCGAATCCACGATGCTCGCCGCAGCTACCGACACACCGTTCGTGATCGCAGGGCGCACGCTGCGCTCGCGGCTCATGGTCGGCACGGGCAAGTACAAGTCGCCCAACGAGATGGTCCGAGCGATCGACGCGTCGGGTGCCGAGGTGGTGACGGTCGCGGTGCGTCGCGTGAATCTCAATCGCGATACCGACGATGGCGTGCTCCCGCATCTCGATCCGTCGCGCTACTTCCTCCTCTCGAACACCGCGGGCTGCTACAACGCCGCCGACGCCGTGCGCTATGCGCGGCTCGCGCGCGCCGCGGGGTTCAACGAGTGGGTGAAGCTCGAGGTCATCGGCGATCAGGATACGCTTCTGCCCGATACCGCCGCGTTGCTCGAGGCCACCAGGACCCTCGTCGCCGATGGCTTCGTCGTGCTCGCCTACACGAACGACGATCTCATCACGGCGCTCCGCCTCGAGGATGCCGGAGCGGCCGCAGTGATGCCGCTGGCCTCTCCGATCGGCTCCGGCCTCGGCGTGCTCAATCCGTATTCGATCCGAACGATCAAGCATCGGCTCTCGGTGCCTGTGATCGTCGATGCCGGCGTCGGCACGGCGAGCGATGCGTGCATCACGATGGAGCAGGGCGTCGACGGAATTTTGATGAATACTGCACTCGCCGCGGCCGGCGATCCCGTGCGCATGGCGCATGCGATGCGGCTCGCTGTCGACGCGGGGCGGCAGGCGCATCTCGCCGGCCGTATGCCGCGGCGCGAGGTCGCCGTGCCGTCGTCGCCGAGCGTGGGGATGCTCGAATGACCGACCGTCCGCCGACACTCGTCCGCCCCGTCGCAGGCGTCACCGATTCGCGACGGATCGCTGCCGATCTGTGTGCCGATCTTCGACGCGGTCAGCTGCTCGACGTCGCCTTCGATCTGCGCATCGGTCCGCTCGACGCGCGCGATCGCCGGTGGACGCAGGAGCTCGTTTACGGGATGCTGCGGAAGCGGAGCATTCTCGATGCGTATCTGAGTGAGCGCGTGAAGGGTGGGCTCGTGCGCCTCGATCCCGATCTCGGCGACCTGTTGCGACTCGGCGCCTATCAGCTGCTCTCGATGCGCAGCGTGCCGGCGTACGCGGCGATTGCGCAGACGGTGGAGCTCGCGAAGCAGCGTCACGGCATCGGCGCGAGCAAGCTGGCGAACGCGGTGCTCCGCCGCGTCGACCGCGAGCGCGACGCACTCGTGCTTCCGACGCTCACCGATCCCGTCGATGCACTCGCGCTCAACCACTCACATCCGCGCTGGCTCGTCGCGCGTTGGGTGGCGCGGTGGGGCGCTTCGGAGACGGAGCAGCTGCTCATTGCGAACAACACCGAGCCGTCGATCGTACTGCGGCCGTACGGGATCGTGCGCGAGCAGCTCGAAACGATGCTCGAGGACGCGGGCGTCGATGTGTCGGAAAGCCCGCTCGTGCGCGACAGCATCCAGCTGCCGCATGGAGTTTCACTCACGGAGCTCGGCGCCTTTCGCAAAGGGCTCTTCTTCGTGCAGGACCCTGCGTCGACGCTCGTCACGCAGTACGCCGACCTCTCGCTCGGCGCGCGAGTCGCCGATCTCTGTGCGGCGCCCGGCGGCAAGACGCTCGAGCTCTCGCGCACCGCTTCGATGGTCGTCGCCGGCGATCGCAATCTGCACCGCACGCAGCGGCTGATCGAGAATCTGCGCCGCGTCGAGGCGCGCAACATCTCGTCGGTCGTGATGGATGCGCGCCAACCCGCGGTACGTGAGCTGGACGCCGTGCTCATCGACGTCCCCTGCACCGGCACGGGGACGTTGCGCCGGCATCCCGATGCGCGGTGGCGGCTTCGCATCTCGGACCTCGCGGTGATGGCCGCGTTGCAGCGCAGCATCCTGCGCGCTGCGGCCGCGGTCGTCAGGCCGGGTGGGCTCCTCATCTACAGCACCTGCTCCCTCGAGCCAGAGGAGAACGACGCGCAGATCGAAAGCTTCCTCGCCGAGCGAGGTGACTGGCAGCTCGAGCCGCCGGCGGAGGGGGTCGTTCCCGCGAGCGTCCTCGATGCCGGACGGCTTCGCGTGCTTCCACAGCGCAGCGGTGTGGATGGGGCATTCGCGGCGAGACTTCGGAGGGTGGGCGGGTGACGCTTCGCGGCTCCGCACGCCGCTCGATTCCATATCTCGTCGCCATCATGAGCGGATTTCTCTTCGCTTACCTGATCGTCGCCTTCTTCATCTTCCCGGCGCATCTGGTCACGAGCGACACGAAGGTCCCGAACGTCGTTGGACAAACGTTCGAGAATGCATCGGCGCAGCTGCAGAAGCTGGGCTTCAAGCCGCAGAAGGGTGAGCTGCGCTTCACGGCGGGATCAGCGTCGGGGCAGGTGCTCGGACAGAATCCGCTTCCGGATGCGGTGATGCCATCGGGGACGAAGGTCGTGCTCGATCTCAGCCAGGGGCAGCGCACGACGAGCGTGCCGCAGCTCGTTGGTCTCTCGCGTCAGGCGGCCGAGCTCGCGCTGCAGAACGCGGGACTCGAGTCGGGAGATGTGACGCAGCGCGAGAGTCCGTCGCCGCGCGGACAGGTGCTCTCATCGTCGCCTGCGGGCGGAGAGAAGACGCCGCTTCCATCGGAGGTGGCGTTCGTCGTGAGCGGTGGACCCGCGCAGCTCGCGATCCCCGACGTCACGGGGCAGACGTACGCGTCCGCCGCGCAGCTCCTGATGCAGGTCGGCTTTCGCGTCGCGCCCGCGGTGCCGGACACGCTCACGTCCGGCGCGCCCGAGGGGACGGTGACCGGGCAGGATCCCGCCGGCAACGAGCCCGCGCCGCCCGGAGTGACCGTGCGCCTGCGCGTCGCCACCGCGCCGAGAGAGCAATGAGCTGTCGAATCGCGCCATCGATCCTGAGCGCGGACTTCGGGCAACTCGCGGACGACATCGCGCGCCTCGAAGCCGGCGGAGCCGACTGGATTCACATCGACGTGATGGATGGCCGCTTCGTGCCGAATTTGTCGTTCGGTGCGAAGGTCATCGAGACGGTCAGCAAGCTGACGAAGCTGCCGCTCGATGTGCATCTCATGGTCGTCGAGCCCGAGAACTTCTTCGACAGCTTCGCGAAAGCCGGCGCGAGCAATCTCACGATTCACGTAGAGGCTGCGCCGCATCTCCATCGCCAGCTCGCGCGCATTCGCGAGCTCGGCTGCGGTGCGGGCGTCGCGCTCAATCCGTCGACGCCGGTCGAGTCGGTGCGAGAGATCGCAGCCGATCTCGACGTGCTGCTCATCATGACGGTGAACCCCGGCTTCGGCGGCCAGTCGTTCATCGCGAGCTCGGCCGACAAGGTGCGCCGCGCGCGCGCGCTGCTCCGCGAGACGAAGAGCCACGCAGCGCTCGAGGTGGACGGCGGAATTAATCGCGACACGATCATTCAGGTGTGGCGCGCGGGGGCGGATACCTTCGTCGCGGGGAACGCGGTATTCGCCGCGCACGATCCGATGCTCGAGATCGGAGCCCTGCGCGATCTGTGTACGGAGCGCGCGTGACCGCCCGGCAACAGTGGTCGATCGTCGCCGCCATCATCGTCCTGCTCGGCGGTGCGCTGTTCATCGCCTCGCGCGTGCTCGGCGCTCAGCTGTATCCGGTGTCCGTCGGTTCGAAGGCGCCGGATTTTCGCGCGAAGACCGTCGACTCGGTGCCGCGCTCGCAAACGCTCGCGGACTACAAGGGGCAGGTCGTGCTTCTCAACGTGTGGGGAACGTTCTGTCTTCCCTGCCGCGACGAGATGCCCGCGATCGAAAAGCTGCACCAGGCGCTTGGCCCGCAGGGGCTCAAGGTCGTCGCGATCAGCATGGACGATCCGGGCTTCGAGCAGAAGATCCGGGACTTCGTGAGGGAGTACGGGCTGACCTTCCAGATCCTGTACGACCCCACGGGGAAGGTCGTGAACGACTACCAGACCACCGGTGTACCGGAGACGTTCGTGATCGCGCGTGATGGTGTCATCCGGAAGAAGGTCATCGGCGCATCGGACTGGAACAGCGCGGGCAATCGCGCGCTGATCGCTCAACTGCTCGCCGAGCGGGGGAAGTAGCGTGGCGCCTCAGCAGTCGTCCAGAATGATCTCGTACAAGCGCCAGCTCAAGTCCGCGGTGTCCGAGCATCTCCCCGTGAAATTCTCCGCGCTCTTCTTCGCGATCGTGCTCTGGGTCATCGTGCGCTCCGAGGAGCCGTCGGAGGCGTGGATCGACGTGCATCTCGCGCTAACGCTCGACTCCTCGGTCACGATGGCGGCACAGCCGCCCGCGGTGCAGGCGCTGGTCTCCGGCCGCGGGCGCGAGCTGCTCAAGCTCTACAGCGCGTCGCCGCAGCTCCGCCGCTCCATCGGTGTCGACGATTCCGTGTTCGCCGTGCACCCCGCCGACGTGTTCACGTCGAACGAGGCGGACGTCAAGGTGCTCGACGTGCGCCCGCATCTCGTGCGACTTCCCCTTGCGCGCATTGCACCCGTCGCCGTGCGCCCCACCCGCGGCAACAAGATCGCGCCGTGACGCGCGTGCTCGGCATCGAGACCTCGTGCGACGAGACGTCCGCTTCCGTGCTCGAGGGAAGCGGCAACGACGTGCATCAGCGCTCGCTCGTGATTCTCTCGCAGGACATTCATCGCGTCTTCGGCGGCGTCGTTCCGGAGATCGCCTCTCGCGCGCATCTGACGAGTATCGTGCCGGTGGTCGAGCGCGCGCTGTCCGATGCGAGCGCGACGCTCGACGACATCGATCTCATCGCGGTGACGGAGGGTCCGGGACTCGTCGGTGCTCTGCTGGTCGGCGTCGCGTACGGAAAGGCACTCGGCTACGCGCGCGGAATCCCCGTGGTCGGCGTGCATCACATGGAAGGACATCTCTTCGCGACATCGCTGGAGCACGCGGATGCGGTGCCGCCGTTCATCGCGCTTCTGATCTCGGGCGGACACACGCTCCTGCTCGATGTCGCCGCCTGGGGCGACTATCGCGTGCTCGGCACCACGCGTGATGACGCCGCAGGCGAGGCCTTCGACAAGATCGCCAAGCTGCTCGGCATGCCCTACCCCGGCGGTCCGCACATCGAGCGCGTTGCCGCGACCGGCGATCCGAAGAGATTCCGCTTCAGTCGCCCGATGGTGCGCAGCAACGCGCGACCGGGCGACGGCGATTATTACGATCTCTCCTTCAGCGGCCTCAAGACCGCGGTGCGGCTCGCGACGCAGAAGGTGGACGTCGAGGTCGAGCGTGCGAATCTCGCGCGCGGATTTCAGGATGCGCTGATCGACACGCTCGTCGAGAAGACGCTGCGCGCCGCGCGCGAGAACGGCCGCACGCGCGTCGTCCTGGGCGGCGGCGTCGCGTGCAACCGCACACTCGTTGCCCGGATGCGCGAACGGCTGGCGGAGGTTGGCGCAACCGTCTATGCTCCATCGGCGCGGCTCGCGACGGACAACGCCGCGATGATCGCACGTGCAGGGCTCTTCCGCTTCGAGGCTGGCGAGCGCGCAACCTCCGCGCTGTCCGCCGTCGCTTCACTTCCCATTCCCGGCTCACGTCCCGCATGACGGTTCATCATCCATTCTCGTACAAGCTCGGGATCTTCACCTTCACCGGCTTCGGGATCGCAGTGCTTCTCGCGTTCGCGATCGCGCAGGTGATTTCGCAACGCGAGCTCCAGCGCCGAGGGTACGATCCGGAGCCGATCGGCGATCTCGTCTTCGCTGCCGTGATTGGTGGGCTGCTCGGCGCGAAGATCTACTACGTGATTCTCGTGCACGACATCACGACGCTGTGGAGCCGGGGTGGCTTCGTCTTCTGGGGCGGACTGATCGGCGGCATCATCGCTGTGTTCGCCGTCATTCACCGGAAGCAGCTGAATGCGTGGCGCATCTCCGATGTCGCGGGTATCGGCATCGCGGCGGCGTATTCCATTGGCCGCACCGGGTGCTGGGCCGTCGGTGATGACTACGGGCGCCCGTGGATGTCGCGCTTCGCGGTGAGCTTTCCCGAGGGTGCGCCGCCGTCCACCGCTGCGAATCTCGCCGGCTTTCACTCGGCAATTCCGGCAGGCGTATCGCCGTCGACCGTCCTGTCGGTGTATCCGACGCAACTGCTCGAGGTGACGCTCGGCTTCATGATGTTCCTCGTCCTCTGGCGGCTGCGCGACCACAAGCACGCCGAGGGTTGGCTGTTGGGCGTGTACATGGTGCTCGCCGGTGTCGAGCGCTTCGCCGTCGAGTTTCTGCGCGCAAAGGACGATCGCTTCTTCGGCACCTTCACCATGGCGCAGCTGCTCGCGATTCTCTTCATCGTCGCAGGCGTGATCGTCATGCGCATGCGCAACGATGTGCGGGGCTCGGCGCGCGGCATCTACGCCGTCGCGTGAGCGTCGCCGGGCTGGTAGTGGCCGCGATGATGGCAACCGCATCGCTGCCGGCTCAAGGTTCCTCGAGTAGTGCGCGCGGCTGTCTCCTGCCTAACGAGAGGCTCGCGACCGCGCGCGACACGGCGGCATTCTGTGCGGAGGCGTTCGTCGAGCGCAACGGATACACGGAGCTGCCGGGAACGTCGGATCGCGAGATGATCGCCGTCGAGGCGCGCGACCGTGGGCGTACGCTCACGGATGCCGTCGAGGCGCGTCGTCGCACGATCGCGCGTGGCGCGGTGATCGTCTGCGAAGGACCGAATGGCTTCAGCGTGGTGTTTCACGTCTACGATCCCCTGGACTCGAAATCCGGGCACGTGGTGGTGATGGGCAGAGGGTACGACGAGATGCGCCTCCTCGCCGGCTTTACCAGAACGGACGTTCTCGATCACGGATGCGTACGTCTTTAGCGTCAGCAACTTCAACCCCGATCGACACATGATGGATCGCCGAAAGTTTCTCGCAGGCGCGCTCGTCGGCGCCGGTACGTTGATCGCACGCCGCGCATCCGCCGCAGTTCCCCTGCGCAGCGAGTCGGCGCGGCCGCCGGTGACGGTCTACAAGGATCCGTCGTGCGGCTGCTGCCGGGATTGGGTGACGCACATGGAGAAGAGCGGCTTCACCGTCACCGCGCACGATGACCGCGACATGGATGCGCTGAAGGATCACTACGGTGTGCCGAGCGGCGTGCGGTCGTGCCACACCGCGCTCGTGGGCAGCTACGTGATCGAGGGGCACGTGCCCGCCGCCGACGTCGACAGGCTGCTGAAGGAACAGCCGAAAGTCGCGGGACTCGCGGTGCCGGGGATGGTGATGGGAAGCCCGGGCATGGAGGGCGGAATGTCGAAGCCGTACGCCGTAGTCGCCTTTCAGAAGACGGGGTCGACGACCACCTTCGCCTCGCACACATAGCGAGTGGCGCGTTACTGCATCATCGGCGCGGGCCCGTCGGGGCTCGCCGCCGCGCGCGCACTTTCAGAAGCAGGTCTTGGGTTCGACGTCTTCGAGCAGCACAGCGATGTCGGCGGGCTGTGGGATGCAAATCGCGCGACCACGCCTGTCTACGAGAGCGCGCACTTCATTTCGTCGCGCACGCAGTCGGCGTTCGACGATTTTCCGATGCCGGCCGACTACCCCGACTATCCGTCGTGGCAGCAGATTCTCGATTACATCCGGGCGTTCGCGGACAAGTATGAGCTGCGGAAGTTCATCCGCTTCGAAACGGCGGTGGTCAAGGCGCAGCCCGTCGGAATCGCCTGGGACGTCACGCTCTCTACCGGCGAGACGCTGCGCTACGATGGCGTAATCGCCGGGGTCGGCCACGACTGGGATCCGGTCATCCCCGAATATCCCGGCCACTTCAGCGGCCAGTCGTATCACACACTCGACTACCGCTCGGCCGCGGAGCTCGAGGGGAAGAAGGTGCTCGTCGTCGGTGCGGGGAATTCCGGCTGCGACATCGCGTGCGATGCGGCGGCGCGCGCGAGCCAGTCGTGGATCAGCATGCGACGCGGCTACTGGTTCCTCCCGAAGCACGTCTTCGGGCAGCCGACGGATGCCTTCTTCCATCACGGCCCACAGCTCCCGAATTGGCTCGCGCCTTCGATGCTCAGGATCCTGCTGCGCATCCTCGTCGGCGACGTGCGGCGCTTCGGCCTTCCGAAGCCGGATCATGCGCCGCTGTCGACGCACCCGATCATGAACACCCAGCTGCTGCATCATCTCGCGCATGGCGACATCGCGGCCAAGCCCGACATCGCCGAGCTCCGCGGACGCTCCGTGCGCTTTACCGATGGCAGCGAGATCGAGGCGGACGTGATTCTGTGGGCTACCGGCTTCACGCCGACGATTCCCTGCCTCGATGCGGGCGGCGTACATCTGAGCGAGAGCGGCGAGGACTTCTACCTCAACATCTTCCCGCGCGACTATCCGACCCTCTACGTGCTCGGCTTCTTCGCAACGGCGGGCGCCGCGTACCCGATCCTGAGCAGGCAGTGCGCGCTGCTCACCTCCGTGCTTCGCGCTCGCGAAGCGAACGGCGCGTCGATCAAGGCATTCGATGAGATGCGCGTGAAGCCCCTCGCGTTGAACGGCGGGATGCGATACCTGAAGTCACCGCGCCACGCGTTCTACGTGCAGTTCGAATCGTATTTGAAGGAGCTCGATCGGGTCCGCACGCGGGTGGAGCGCGCCGCGCACTAGCTATTGAACTGCGGGCGCCTCATCCGGCGTGATCAGCGTGCGGAAGATGTCGCGCCGCGCGATGAAGTACGAGCCGATCACGATCACCGCCGCCAGCGCCTGCGCCGCCAGCGTCTCGACCGTCGGGAACACCGAGAACCAGAGCCCGACCCACGCCGGAATTCGCTCGAGCCACGCAACCGGCGTCGTCGAGATCCAGTGCGCGAGCTGCATCTCCTGCGCCTGCTCGCCCACCATCACGAGCAGCACGACGCCGAGCATGAAGCCCGTGAACACGAGCATCTTGCGGTACGGCAGCTTGCGGTGCGCGATGAACGTCAGCACCGCGACGATCGCCGTGAGCACGAGCCCCATTGCGACGCCCGCGAGCACGACGCTGCCGCCCATTTTGAGGCGGTAGCTCTGAAGGAAAAGCACGACCTCGAAGCCCTCGCGGTACAACGACGTGAAGCCGAGCACGCCCAGCCCGAACACGATGCGACGCGCCTTCTGCTCCGCGTTTCCCTGGGCGCTCATCAGCGTGCGCTTGCGGCGATTGTGCATGCTGATCCAGCCGGTCCAGTAGACCTTGTGGAAGAACCAGTTCATGACGACCAGCAGCACCACCACAGCAAGCAGGCCGGTGCCGGCCTGCACGTCGAGCGCGGGGAGGCGGTCGGAAAGCGCGTCGACCATACCGACCGCGCCGAACCAGGTGATGAGCGTCGCGAGGAACGCGAGCGCCGCGCCGACGGCAACGGGACGCTGATACGATTCCGTAGATCCCTTCATGCTCGCGGTGATCGCTGCGAGCACGAGGATGCACTCGAGCCCTTCGCGGAACACGAGCACCGCGATGTCGAGCGCCTTCACCGTGGATGGGCTGTCCAGGGTCATCGGATCGGGCGCGCCGCCGGAGACGATCGCGGACCAGATCAGAATCGCGAGAACGGCGGCGATGCCGCCCCAGATGGCGATGCGTCCACCGATACGCGCGGCGCGAGGGCCGGCGAAAGTCGGACGGCTGGCCGTGGTCACTGCCGCTGGAGGGCTCGGGCGGAGGCGTGTTTGTTCATTCCGACTGATATTATCGGCTTTCACTTATCTGCGCCAGCGGGTGAAGAATTTCCCGATTCTCAGTCGCACGGACTCTCGAGCACCGCAATTGCTGCTGCTGAGCTCGTTGTATGCGTCAGCGACAGATGGACCCGTGTGACGCCCAATTCGATCGCGCGTTTGGAAGCCCCTCCGTGCAGCAGGATCGACGGCGACCCGTCCTCCGCGAGCACGACCTCCAGCTCCCGCCACCCGATCGCCCGCGCCGCCGCAGTCCCGCGCAGCGCCTTGTACGTCGCCTCCTTTGCCGCCACGCGAGCCGCGAGATGGAGCGCCGGACGCGGCCGGCTCGACGCGTATGCACGCTCGGCCTCGGTGAACAGCTTCCGCAGCGCATGATCCCCCTTCGACGCGAGCATCCGCTCCACGCGCGCGATCTCGACCATGTCGATGCCGACCGCGATGATCACTTCGCCTTTCCCGCTTTCGACTTCGACTTCGCGGACGCGCGCCGCTTCTGCGACTTCTTCCGGCTGAACATCCGCCGCCAGAACGACCGTACGGCACGCCGCTCGTCGGTCAGCACCGGGTGGATCACGATCCAGCTCTCGTCCGCGCTTCGGAAAACCGTGCGCAGCACCGACCGCCATTCGCGCCAGCGCACGAATCGCTCGCTGTCGTCGCACGCGCCCAGCGCTTGCTCGGCGCGCTCGAGCTCCGCGATCCGCGCGAAGAGCTCGTGCGCGTTGTCGGTGAGCTCCGCGCGCAATGCGCGACGCTCTCCTGCCGCGTTCGGATATCGCTCCTGCGCGATCTCTTCGAGCACGTGCTCGACCGACGACCGCAGAGCCGCTGCATCGAACGCGGCGCGCAGCGCCACGAGATTCGGCGCACGCTCAGCCAGGAGCCTCGCCTCGAGCAGCGGCCCGAAGAAGCGATCGTGCTCCTCCCCCGCCGCGAGCGAGCCGGCGCCAAGCGCGCGCAGCGAGCGCGTCATCTCGGGAATCGCGCAGACGTTGCTCGCGATCTCCGTCGCGAGCGCGTTGAGGTCGTGCGCCCGCTCGAGCTGGATCACATCGCCGGTCACGAGGTAGAGCTCGAGCACGTCGCCCGGCACGCGAATCCCCTCGAGCTGCGCGAGCGCGAGCGAGATGCGTCCGCGCGCCGTGTCGAGCGACAGCGAGTCGGCATCGAGCGTCACCATCGCCTCACCCTCGAGCTCGCGTCCGCGGAGCAGGCCGCCCAGTATCACGCGGCGCGCGGGCGACGCGGGCATCTACAGCTCGCGCACTGAAGTCGCGACGCCCGAACGCTCGGCATCGGAAAGCATCGCGCGCTTGCCCGTGCGCTTCTCATACCTCATTGCGAAGTCCGTGAGGCGGTCCGCATTGTACGCGGCGCGCGGGATGCCGAGTGCCGCGATGGCACGCTCCAGCGCAGCAGGCTCACCTTCGACCTCCACGAGATCATCCATGCACGGATATCTCTCGAAGCGCACCATTGCCTCGCCGATCTCGAACTGCTCGATCTCGCGATCGATCGCGCGCGTGACCATGTATCCGAGCCCCGCGAGCATTACGGCGACGGATTCTGCGTCGAGCACCGTGGAACCGACCTCCTCGCGCACCTTGTAGCCGCGCTCGTAGCCCGTCGGCCCCTTGAACTCGAGCTCCGTGCGTGTGCCACTATCGTCGCGATAGGTGCGGAGACGCAACACGATGTCGCGCGCGGCGAGCGAGCGGTCGTTCGTGTCGTAGCGACGATCCTCGAGGCGTCCGGCGAAGTCGAACGTCCCTCCGGCCTTGATCAGCTGCGCCCGGCGCTCATCCCACGAGTCGAGCACCGCCTTGAGCTCGACCTCACGCATCGACGATCACGCGCATCACCGCCGCAGTGTCCGCGAGCGATGAGAAGAGCGCATATGGCTGATGCCGCGCGAGCTCTTCGGGCGTGTAGCGCCCGGTCGCAACCGCGATCGCGCGCGCGCCGATCGCCTGGCCGCATGTGATGTCTGCCGGAGTATCGCCAATGACGTAGATGTGGTCGCCCGGAATGTCGAGGCCGAGCGTCTCCTTCGCACGCCGCTGCGCCAGCGCGGGAAGCTCGGCGCGTGCGTGATGGTCCGATCCGAAGGCGCACACCTTGAAGCGATCGATATCGATCCCCGCCGCGCGCAGCTTGATCGCCGCGCCCTCCCGAAGGTTGCCGGTGAGCAGCCCGAGGATCACGTCGCTGTGCTCTTCGAGGAGATCGAGCAGCTCGCGCACACCGTCGAAGACGTGCGCGCGCGTTCCGCCCGCCAGCTCGCGCTCGAGGCCGCCGAGGTATCGCAGCATGAGCGGATCGATGCGCTGGTCGATGATGTCATCGGTGTGGCCATCGGCGCGCATGAGGTCGCGCACGATCTGCGGATCGGTCTTTCCATCGTAGTGATAGTCCTGCGGACCCGCGCCGCCGAAGACGGTGGTGAGCGCCTCGGTCATGGCCCGCCGGCCAGCGCCGTCGCTCCACAGGATGGTTCCATCGATGTCGAACAGGACGAGCTTCACGTTCGTGGAATCGGTCATGTGTGCGTGAGGGTGACGCCCGCGAGAATCGTCATGGCGCCGACTCCCTGCAGCGGCGTGGGATGCTCATTGAGCCAGATCCACGCCGCGAGCAGCGCGAACACGGGCTCGAAGTGCAGGTAGATCCCCGTGCGGGTGGCGCCGAGGATGCGAATGCCGCGATACCAGAACACCGAGGCGATGGCGAGCGAGATCACACCGCCGAAGACGATCGCCCCCCACACGCCCGCAGGCAGCGCGAGCCAGTGCGTCGCGAGCATCGACGGGAAGCCGAAGATCAGGAGCGGGATCGCACCGCCGGTGAGTGTGAGAGCGGCGACGGTCGTGTCCTCGACGTCGTTTACGAAACGCGCCTGCAGCACGACGTACACGGCCCAGATGATCGCGGCGAGCACCGCGAGCAGATTCCCCTCGAGCGTCGATGTGCCATTGAGCGCAACCCGCGACGTGAACGCGATCAGCGCGACGCCCGCGAGCGAAAGGGCGATGCCGAGCGCGACGCGCGCAGTGATCTCGCCGAGTCCGGCGAAGCGGCCGAGCAGCGCGATGAAGGCGGGGCTCGACGCGAGAAGCAGCGCGGCGATGCCGACGTCGGTGTTCACGACGCTACCTACGAACACCATTTGGTAGATGCCGTTGCCGAGTATCCCGAGCGCGAGCAGGAGGAGCACCTGCCGCCTGGTGGGACGCGCGCGTGCGGTCGCGAAGACGAACACCAGGAGCACGAGCGCCGCGAGCGAGATGCGCACCGCGTTGAATGCGAGCGGGGCGATGATTCGCGTGGCGTACTTCACGACCGGGAAGTTGAAGCCCCAGATGGCGACCATCAGCACCATCAGCAGGTCGGTCGGGACGAACATCGGCGTGTGGCGTATTGGTGCGTCGGCGCGAGGCCGGGCGTCGATGAGCGTCATACGTAAAGCTAGGCGGAAGCGGTGCGCCGTGACAGGCGGGTGGCCGCTCGCCTGGGTGCTCCCTAAGTTGCAGGATGCATCTCTCTTTCGCTCTCTTCGCCGACGCCGCGAACATTTCCCAGGAAGGGAAACTCAACATCCTCGGCGTCTTCGACGCGGTGCAGTGCGGTACGCTGCCGACGGTTCATCCACGCGCGCATCTCGTGGTGCGGCTCAAGGGCGGACAGGACGATGTCGGCACGCACACGGTGTCGCTCAACTGGCTGAATCCGGATGGGCAGGAGCTCTGGTCGTCGAACGGGGAGCTCAACATCGGCGCGCCGCCGCCGGGAGTGACGGAGATGGATATGCCGCTCATTGCCGCGATCGACCTCCCGCTCGATGCTTCGGGCGCGTACTCGATGCGCATCGCGCTCGACGGTGAGGCGCACGGCGAGGTGCGGCTGCTGGTGCGCGGCGACATCGCACCAATGGGCGCGACGCTGCCGCCGAACAGGCTGGTGAGCTGACTATTTTCTGACAGAGGCCGCCATTTGCAGGCGATTTCCGTCGTTCGAAGGTGAATCTTATCGCGAGGATTTCAGCGTGAAGCTCCGGGCTCTGGCGCTCGTCGCCATCGTCGCCGCGTCATCTACTGCGCTCGGCGCACAGGCCGCTTCGAAAGCGGTCGATCGCACGAACATGGACACGACGTGCGCACCGTGCACGGACTTCTATCGCTTCGTGAATGGACGCTGGCAGGACACCGCGACGATTCCCGCGTCGTATCCGGGCATCGGCGTCGGACGCGAGGTGTATGACCGAAGCCTCGACGTGCTCCACGCGATTCTGGAGGATGCCGCAAAGACCAGGGGAGCGGCGCCCAACAGCAATACGCAGAAGCTCGGTGCCTTCTACGGTGCGTGTTCGGATTCGTCGCGCGCCGAGAAGCTCGGCGCCACGCCGATGGCCGCAGATCTCGCGCGAATCGCCGCGATAAGGACGCCGGCAATGCTGCAGGCGGAGCTCGCGAGGCAGCAGGCGAACGGCGCCGATCTCGCGTTCAGCGTGGGCACCGAGCCCGACTTCAAGAACACGAAGCTCACCGTCGCCGCGCTCGGACAGGGCGGGCTCGGGCTGCCGGACCGCGAGTACTATCTCGGCGACGACTCTGCATCAGTGAAGCTGCGCGAGAGCTATCGCGCGCACATCGCGCGCACGCTGCGGCTGCTCGGCGGCACGCCCGCCGGGGCCGCGGATGAGGCGAAGCGCGTGCTCGCGCTCGAGACGTCGCTTGCCAAAGCAGCGATGCCGCTCGAGGAGCAGCGCGATCCAAAGAACATCTACCATCCGCTGACGGTCGACTCGATCGCCAGGATCGCTCCCGGTGTGAACTGGAAGGCGTACTTCGCGTCGGTTGGGATGACGCCGAAGTCGGTGATCGTCCAGTCGCCCTCGTATCTCACCGCGGTGGGAAAGCTCGTATCCTCCGTGCCGATGGCGACGTGGCGCGACTATCTCCGCTGGAGGGTGACCGACAACGCGTCGCCATACCTCAGCTCGCGCTTCGTGAACGAGCGCTTCACCATGCGCGCGCTCCTCACTGGCGCGAAGTCGCTTCCGCCGCGATGGAAGCGGTGCATGACGACGACCGACGCATCGCTCGGCGAAGCGCTCGGCGCGGCGTACGTCGCGAAGGAGTTTTCACCGGAGGCGAAGGCGCGCGCGCTGGCAATGGTGGGCAACCTCGAGGCCGCGCTCCGCGATCGGATCTCGACGCTCGACTGGATGAGCGAGGCGACACGCAAGGAGGCGCTGGCGAAGCTCGCGGCGTTCCGAGTGAAGATCGGCTATCCCGATCGGTTCCGGGATTATTCGGGGCTGCGGATTCCGCCCGGCGCGTCGTACTATGCGAGCGTGATGCTCGCGAACCAGTTCGAGTTTCGCCGGCAGATGGCGAAGAGCGACAAGCCCACCGATCGGAACGAGTGGGGGATGACGCCGCAGACCGTCGATGCGTACAACGATGCCCTCAACAACGAGATCGTTTTTCCCGCGGGAATCATGCAGCCGCCTTTCTTCGACGCGACCGCAGACGATGCGTCGAACTACGGGGCGATGGGCGCGATCATCGGACACGAGATCACGCACGGCTACGACGATGAGGGACGGCAGTTCGACGCGAGCGGCGCGCTCCGCGACTGGTGGACAAAGGACGACGCGGACAAGTACGACGTTGCAGCAGGGCGCATCCGCGATCAGTACTCGTCGTACATCGTCGCCGATACATTCCACGTGAATGGCAAGCTCACCCTCGGTGAGAACATCGCGGACTTCGGTGGGCTGAAGATCGCCTACGCGGCATTCGAGAAGGCGATGTCGGGAAGGTCGCGGGCGCCGATCGATGGCTTCACTCCGGAGCAGCGTTTCTTCATCGCGTACGCGAGCGCGTGGCGCACGAAGATTCGCCCCGAGACGATGATCCTGCAGTCGCGCACCGATCCTCACTCGCCCGGCGAATGGCGTGTGATCGGCGCGCTCTCGAATCTGCCGGAGTTCGCGCAGGCGTTCGGGTGCAAGGCCGGAGATCCGATGGTGCGAGGAGAGGCGATCCGCGCTACGATCTGGTAAAGGGGAGCGAGCGCGGAGCGGCGCTCTCGGTGGCCCGGTCTGGTCCGGGCTTCCGGCTTATGCTAGTATGATCGCTAGTTGCAACGCTACTCGCAGAATGGTGTCCACGCGTGTCAGGTTTCGGTGAAGATCTCAATCAAGCGTTCGAGGGAACGTACGAGATCGAGCGTGAGCTTGGTCGTGGTACGAGCGCGACGGTGTATCTCGCTCGAAGCGTCAAGCACAACAGATTGGTCGCACTGAAGGTCCTTCGCTCTGAGCTCTCCGCTGTCGTCGGCATACCACGATTTCTGCGAGAGATCGAAACAGCGGCCCGACTGACGCATCCGAATATCCTGCCGCTGCTCGACTCAGATGAGGCGAGTGGGCTCCTATACTTCGTCACTCCATTTATTGTCGGCGGTTCGCTTCGCGATCGCCTCGAGCGCGACGGCAGTGTTGCGACAGACGACGCCATTCGCTTAGTCGGCGAAATTGCAAGCGCGCTCGACTATGCGCATCGGCTTGGCATCGTCCACCGAGATGTAAAGCCTGAAAATATTCTGCTGCAGGATGACCACGCGATCGTTGCGGACTTCGGCATCTCGCTAAGCGTCGGGCAGTTCGAAAGAAAG
Organism: Gemmatimonadaceae bacterium; assembly: GCA_013697785.1. Classification (GTDB taxonomy): domain Bacteria; phylum Gemmatimonadota; class Gemmatimonadetes; order Gemmatimonadales; family Gemmatimonadaceae; genus FEN-1250. Next base: position 47,669 of record JACCWE010000014.1, read on the forward strand.
CGGCTGACTGAATCCGGCTTCGTGATTGGCACGCCTTGGTACATGAGTCCTGAGCAGGCAGGCGGCAGCGCCACTTTGGATGCACGCAGTGATGTGTACAGCCTTGGATGCGTGTTATTCGAGCTTCTTGCCGGTGAACCGCCCTTTGCTGGCCCGACACCACAGGCGGTGCTTGTGAGGCGCCTCGTCGAGCCAGCGCCCCTCCTTCGACAGCGAGTGCCAGCCGCGTCTCGAGAGTTGGAAGAGTGCCTTTCGAAAGCACTCTCCAGGGAGCCAGCGCAACGATACCAAAGCGCGCGCGAATTCAATGAAGCGCTGAGTCTCGCCCGCGGCGGGCCACGAGCGCCGCCGATCAAGGGAACGTTTCGGCGCGGCGCGCTCTGGAGCGCGGTGGCCGGGTTGGTCGCTCTCGCACTCGCACTCGCTGGTTACTGGGGCCTTGCGCGGCCTCCGCTTCGCGAACGCGACTGGCTGGTTGTCGCAGATTTCGACGGTCCGAGTACGGACAGAGACCTCGCGATCGCCTTTCGAGAACTTGTCACTTCGGAGCTAAATCGTTCTCGGTTCGTGAGCACAGTGTCACGGCAGCAACTGAGTGCTGCGCTGCACAATGCCGGACTTCCCGACACGACACCCGTGAATGCCGATCTGGCGCGGGAGCTTGCTTTTCGCACCTCTGTTCGCGGGGTCGTCATAGGAACCATTCGACCGACACCTGCGCGTCGGTTCGACCTCAACGTTCGCGTCCTCAGTTCGGATCGCGGCGCAGAGATCATCTCGATATCCCGCGAAACGGATTTGGATAACTTGTTGCCAACGATCGCGGACCTCGCGGGTGACCTGCGCAAGCAAATCGGAGAACGGAGAAGCACGATCCAGGCTGATCGCCCCTTGCTCGACATATTCACACCTTCGCTGCCGGCATACCGGAGCTACGTCGATGCCATCACGCTCAAGCAGGCAGGAGACATCGTTGGCAGCAATCGCGCGCTTGGGCAGGCTCTGGCTCGCGACACCGGATTCGCCTCGGCATGGGCATTGTTGGGCCTGAATTACATCGAGCAACGCAACCTCGACTCGGCGCGCGCCGCCCTGACCGAGGCTTTGAAAAGACCAGGAAGGCTCAGCGATGCGAACCGGTACAGGATACAAGGTGATGGCGCGTTCGCCATAGACTACGATCTCGCGGCTGCGGTAAAGTGGTATGAACTGTATTTACGCGAGTCTCCGCATTCCGTCGGAGGAAGAAACAACTATGGCCTGTACCTCTCTTTTCTTGGAAGAAGAGAGGAAGCCTTGGCTGCATTCGTGCTCGCGAGTAGTGAAAATCCGCTTGGCCCTGACAACGCGCAGTCAGTTTTGCTGAATGAAACCGCTGAGCTGATAACGCTCGGGCGAGTTGCAAGGGCGCGTGCGGTCGCGAGAGAGCTTACGGGGCCATTTGCGCGATACGCGCAAATACAACTCGCGAATGCGGCTGGCGATCGCGCTGCGGCAGAGAGCCTGGCCACCGCCGCGCTCAGCTCCTCGCCATCGACTGGATGGCTCCGCGTCGAAGCGCTCACGACGCTCGCGGCGTCAAGCGCTACGCAAGGGCAGTTGATAAACGCGGACCTGCGACTTCAGAGGGCAGGTCGAGAGGCGACAGGAGCAGAACGCCGATGGTATTCAAATCTCCGCGCACTGCTCGCATTAATGTCGCAGCGGCTCCCCACGTTTAGCTCGTCTAGCGCTGAGGACTCGACAGCGGGATCGATTGTATCGCGCGGAATTCTTGAGGCGTTAGCTATGGATACGGCGAAGGCCAGCAGCGACCTCATGTTGCTGAGGCGTCGGCCTGCCGGTGACAGCGCGAAACTCGGGCAGGGAATTCCGGTGCTCCAGGGACTGTTGGACAACGCTGCTGGCCGATGGTCGGATCTCATTGCTCGCCTGTCGCCCGTCGCTCGGCAGGGCGAAAACGACGCTACCAACCTCGACCGACTTCCAGCAGCATGGTCGAGATGGTTGGTCGCGGACGCATACGCGCATCAGGGCAAACACGATTCGGCGGCCGCGTATTTCAGTTTGGCGATTGCCGACACAGGAATTGCCTCAGGCCACCTTGCGGTTCGGGGACTCGCGGAGCCGTTCGCTCGACACCAGCTTGCGCGTCAGTACGACTTAATGGGGCAAGCAGAAAAAGCCATGGCGGAACGACGTGCACTCGCCGAAGCGATGCGGGGAGCGGACAGCTCTGGCGATCGCGGCACCCGGAAAAATGAGAAGTGATTTCCATCCTCAAGGGTTCCGCAGGCCATTCGCCCAATTTGCTTTCGTCTTTCGCGGCACATAGGTTCGCTCAGGCTTTTACTGCTAGCCAACGATCCACAAGGGAGCCCACATGCGACGCACTGTCATACCCGCAACGATTCTGGTGCTTTCAGTTGTTGGCTGCAATAGGGGCGACGCCGGCGCCAACGCTGCGGGGACAACTAGCGCAAAGAAGGGTTACGCCTATGCGTCGTATGAGATTCTTCCGTCCGCGGACAGCACATCGAAGGGCGGATCAGTACATGATCTGCTAATTCATGGAGTCGCTGGAACTCCCGATAGCATAGTCAACGATACGACGCATGGACTGGAGATCATCATCTTCGGCGTAGGAACGAAGGCCGACAGCGTTTCCAATTCCGGAACTCCTCACATAGTCGGTCCTAGCCCGAGAATGAGATTGCCTTAGCGTTCGAGTTGCTCCTCACAGCACCCGCCGCGCTGCCCGCAGTCGCCCCATCAGCGCCGCCGTGTATGCGGCGCCGCCATCGAGATGCTCCACAGCGAATCCGCCGCGCCCGATCGCCACGTGCATCAGCGTCCGCTGCTGTGCAACAATGCCGACGTGCGTGATGCATCCGTCGGCGCGGTCCGAGAAAAAGAGCAGGTCTCCTGCCCTCCACGCCTCAGGCACGAGCTCGAGCGACACGCCGAGCTCCGCCTGCTGTCGCGCATCCCTCGGCAGCGCAGCACCGTGCAGCTCGAACACCGTCTGTACCATCCCCGAGCAGTCGGCTCCCCACGGCGTGATCCCGCCCCACTGATACGACGTGCCCCAGTAGTACCGCGCCGCCGATGCGCAGATTTCGATGCCGACCGGGGGATAGCGCCTTCGAATTTCCGCTTCGTCGAGCACTCCGCCGGCAACGATCTTCGCATCGCGCGCGACGCGCGCGCCGAGCGGCAGCGTGCGCTCCGTGTCGGCGATATCGTCGTATATCTTGCAGCCTAGCGAGTGTCGCGCAGTGGCGTTCCACTCCCTTGCTTCGCCGGCACTTCGCGGACGCGCATCGAGATATCCTTCGTGCATCCACCCCTCGTAGCCGTCGGCGAGCCGCACGCGACGCCATCCCTCGCGCACCTCCAGGATCACCGCGAGATGCCCCGCCACGGACTGGCTCACCTGCTCGCTCGACGCCTTCGGTTCCGCCAGGAGCGGCGCAACCGCCGCGCGCACGAGCGAGAATGTCTCGGGGCTCACTCCCGCTGGCCGAGCGCCGAAGTCAGCGTGTACGACGCGCACCCGGAATCGGAATCGAATTGAAGGCCCTTGTCAGCTCGCGATCGGTCGCCGCGCCGAGCTGGCGCACGAGATCATCTCGCTTGCGCGCGCGCTTCACCGCCGTCGATGTGACGGGGCTCGCCAGCGAGCGATCGAGGGGCACGTAGAGGAAGCGACCTTTCCACTCGTCACTCACCGCATCGTACCACGGCTCCGCCAGCACGGTGAACGTCCGGTCGCCCAGGGCCAGTCGCTCACGAAGCACCACGCTATCGCTCATTCCTTCACGGCCGCGTCCTTCGTTTTCGCCTCGCACGGGGAACAGAGGGTGACGCCCTTGAAGGTGCAGAGAAGACAGAGAAAGGTCCCGCAGTCGGCGCACGGATAGCCCTCGCTCGCGCGCTCCTCGTTGCCGCAGGCGCGACATACCATCCGATCCTGCTCTACGTTGTTCTCAGGCATCTCGCTCCTGGGTTCGAGTGCTCCTCGCGGGGCAGCGCCGCTCCGGATATGAACGATTCACCACCCGGTTACGTCTCATCCTTCCTGCGCGGCGTGGGTCAGGAGCTGCGGCTCGAGCTGATACTCCTTGATCTTGTTGATCAGCGTCGCGCGCGAGATCCCGAGCTCCCGCGCCGCGCGCGTGCGATTCTCGTTGTGCGCGCGCAGCGTCCGCTCGATGTGCGCCCGCTCGACATCGTGCAGCGTCCGCGGCATGTGGCGCGCCGGGATCGAGCCCCCCGCGCGCCGTATGTCGGGCGGGAGATGCTCCACCGTGATCTGCTCCGACCCGCGCCCGACGATCATCGCGCGCTCGAACACGTTCCGGAGCTCGCGGATGTTCCCCGGCCACGAGTGGCGCAGCAGCTGATCGAGCGCGCCGTCGGAGATCTCGGCCGGCGCGTGCGGCAGCTGCTTCCGGAGCTCGCCCGCGATCCGGTCGATGAGCGCGACGATATCCTCGCGGGCACGCGCACGGAGCGGCGGCAGCACCACAGGCAGCACGCTCAGCCGATAATACAGGTCCTCACGGAAGCGTCCCGCCTGCACTTCCTCGACGAGATCCCTGCTCGACGTCACGATCATCCGGACGTCGACGCTCACATCCTGCACGCCGCCGACGCGACGAAACTTTTGCGCCTCGAGCAGTCGCAGCAGCTTCCCCTGTACGGGCAGCTCGAGCGCCGCAATTTCATCGAGCAGGAGCGCGCCCTTGTCCGCCACCTCGGCGAGCCCGAGCCTGCGCACGGGCTCTTCGCGCGTGCCGCCGAACTCGTCGCCGAAAAGCTCCGCGTCGAGCGTACCCTCCCCGGCTCCCGCGCACGAGACTTCGACGAAGGGCTTGTCCGCGCGATCGCTCATCGCGTGCATCGCGTATGCCATCTGTCCTTTCGCCGTTCCCTGCTCGCCGAGCAGAAGCACCGTCGTGCGATCGCTCGACGTGAGAAGCTCGATCTGGTGCGCGAGCTCGCGCATCGCGGGTGATGTGCCGAGGAGCGCGCCGACGCCCTTGATTCCGCGGCGCTCGCGCATGTAGCGCGCGAGCTGGCGAAGGCGTGCCTTTTCGAGGCCGCGCTCCGACGCGAAGCGAAGATGATCGAGATCTACGGGCTTCGTGAGAAAATTCTCGGCGCCTCGCTGCAGCGCCTGCACGGCGAGCGGGATGTCGCCGTGCCCGGTGATCATGATGACCACGGGCTCATCGGCGCGGATGCGCTCGAGGACGTCGAAGCCGCTCATGTCCGGCAGCTGCAGGTCGAGAAGCACCAGATCGGGGCGCGTGCGATGATAGGCCTCGATGCCATCCTCGCCGCTGTGCACGCGCACCACCTGATGCCCGGCGCGCTCGAAGAACGCGCCGAGTACGGTGGTCACTTCGGGAGTGTCGTCGATGACGAGAATCGTCGCCATCAGCGCATCGCCGTCTGCGTCAGCATCGCGGCAACGGTCGCCAGAGCGAACGGCTTGCCCACGAAGGGCCGCCCCGCCCCGTGCAGAAATTTCCGCGCGGGCGGACTCTCGACGTCGCGCGTCGCGAATACCACACGCCCCGCATGGTCGGGATCGTGCTCGACGAGCTCCGTGAACAGCGACTCACCCGCGAGATCCGCCATCTGCAGGTCGAGGAAGATCGCACCGTAGCTCCGCGTCGCCAACAGCGCCAGCGCAGCACTCGGATCGCCCACCGCGTCCGCGAAGCACCCGGTTCGCCGCAGATGCAGCTGGAGTGCCTGACGCATCGCCGGCTCGTGGTCGACGATGAGGAACCTGCGCTGCCGCGGGATCTCGACGGCGTCGCCCGCCAGCGCCGGCTGGGACGAGTCGTCGCGTGCAACGAGGATCGGAAGATCGATTTCGAATGTCGCACCGCCCCCCGGCGCCGAGTGCGCGCGAAGCACTCCACCGTGCTGGCGCACGATACCGTGCGAGATCGCCAGACCGAGGCCCGAGCCTTCGCCGACGGCCTTCGTCGTGAAGAAGGGCTCGAAAACCCGACTCAGCGTCTCCTCCGAGATCCCCGGTCCGTTATCGATCACACTCGCCACGATGCGCTCGCCTTTTCGCTGCGTGCGAAGCGTGATCACTCGCTTCCCCTTCTTTCCGCGCAGCGCCTGCTCGGCATTGATCAGAAGATTGAGCAGCACCTGCTGCAGCTGAAAGGGATCGGCCCACGTATGCGGGAGGTCGGGCTCGAGCTTCATCACCACCTGAATCTGATCCGTGGAGATCACGAATCGGCGGAGCGCGAGCGTATCGTCCATCACGCGGTTGAGATCGACGCTCGACCGCTCCGGCTGTCGCTGGCGGGCGAAGAGCAGGAGGCTCGACACGATCTTCGCCGCGCGCTTCGACTCCATCTGGATCGTGTCGACCGCGTCGCGCTGCTCGGCGTTGAGCGGACCCGCCCCTTCGAGCAGCTGCGCGAACGCGCTGATTCCCGCCAGGGGATTGTTCAGCTCGTGCGCGACGCCGCTTACCAGCTGGCCGACGGCAGCGAGCTTCTCTCGCTGGCGAAGCTCTTCGGCGAAGCGCCGCTCCCGCGTCACATCGCGAACGATGCACAGCGCGCCGGTCACGCGTCCGTGCTCGACGATCGGAGTCGACGTGATGGACCCGATGCGACTGCGCGCTGCGACGTCGCGAAATGATATTTCGGCCCGCTGGCGCCGGCCGGACATCGTCCCCTTGAACAGCCGATTCGTGATCTCCTGCTGGTCGGGGTCCAGAAGCGAACAGCAGTGCGTGCCGATGAGGGCGCCGATGCGATGCCCCATCGCACGCTCCATGATGAGATTCACGGATGTGAAATGGCCCGTCTCGTCGACCGTGAAAATTCCGTCTGCCGCCTGCTCGAACAGGCGTCCGTGCCGCTCGCTCATCAGCTCACCGCAGACTGCGAAGGTGCAGCAACTTCATGTACCCGAATGTACTCTCGCGCGAGGTTGGGTCAATCACGCCTCGCGACGAGCAGCCTCGCGGCGAGCGGCTCCACGCGCACGGTGTACGGCGTCGTGCCCAACAACTCACCGTCGGCTTGATACAGTTGCGGTGGGTCGCAATCGATGCGGAACTCCACGCCACTCCGGTAGAGCATCACATCGTCGCTGCGAAAGCTGCGGCTGAAGAGCCGCCAGGCGATCCGTATTGCGTCGAACGAGTGTGCCGGAGAGAAGACGCAGAGGTCGAGTAGTCCATCGTCCTGCCGGATCCCCGGGCCAAACGTGAATAGCCTGTCGAGCACCGTGCCGAAGTTCGCCACCATCAGCGAGGTTGCCTCGCGCTCGATCACCTCTCCATCTGCCTCGACGCGCGCGTTGAAGGCGCGGCGATTGAGCCCGACCTTCACGCCCGTGTGCACATACGCGCCGATGCCGAATCGCCGCTTGGTGTCCGGATCCGTCTCGTCGATCATCCGCGCATCGACGCCGACGCCCGAGCTGAAGGCGAAGCGCCGATCGCACTCGGGGATGTAGCCGAGATCGACCGACGCGAGATCGCCGTCCAACAGCGCCGGGACCGCGAGCTCGATTCGCCTCGGTGTTCGAAGCGCGCGCGCAACGAGATTCCCCGTCCCTCCCGGAAGCACCCCCACGGGCACTCCGCTGTGTGCCAGCGTGCCGATGACCTCCATCGCCGTGCCATCGCCGCCCAGCGTGAACACCGCTGCGAAGTCCTTCGCGCGCTCGGCTGCGACGACCGATGCGTGTCCCTGATGCGTGGTGACGACGACATCGAATTCCGCACCCGCCGCGAGAAACGCGGCGCGCGCCCGCTGCTCGAGCAGTCGCCCGCGACGCGCCGCCGGGTTGGTGATCAGCAGAATCGGGCCGATCAGAAGCTCCACTCGCGGAAGAGATCGAAGCCGAGCTGACGCGGGCGATTGCCAATGGTGCTCCCCCCTGTGCGACAGAGGAGCGACGTCGTCGACGGCTCGGAGCTCGCCTGCAGCGAGAAGTGCTGCGCGAGCCTGTACTCGAGCGTGATGCCGATCGTCGACGTGAAGGTGCTCGTCGACTGGCCGCCGATGTTGCACAGCCCGGCATTCGCCGTGAGGAAGGCGCGCTGACCCAGCTGCTTGCCGAGGCCGATGCGCGAGCCCGAGAGAAAGCTGTTCGCGCTTTGATCGATCGACGTTTGATTCGTCGAATTCGTGCTTCCCGTCTGCACCTGCACCATGTCGAAGAAGCCGATCTGCGAGTTGATCGCGCGCTCGATCAGCGCGCCCGCACTCGGCAACAGCGCCTGCGCCACCGGACGCAGAGCGCTGTTGTTCGCGTCGCTCGAGCCGAGCAGCGACGGCTGGCCGAACACCAGGTAGCTCAGGATCTCGGTATAGGAAAGCGCGATCCGTTCGTCGCTCGAGAGATCGAGCTTCGGATCGAGCAGCGTCCCGCCGATGTGGGCGATGATGCGCACGTCCTGCGCGAGCTGATTCGCCTGTCGCACGGTGTACGTCGCCCAGATGTTGAGCGAGCCCGCCTGTTGCGGATCGTTGTAGAAGGTCACCGTTCCGCTGTCGACCTGGAACGTGCGTTGCACGAGGCCGAGATCGAGCCGATAGGTTCCGCGCTCCACATCGATCGACCCGTCGAGCCGCTGATTGGCCGCGTCCTTCCGCAGCGCGACCTGCCCGCCGAGCTTGATGTTCGCCTCGGCCGAGCGCAGCCACACATCGTTTCCGATCTCCACCTCGAGGCTCGGCACCTGCAGATTCTGGATCGCCACCTGTACGTCTCGACGCTGCTGCCCCAGGAAGGTGCGGCGGATCTCAACGAGATTCGTGTCGACGAGCGTGCCGACGTCCGGATCGATCGTCGGGTCGAGGCTGAGCGCGGTCTTCGCCGCGAGATCCGGCAGATAAAACGTCGCGCGCTCGACATTCACGTTGCCGGTGAGCACCATGTGGCTGAAGGGGCCGAGGAGCCGCACATCGTTGCTGATCTCGAGCCGCGCGAGCGAGCGCTTGTCGACGACGAGAAAGCTGCGCGCCGACATCGTGAGATCGAGCTGCACTTTGCTCAGATCGTCGGAGAGGTCCAGCATGTTTCCCAGCGCCAGCGTGCCGCGCAGCGAGAGCTTGCTGTTCGCCTCGGCGCCGCTCGCGGCCGAGAGCGTGTCGATGCGGATGCTGTCGGGACGAAAGCCGACGTCGGCCTCGAACCTTCGAAGGCGCGTGCCGAGCGCGGGAAGTCCGATCTCGCCATTGCGCACGCGCATCCGGCCCGTGAACAGTGGGTGCGTCCACGTCCCCGAGAGATCGAGCGCCACGCTCGCCGTACCGGAGGGTCGCGAGAACGACGGCGAGAAGGATTCGAGCACCGCGAGATCGAGACTGTCGCCCGCGAGATGCCCCTTGAGCGGCTCGTCGAGCATCCGCTGCTGCACCGGGAGCAGCGCGAGATTCAGCGGCCACGACCCGGTGAACGACACGACCGCGGTGTCGTGCCTGAAGACGATCATTTTCGTGTCGAGCAGTCGATTTGCGTAGGAGCCGTTGAGCGTGAAGTACGGGAACGCGACCGTGCCGAACGACACGTCCTGAAAGCGAGCGCCGAGCGCGATCACGGGCGCGCCACGCAGACCGGTGATTTCCATCGTGCCGGTTGCCGTGCCGCTGATCGGCGTCGCGAGCTGCGCGATCGCGCCGAGATCCGCGAGCGACACGCTGTCGGCGCGCATCGTGATGCTCACAGGGCGCGTGTTGGGCATGTCCGCGTGAAGCGCCACAATGCCACCCTCGCCACTGCGCGCGACGAGCGAGTCGAGCCGCGTTCCCGCGGTGTCGAGTATCAGCCGTGCGGGCGTGGTGATCCCCCATTCGTGGGCGTCGATCAGCCCGCCCAGGCTGTCGATCGCGAGGCTGAGCGAGTCGATCGAGCGGTCGAAGGAAAGATGCGTACCGGCAACGAAGCTTCCGCTCTTGCGATTGCTCGCGGCAGAGAGTGTGAGCTCGCCATGCGACTTGCTGTCGAGCTTCAGAGCGGCCTCGATGCTGTCGATTGCGACGGTCGCGAGCACGACGGAATCCGCTCGCCCGCTGATCGTTCCGCGCATGTCACCCGGAAGCTTCGCGACCGCGTAGCTTCCTCTGGCGTGCTCGACCTTGTTACCAGCGACGAACAGCGAGTCGCCCGCGATGACACCCCGCACCGTCACCGTGTCGATCGAGCCGAGCAGCATCCCCTCGGCGTGCGCCATCCCGTAGAGCGAATCGCGCAGCTGTTGCGCCGCGAGATCGCGCTCGGACATGTGCACCGAGTCGCGCGGCGCGGAATCACCGGCGACGCGGGGGAGGATCCACGGCCGTAGCCCGCCGAGCGAGTCGATTAGTACGGAGTAGCTCAGGGAGTCGACGATGCTCGGCGCGAGCCCCAGCGTTCCCTTCGCGAACACGCGCGCGGCGCTGCTCGCGATGCTCAGGGTATCGACGTGCATCCGCCCGTCACCGAAGGTCAGCGACGCGGTTGCCGAGCTCACGTTCACCGGCTCCACGCGCGACTGGTCGAGATCGAGTGTGAGCGACCCAGCGAGATTCGCGATCGAGTCGCCGTGGATGTCGAACGCCGCCCGTCCGGCGAGACTCGTGGAGGGCAGCGTCTTCGACTCCATGAGCGCGGCGACATCGAGGTCGGCGACACTCGCCGTGCCGCGCCCCGCAAGGCCGCTCACGGAGTCGAGATCGAAGTTGCCGTTCACGACCATCGTCCCCGCATCGCCTGAGAGATTGGCGGTGACGTCGAGGTCGTCGATCGTCCCGCGGATGCGCATCGGCCCCGAGAAATTTCCGCGGAAGGCGAGCCCCGGATACGACAGCGCGAACGTCGTGAACGAGACGGGCTGCGCCTGCAGCGTGACATCGAACGCCGTGAACTTCGGATTCTGCGTGACCCGCCCATCGCCGGTGAAGTTCGACGTCGGATTGTCGCCGTCGTGGTGCACCAGGTTCGCATCGTGAAAGCGCGTGTCGAGCCACGATGAGTCGAGCGTCGCAGTCCCCGACACCGTCCCCCTGAGCCGCGGGAAGCTCGCGAACAGATACTGGATCGTGCGCAGATCGAGCGTGGCGATGTCCACGTCCAGCTTGTGGAACTTCGCATTCGATGGAACGAGGATGTCGAGCGCGCCGTGCACCGTCGCCTTCGTGATCGCGCCAGGCACGTGCGCATCGTGAAAGGTCATCTGGCCATCGTCGACGTGCCAGTCGGTCAGCAACCCTCCCGGTCCGCGGAGCGAGCCGGTGAAGTTTCCCTGCCAGTCCTCCGGAAACGGACCGCCCGCGATCGTGCGCAGCAGATCGAAGTCGAGCGGAGAGAATTGCGCATCGACGTTCGTCACCGCGAGCACCGGCAGCCCCACCACGAAGGTCATCGCCCCGGTGAGGTGCGACTTCGTGGAGCGCAGGTCCATTTTCGTGAGCCCGTATTCGAGCGCATGCGCGTCACGGAGGTTGTTTCTGATCGTGAGCTCCATCTTCCCGCTGCCCGTCTTCGGCAGCGTCGGATACACCCACGCCACGTCCTTCATGGAGACGGAGTCGGCCCACACGTGCACGTCGTAATGCGTCGGCACGGGCCCGTGCCACGAGACGAGCCCCTTCGCGTGCCCCGTCGATCCCGGCAGATCGAAGTGGTGAAGGTCGAAGAACACCGTGTCACCGATGATGCGCACCGGACCCGACGCGTTGCTCAGCTGCAGCGGCGGGTCGTTCTCGATCACGTTCATGATGCCGATCGAGATCAGCTTCCCGACGCTGTCGGGATCGGCGAGACGCACGTAGGGCGACCGCAGCTCGCCGTGCGTCCAGCGGCGCGTCTGCTTGATCCCTTCGCGCGTGCGGCGCCACTCGTGGTTCTTGTCGTTGAGTGCGACCTTGATCGCGCTGTCGCGGCGTGCGCCCTTGAGCGAGTCCGGCGGAGACCAGAGATCGGTGAGCGTGAACGTCAGGTCGTGCACCACCGCGCTGTCCATCACGATGTAATCGCCGATCGACCGGCTTCCGGCGATCCGCTGCTTCTTCTGCCCGTCCGGGAAGACGTGGCGGAAGCTCCACTGGTGATCCGCTCGGCGCCGCAAATAGACGTTCGGGCGGTTCACTTCGAAGTACGAGAGCAGGAGGCGCTTGTCGATCACATCGCGCGGATCGTAGCGGATGATGATCGGCCCCGTCGCGACGACGAGCGAATCCTCCTCGTCGCGGATCGCGATCGAGTCGAGCTCGACTCCGGTGAAGAGGCTCCCGGTGATGCGGCCGATGTAGATCGTGCCGCGGCTGCCCATCGCGCTCGTCACCTGCGCATTGATCAGCGATCGAAGCCGCGCTCGGCCGAGATCGGTCTGCGTCGTCGCGAGGATCGCGCCGATCACGCTCATGCCGAGAAGCAGCAGGATGCCGGCGCTGATGAGCGCGACGAGACGACGGCGCGACATCCGCTAGAACGCCTGCCCGATGCTGAAATTGAACGTCAGCTTGCTCAGCACCGAACTGCGGGACGTCGGCGTGTACGAGGGTCCGCACGTGTCACCGGGGCCGACGATCCCCTGCTGGAACTGGTTGTCCGGGCTCACGCAGCGCAGCACGTTGTCGTCGCCGACGTAGTACGCCGACCCCTTCGTCGACTGGTATCCGTTGTAGGCGACATCGACGCGAAGCGGTCCGATCGGCGAGCGCACTCGCATCCCCACACCCGGCGTGACACGGAGATCGGAGAGCGAGATCTTCTCCGGGCGGTTGTACACTTGCCCGGCATCGACGAACGTCGCCAGCTGGATGCGCCCGCCGAACGATGGCAGCCGGTAGCGCCACTCCGCGCTGGCGACGATCAGCGTGTTGCCGCCGGTCGGCGAGTACTGGCGCACTCGCGAATTCGAATCGGCTCGATAGACCTGCGTGGGATTGCCGGCGATCGTTGTGTCGACGGTGCTGAACGAGCTCACGATGTACACGACGGGGCCGAGCAGATTCTGGTTGTAGCCGCGCACCGAGTTCGGACCGCCGGCGTAGAGTCGCTCCTCCGGCGGCACGTACGCCGTGGCGCCGCGGGTGCTGAAGCCGTCGAGAATCGCGGCCATCTGTAGTCGCGCAGCGAACGTCGACGCCCCGATCGTCTTGTACACCGAGCCCTCGATCAGCGTGCGGCTGAAGCGCGTGCCGTTCGCGGTGTCGAGCGATGTCGTGCCGCTCCGCAGCGCGAGATGAAGCTGGTTCCCATTGGATGGATCGAGCAGCTGGTCGGTGCGATCACGAAGCAGCGACATGCCGAAGACGTGCAGGCTCCCGTTCTGCTGTAGCCGTTCGATGTCGCTCAGCGCGCAGCGGTTGAAGAGCTGGCAGAACACCGCTGGCGACGCCGTCGTTCGCCCGTACTCGACCCGATACGAGAGCGTGAGTGGCAACCCGGGGCGCAGATCGCGCGGCTGCAGATCGCGCGTCACCTCCGCCGCACCTCCGATGAGCGTCTCGCGCACGTACGCGCGATACTCGCTCGTGCGCTCCGAGAAGAGCGTGAAGGATGGCAGCGTGTGCGGGCCGATCAGCCCACGAAGCCGGATCGTTCCCGACGCGTAGTAGTTGAGGCGGTCGCTGATCGAGTCATCGCGCACGTTCTGTGGGCAGAGCGCGAGATGCGAGAGCCGGCCGTTGAGCTCGAGCCGCCGCGCACCGCCGGAGAAGTCGCGATCGGTGAGGCGCGCTTGAGCGCGAATGCAGTCGAGCGTCGCCCAGCCGGCGCCGACGCCGAGCGACGTCATTTTCGATTCGTTGAGCCGAACGAGTACCGTGAGGAGGCTGTCGTTCGGCTGCGCGCTGTCGGGAGCCAACGCCACATCGACGTGGCTGTACGTCTCGAGCTGGTAGAGATCGCGTTCGCTGCGCACGAGATCCTTTGAGCGAAAGACGTCGCCGACCTTGAATGACAGCAGTCGCCGCACGGTGCTCGTATCGATCTTTGCGGAATCGCCGCCGGGTGCGACCTCGAACTGGATGCGCCCCACGCGTGCGACGCGCATCGGAATCGCGCTCGGCTGCCCGCGAAACTGCTGAAAGTACTGATACTCGAGCTGAGCGCGGTCGGTTCGCGGATCGACGTCGCTCGAAGCCAGCGGGGCGGCCGCGTACGGATAGCCGCTGTCGTGCAGCTCCTCGCGCACGGTGTCGAGCACCGCCTGCAGCTCGATCTTCGTGAAGATGTGATCGTGCCTGAAATGATCGAGCTCGTGGAGCAGGCGGACGCGATCGTTCACCGAATCGAGCCCGGTGACCGCGAGCGAGTCAATGATCACCGGCGGCCCTTCGGTGATACCGATGCCGACCGCAACGGCGCCGGTGCCGGCGGGCTGCACGGACGTCTTCACGGCTGTCTTGTAATAGCCGCGCAGGCGATAGAAGAGACGGACGCGGACCGCGTCGCGCGAGAGCTCGAGGGTGTCGAGGCAGCGTCGCGAGCCGATTGGCAGATGCAAATGGCGGCGCGCGAAGCTCGACGGCGACGTCACGATGACGCTCGCCAGCTCCGCGCTTTCGAAGTGCTGATTGCCGTTGAAGGTGACGGCGCGGACCTCGAGATCACCGGGATCGCAGGCGATGTCCTGGGCCCGCAAAACGCCGGGAGATGCGACCGGAAGGGCTACGAGCAGCGCGGCGAGAAAAACCCGTCGCATCACCCGCGTGTGCGCGCGGGCGGCATGGTCGCCAGCGCTGGCTCGAGCACCAGCGGCGCACGCTCAGCCATGATCCTGGCGACGTAGAAGACGGCGAGCCCAGCCCCCACTCCCAGCGCGATGGCGGGAAGAAGCGCGCGGCCGCGAACTGGCAGCCGATCATCGTTGCCGGCGACGGATACGTCGCGCGTCCCGTTCGTTTCCGTCATTGACACCCTTGCGTGTACGCCGCGACTCTCTGCTTTCCGGACCACCCGGTACTTACGACTGCTACACTGTCTGCACGAGGATGGTACCGGGTCCGCGCTGCTTCGCGCGACGCTTCACTTCTGCCGCCAGCGATCCAATGTGCCCCGTCGATATCCATCTGTCCGGCCCGATCTGCAGTACCGCCGCAGACAGCCGCGCGATCGGAAAATCTCTCGCCCGCCCTTCCCGGTCGACGCCGGTGAAATGGCCGCGACGCACCGCCTCCTCTCCCACCGCACGCTTCGCCACATCGACGAAGCGCAGCGCACACTCTCGCGCGATCGCCAGCGCGCGCTGCACCGAGGTGACCGCGATGAAATCGTCGCCGCCGATGTGGCCCACGAAATCCGTCGGCGTCCCCGTTGTCTCGATCGCCCCGCGTATCGCCTGCCCCATATCTCGAATCACCATGTCGGCGATCGAGAATCCGAACGTGTCCGCGAACGGCTTGAAGTTGTCGAGATCGATGTAACAGATCGCGAACGAGTCGCCCGTCTCCGCCCGCCGTTCGATCTCCTCTTCGATCGCCTTCCCGCCGGGCAGCCCGCTCGTCGGATTTCGATCGCCTTCGCGGCGCACGATCCTGAGCAACGCGACGATCCGCGCGCGAAGCTCACGCGGGTCGAACGGCTTCGCCAGATAATCGTCCGCACCTGCATCGAACGCTGCGACCTTCGCCGCGATGTCTCCTTGCGCCGTGAGCATCAGGATCGGGATGCGCGCGGTGAACGGATTGAGTTTGACGGCGCGGCAGACGTCGAGTCCGCTCATCCCCGGCATGACGATATCGAGAACGAGCAGATCCGGCTCGCGTTCCTGGATGGACGCGAGCGCGGACAGTCCGTCGGCTGCCAGATCGGTCTCATGCCCCGCCGATTGGAGGATCTCACGCACCAGCAGGCGCATGTCCTCGTTGTCGTCGACGCACAGGACGTAACTCACGATTGACGCTTCACTTGGGGCCCGATAAGTTCACCCGAATAGTACTGCTGTGTCAACGTCGTAGCCACGTGAAGGCGACGCGCGGGCGCGCTCCTACACGAGCTCCGCAATGTCACCGTTATTCTCTCGACTGCCATTCGTCGCGCTCCTGCTACTCGCCGCCTGCAAAGGCAGTGATGCTGCCCATCGCCGCACCCTGATCGACGCGCGCGACCGCTACGATCCCAAGTCCCTCGACCCTGCGCTCTCCACCGATGTTCCAACGGGACGCGCAGTGTCGTATCTGTTCGACGGACTCACCCGCTTCAGCCCCGATGCGAAGGTCGGGCCAGCCCTCGCGACCCGATGGGAAGTGACCCCCGACGGCCGCACCTATCTCTTCCATCTGCGCGCCGGCGTTCGCTTCCACGACGGCTCGCTATTCCACGCCTCGGACGTCGTGCACAGCTTCACTCGCGTGCTCGATCCCTCGAACAAATCGGGCCGGCCGTGGCCGCTCTATCCGATCGCTGGAGCACGGGCCTTCGCCGCCGGAAGAGCCGCGACCGTGGCGGGCGTCACGGCCCTCGATGACAGCACCGTTCGCATCGCGCTGGATACCGCGCTCGCGATCTTTCCAAAGTTACTCGCGATGCCGGTCGCAGCGGTGGTTCCGGCGAAGATTTCTGCCGATTTCAGCGAGCATCCCGTGGGCACCGGTGCCTGGACGCTCGTCTCCTGGCAACACGACGATTTCGTGCTCCTCGCGCGGAATTCCGAATATTTCGGCGGCGCCCCGAAGCTCGACTCCCTCATGATCCGGATCATTCCGGAGCCCTCTACCGCCGTCGCCGAGTTCGAGAGCGGGAACATCGACCTGCTCTACGTGCCGGAGGCCGATGCGCAGCGCTGGGAGCAGTCCGATGAAAAGAAGGCGCTCCTCACATCGGCGCCCGCACTGCGCCTCTGGTACGTTGCGCTCAACACCACGCGTGGTCCGCTCAAGGATGCGCGCGTGCGTCAGGCACTCAATCACGCCGTCGATGTGCACACGATCCTCGACAAGCTCCTGGGCGGACGCGGGCATCTCGCCGCAGGCGTGATTCCACCCACGCTCGAAGGCGCCGACGCCGCGCGCGTGCCCTATGCGTACGACACCGTGGTCGCGCGGAAGCTGCTCGCCGCCGCCGGCTACGCGAAAGGCTTCGACATCGAGCTGTGGGTGCCGCAGGATCCCGCCTTTGCGCGCGTTGCCGAATCGATTCAGTCGTATCTCGCCGTGGTGGGCGTGCGCGTGAAGCTCGTGCAGCGCGAAAGCGCCGCCGCGCGCGAGGCTGCGCGCAACGGACAAGCGGACATGATCGTGAAGGACTGGTACGCCGACTATCCGGACGCCGAGAACTTTCTGTATCCGCTGTTGCATGGCGCGAATCGTGGAGTGGGAGGCAACGTCTCCTTCTACGCGAATCCCGAGTTCGATCGCATCGTCTCCCTCTCCCGTGTGGAGCAGGACTCGTCGAAGCGCACCGCGCTATATCGGCAGGCGGACTCGCTGTCGTTCGCTGAGGCACCCATGATTTATCTGTTCTTCTACAACGAGCTGTACGCAGTGCAGCCGTGGGTGAAGGGGTTCGTCGTGCCGACGATCTTCAACGGCCAGAAGTTCACGGACGTGTCGATCACGGCGCACTGACCGTGGCGCACTGACGTGGGCGCGCTGCTCGCCCGACGTGCTCTCCTCGCGATCCCGACGCTCTTCGGCGTCGTCGTCGTCGCCTTTCTTTTGCTGTATGTCGCGCCCGGCGATCCCGTGCTCGAGATGGTCGGCGAGCGCGCCGACTCGGCAACCATCAATAGGCTCAGGAAGGAGCTGCATCTCGACGAGTCGCTGCCGCGCCAGTTCGCGCACTACACGGGCGGGGTGTTGCGCGGCGATCTCGGTCGCTCCTTCATAACCGGACGCCCGATCGTTCGCGACATCGCGGAGCGCTTTCCGAAGACGCTCGAGCTTGCGGGCGCGGCGATGCTGCTCGCGATTCTGGTCGGCGTGTCCCTCGGAGTGTTGAGCGCGCGACATCCCGGCGGGTGGATCGATCGCGGCGCGCTCGCGCTCGCGTATCTCGGAGTTTCCTTTCCGGTATATTGGGTCGGGCTGCTCCTGATTCTGCTCTTCGCGGTCGTGCTGCAGTGGCTCCCGCCCTCGGGCTACGGCAGGCCCGAGTTTCTCATTCTTCCGGCTCTCGCGCTCGGCTCACGATCGATCGCCTTCCTCGCGCGCATGACACGCTCGTCGATGCTCGAGGTGCTGTCGAGCGACTACGTGCGCACGGCACGCGCGAAAGGGGCGCGCGAGAAGCTCGTGCTGCTCCATCACGCGCTCAGAAATGCGCTCGTCCCCGTGATCAGCGTGCTCGGGCTCGACT
Source organism: Gemmatimonadaceae bacterium (assembly GCA_013697785.1). Lineage (GTDB taxonomy): Bacteria > Gemmatimonadota > Gemmatimonadetes > Gemmatimonadales > Gemmatimonadaceae > FEN-1250. Next base: position 65,954 of record JACCWE010000014.1, read on the forward strand.
TCGGATCGTATCTCACGGGGAGCATACTCACCGAAACCGTATTCAGCTGGCCGGGAATCGGTCGCTATGTCGTGAACGCGATTGGCCGCAGGGACCTTCCCGCCATCCAGGGAACCGTGTTGTTTTTGAGTGTGGTGTTCGTGGCGGTGAACGTCATCACCGATCTCGCCTACGCCGCTGCCGATCCGCGCATCGCGTACGACTAAAGCCGCTCGCTCCCTGCGAAACCGGGTGCAGCGCCAATCCGTTGGTATCACGTGACTACTCCGTATCAGCCGCCAAACGACCAAGGCGCGGCGAGCTATCCGCCGCCAGCTCCAGTGCAGTTGATCGCCCCCGAGAGCATGGTACCGGCGGCGCGCGGAGTCTCGGCCTTTCTCTCATCGCAGGTGCGCGGCGGCGACTGGATCCTTCCGCGCCTCTTTCGCGCGGTTGCGTTCTGGGGCGACGTGAAGATCGATCTCACGAGCGCGCGCTTCGGCGCAGGCACTTCTCGCATCGAGCTCATGGTGATCATGGGGAACGTCACGATTCTCATTCCCCCCGATGTGCGCATCGAGTGCGATGGCGATGCCTTCATCGGTTCATTCGATCTGCAGGGCCAGAAGTGGTCCATGCCGTCGGAGAATTCACCCACGATTCACATCACGGGCGACGCATATATAGGATCGGTGGAGATCAAGGTCATCAATCCCAATGCGCCGTCGTGGATTGAGTCACTTCGGAGTCGCTGGAACGAAGTACGCGGACTGGGCGCGGGACAGCCCTAACGCTCGCCGCGTTCACTATCGAAGCTCGCGCGCCATCTCGGTGATCGTCGCGAGATGGTGGTCGTCGTGCTCGGAGATGAAGAACATCGTGTCGACGAGGCGCATCGGAACACCCAGCCGCGGATGGACCGCGGTGCGCGCGTAGACTTCGGCGTCCAACCCGTCGAGCTCCGTCACCAGCAGCCGGCGCGCCCGCGACACCGCATCGAGCACCTCCGCCATCGAGCGACCATTGTGCCCGGCGCTCGTCGTCGCTGCATTGGTGAGATCCGCGGCGGGCATCGCGGCTTCTCCAGCGAGGAACGCATTCACGCGCGAGAGAAACACGCCCGCGTCGAGATCCGCGATGTGGCCCGCGTGCTCGCGAATCGACCATCCTTCTGCGATGCGTCGCGTCTGGAGCCCATCCGAAACCTGGTCGAGTCGCTCGGCGCGTCGCCCTGGTGTGCCGCGAAGACGCTCCAGAATTTCCGGGTGTAGCTCCACCGGAAAGTCGAAGGCGAACTTCCGCTCGAACCAGTTCAGCCGGGCCATCAGCTCACGAACTTCGGCGAGATCACACTCCCGCTGTGCTTTCCCTCGATCGCCTCGACGTACGCGCGCGCCACATCCGCCGCTGGCATCCCGCCCGTTGGATCCATCTTGAACGCGATGAGCGTCTCGGTGATCCACGGCGGACTAATGATGTTCACGCGAATTCCGCGCGGCGCTTCGAGCGCGGCCGAGCGCCCGAACCCCTCGACGCCGGAATTCACGAGGCTCACCGCGCCGCTCCCGATCGACGGCTGACTCGCGAGCACTCCGCTCGTCAACGTGAACGAGCCGCCATCGCTCACCGAATCGAATCCGTAGCGCACGAGATTCACCTGCCCCATCAACTTGCTCTTGAGGCTGAACGCAAAGTCATCATCGCTGAGCATTGCAAGCGGTGAGAACTTCGCCTCGCCCGCCGCGCTCACGACAGCGTCCAGCCTCCCGATGCGCTTGTACAGTGCGCGGATCGAGTCGGGATCAGAAAGATCGACCTTCTCGTGTGCCTGCTGCCTGCTCGCCAGAACGAGCTCGTGGCGCCCCTGCAACGCGGCAACGAGCGGCCGCCCAATGGTGCCCGTGGCACCGATGATGAGAATTCGCATGGCTATAAAGATGCTACGCGCACACCCGGTTACGAACCGCTACGCGAGCACCGCCTGCGCGCAAATCACTCCTTCTCGTCGTCCCCCGTGCCGCCGAAACGCTTCCGCGTCTCCTCGTTCCCGCCCTCGCGCAGCACGCGCTCGAGCAGCGTGTGGTTCACGCGGCTCCACAGCAACCCGCAGTTCGCGCACGCGCGCGCGCCCGGCGGGAAGAACTCATCCGTCGTCTTGTTCGCGCCGATCATCGGCACCGCCGCCTTGATGGTCCAGAAGCGTAGCCCCGACGGGCGAAAGTAGATCGACGAGATGCCGCCGAGAATTCGCCCCTTCGTGATGCGATCGCTTCCACACTGCGGACATTTCTCCAACTCTTCACTCATCTCCGTCTCCCGCTCGCTCAATCATCCTTCTGCCCGAATATCGCCATGTTCGACGAATGCCCCGGATTCACCTTCTTCTCGGGGTAGATCCAATGCACCGCCTGATTCACCGCCGTCGCCGCCTCACCAAACCCCGTCGCGATCAGCTTCAGCTTCCCCGGATACGTTGTGATGTCGCCCGCCGCGTAGATCCCGGGACGTCCCGCCTCCATCGTGCTCGACACCACGATCTCGTCCTTCTCGATCGTTAGCCCCCACTCGGCCAGCGCTCCGATGTCGCTGACGAAGCCGAGCATGGGCAGGATCACGTCGACGTCAATATCGTGCGTTGTCTTCGCCTTCACATCTTTCAACGTAGCACCCGTCACCTTCCCATCCGCGCCGCGCACATCGGCGATCTCGTGGAAGGTCAGCACGCGCGTCTTCCCGGCCTTTGCGGCCTCGCTCACGGCCGCAACCGTCGACCCGTGCGCCCGGAACCTGTCACTCCGGTGAATCAGCGTCACCGACTCGGCGTGATCCATGAGCTGGTGCGTCCAGTCGAAGGCCGAATCGCCGCCGCCCACGATCAGCACCTTCTGCCCGCTGAACGCCTTGGGGTCGGTCACCCGGTCGTGAATCCCCTTTCCGTACCACGGCTCGGCGCTCGGATGCGGCAGCCGACGTGGTGAGAACGCGCCGATCCCCGCGGCCACTATCACGGCACGGGACGGGAAGCGGTCGGTTTCGGTGACGAGAGTAAGCACCCCGCCGTCCTCTTCCAGAGCCACGATCCGCTGCCCCAACTGCTCGTCGGCCTGGAACTGACGCATTTGGGCGACGAGATCGGCTACAAGGTCCTTGGCGAGAATTTTCGGCAGTCCTGCCACATCGAAGATGTATTTCTCCGGGTACAGAGCCGTCAGCTGCCCGCCGAGCTCCGGAAGTGCGTCCACGATGCGCGCGGTCACGCCACGCATGCCTGCATAGAAGGCTGCGAAAAGGCCGGTGGGACCCGCGCCGATGATCGTGATGTCGCGAATATCCAGCGTCATGAAGTACGTCAGAGGTGAGAACGAACGGCCCTGCAGAGGCAGAGAAAGATGAGCACAGCAAGTATGCACACCGAAGACCACATTCTGGAATACGCGGGCGCCTTCCGACTCGTGCGCAAAGTCGCGCAGGGCGGCATGGCCACCGTGTACGAGGCCGAGCATCTCGGCCCCGCGGGCTTCGCCAAGCGCGTCGCGCTCAAGGTCATCCATCCGCACTACGCGAAGGAGAAGACCTGGCTCCAGCTCTTCATCGACGAAGCGAAGCTCTCTGCCAACCTCGTGCACGGAAACATCGTGCAGATCTACCAGCTGGGCGAGGTCGACGGGCAGTACTACATGGCGATGGAGTATATCAAGGGCCCAACAGTGCGTGCGATCATCGAGCGCCATCGCGTGCTCGAGACTCCGGTGCCCCTCGCGATCGCAGCGTACATCGCGAGCCGCGTGTGCCGGGCGCTCGACTTCGCCCACAACTTCGTGAGCCCGGAAGGAGACCGACTCGACATCGTGCACCGCGATGTATCGCCGAACAACATCATGGCGACGTGGGACGGTCACGTGAAGCTCACGGATTTCGGTATCGCGAAGGCGAATACTTCGATCGACCCGATGCAGAAGTCGCCGCAGATGTTGATGGGAAAGAAGCACTACATGAGCCCCGAGCAGCTGCTCGCGCTCGAAGTCAGCGGCCGCAGCGATGTGTTCGCGGTCGGCGTGACTCTGTACGAGCTGCTCGCCCTCGAGCCGCTCTTCTATGAAGATGCGACGGAGCTGCTCATCGACGAGGTGACCTGGCGCCCGCTCCCCAATGTGCGCGAGCTCGTTCCCGACATCCCTCGCACCATCGAGGACATTCTCACCTCCTCGCTCGACCGCGACCCGTCGCGCCGGCCCACCGCCGCCGCCATGGGGCGCTCGCTCGACAAATGGTGCGAGTCGCAGGCCGTCGTCGCGACGCCCGACAGGCTGCAGGAGCATCTCGCGACGATCTTCACCGAGAGCTACCAGCCGCCCACCCAGAGCGAAGAGCTCACGCACTTCTCCAACTTCAAGCGCGGCCTTCGCCGCGCCGACGGCCAGCGCACCTCCTGGTGGTCAAAGATGTGGAAGCGGGCGTAATTCCCGATTGGGGATATATTCATCCCCATGAAGATCTACACGAAGACGGGTGATGCAGGGGACACGGGCCTTTTCGGCGGTGGCCGCGTCTCCAAGGATCACCCGCGCGTTCAGGCCTACGGCTCCGTCGACGAGCTGAACGCATCGCTCGGCATCGCCCGCGCCGTCGAGCCGATGCCACGCATCGACGATCTGCTCCTCGGAATCCAGCGCGATCTGTTCAGCCTCGGCGCCCTCCTCGCCACCCCCGATCCCGAGAAGGTGGCCGAGTATCTCGCGAAGGCGAGCGTCGGAGAGGCGCGTGTTCTCGAGCTCGAGCACATGATCGATGATGGCGAGCAGGAGCTCGAGCCGCTGCGCGCATTCATCCTGCCCGGCGGTACCATCAAGGCGGCGACTCTGCATCTCTCGCGCACCATTTGCCGGCGCGCCGAACGCGATGTGATCGCGATGTCGCGCAGCGATCCGCTTCCGCCGATCGTGCTCATCTATCTCAATCGACTCTCGGATCTGCTCTTCGTGCTCGCGCGCGTCGCAGCGCGGAGAGCGGGAGCGCCAGAGGTTACGTGGTAGCCGATGTGAGCGAGATCGGCATCGATTCGTACGCCGTGCACATCGGCGACGGACTGCTCGAGCGCGCGGGCGACATCATCCGGAGCTCGGCGCGCGCGCATCGCTACGCCATCATCTCGGATTCCAACGTTGCGCCGCTCTACGCTGAGCGGCTTCGCAACGCGGCAGGAAGAGAGAGTACAGAGGTCTTCACGATTCCAGCGGGCGAGGAGCACAAGACGCGCGAGCGGTGGTCGGCGCTCACCGATGCGCTCCTCGCCGCCGGCTTCGGCCGCGACACAACCATCCTCGCGCTCGGCGGCGGTGTGGTTGGCGACCTGGCAGGGTTCGTCGCCGCGACGTACATGCGCGGCGTTCCCTTCGTGCAGCTTCCAACCACGCTCCTCGCGATGATCGATGCGTCGATCGGCGGGAAGACGGGGGTGGACACGGCGGCCGGCAAAAATCTCGTAGGCGCATTTCATCGGCCGCGCGCGGTGATCGCGGATCCAGCCGTGCTGGCAACGCTGCCCGCGAATCACCTGCGCTCGGGGCTCGCGGAGGCGGTGAAGCATGGCGCGATCGCAGACGCTGCCTACTATAAAAAGATCGACGCCGCCCTCCCCTCGATCCTCGCCGCCTCGGATGACGCCGCGTTGCGCACCCTGATAGTCCGCAGTGTCGAGATAAAGGCCGGTATCGTTTTGCAGGACGAGCGCGAGGGCGGCCTGCGTCGCAACCTCAACTTCGGCCACACCTTAGGGCACGCGATCGAGCTCGAAAGCGGCTACACAATGCTCCACGGCGAAGCCATTGCAATCGGAATGATCCTCGAAGCGCAGCTCGGCGAGCGGCTCGGTGTCACCGCGGCCGGAACGATGCAATTCCTTCGCGATACTTTGACACGCGCTGAACTACCCGTCGCCATTCCGAGCGGTTTTGATGCCGCTCGCATACTTTCGGCGACGCGAGGCGACAAGAAAGCACGCGACGGCGTCATCGAATATGCGCTCCTGGCCGAGATCGGGCGTGCGGTTGCCGGTGTGCGCGCGCCTGACGAGATGGTGCTCGACCTCCTCACGCAAAGCGCAAGCGCACAATAAGATAGAGCAGGCTCACAAGGCATTCTCCTTGCCCCGCAGACTCTCATCTCCAACCACGGGTCGACATGTCCTCGTTCACGACGTTTCTGATCGGCTACATCATTTTCACAATCGGACTTTGCATCGCAGCCTATCTGCTGCACATCCAGACTCAATGGATCGTCGTCGGCGCGATCATGCTGGTCGGCATAGGCATTTTGACCGCAACGCAGCGCACGAAGCCGCGCGACCGGTAGCGCTAAACCCGAAGATCCTCCGCGTCGCGATCGATTTTCCTCGGTCGCCCACGTGATTCTCATCGTTTTCTCTTCGTGAGATTCGGCACACTTTGTGGCTGTTGACCTAACCGACAGCCACCGTTATCCTGCCCGACGTTGAGGCTCGGCACCATCGAGCCGCTGCACGTCAGCGCATTTCCCCCCCATGCTGCCGTGCCGTGCGTCCACCCTTCCGCAAAGAACGGGGCGTGTATGGAGCATGTGACCGAGAGCAGGTCTAAAGGGTTCTTCCGCTCTTCCCCCTCCACCGCTTTCGATCAATACCTCCACGACATACAAAAGCTTCCGTTAATACGAGACCCCGCCGAAGAGCGCAGGCTCGCCCGCCTCGCGCAAAAGGGTGATGAAGTCGCGGCCGAGCGACTCGTAACCGCCAATCTCCGCTTCGTCATCTCGTACGTGAAGAAGTATCAGGGCCATGGTCTCGACCTCAGCGAGCTCGTCGCCATCGGCAATGAAGGGCTCCTCAAGGCCGTCAAGAAGTTCGATCCCGATCAGGGCGTCAAGTTCATCTCGTACGCCGTTTGGTGGGTTCGTCAGGCCGTACTCAAGGCGCTGGCCGAGCAGACGCGCTCGGTGCGCATTCCGCTCAATCAGAATTCCCAGCTTATCAAGCTCGCGCGAGCGGAAACCGTACTCGCGCAGGTTTTGAAGCGTGATCCCACCGATCACGAAATCGGACGGTTGATCGAAGAGACGCCCGAGCAAGTTCGCGCGTCCCGCCAAATGTCCGCCACCGAGCTGTCGCTCGACGCACCAATCGACCGCTCGGATCGCGAGGCCTCCACGCTCGGCGAGCGCTTCGTCGGCGTCGAAGGCGGTGAGATCGAGGAGAACTGCGACTTCAAGTTGATGCGCGAGTTCATCGATCGTGTCTTCCGGCAGTATCTTACGCCGCGAGAGCGAAAGATCCTCTATCTCTACTACGGTCTCGACGAAGGGGCCGAGGCCATGACGCTCGAGAAGATCGGCGCGCTCATGGGAGTTACGCGCGAACGCATTCGTCAGATTCGCGAGCGCGCATTCGAGAAACTGCGTGGCTCTCCACACGGAAACGCGCTCGCCAGCTTCTGGACCGCCGCCTGAGAATGCGCCGGATCACAGCGGCGCGCTGATCGATACGCCGGATCAGCGCACCGCGCTGATCGATACAACCAGTCTGGCGGCGCGGCTCGCCGCGATCGTCGGCGAGCGAGGGGTGTTGGCGCGTCCGAGCGAGCTCGCGACGTACAGCTCGGATGGGCTGCCGGGCTATCGCCTCCGCCCGCGCCTCGCAGTATTCCCAACGACCCGGCAACAGCTGATCGACGTCGTGCGTCTTCTCGCTCGTGAGAAGACGCCCTTCGTCGCACGCGGCGCGGGCACCGGTCTCTCGGCCGGCGCACTCGCGAGCGGCGACGCGGTGGTCGTCGGTCTCAATCGGCTCAACAGGATTCTCTCGATCGATCCCGTCAATCGCCTCGCGGTCGTCGAGCCCGGCGCCGTGAACGTCACGCTCACGCGCGCGGCAGGCACGCATGGCCTGCACTACGCGCCCGATCCGTCGAGCCAGACCGCCTGCACGATCGGCGGCAATGTCGCCGAGAATTCGGGCGGCCCACATTGCCTCAAGTACGGTGTGACGCTCAACCACGTGGTCGCACTCGATGTCATTCTGGCGAGCGGCGAGATCGTGCGTCTGGGCAATGCAGATGGGGGCGAAGCAGATGGCTACGATTTGCTCGGCGCCTTCGTAGGCAGCGAAGGGTGCTTCGGCGTCGCGCTCGAGGTCACGGTGCGCCTCACGCAAAATCCCGAGGGCGTGCGCACGCTCCTCGCCGACTTCATGTCCATCGACGCGGGCGCTCGTGCCACGTCGGCGATCATCGCGGCGGGAATTCTTCCGGCGGCGCTCGAGATGATGGATGGACCGACAATCCGCGCGGTGGAAGCGTCGATCTACGCCGCTGGCTATCC
>JACCWE010000038.1 GCA_013697785.1 Gemmatimonadaceae bacterium
GCAGCTCGATTCGGAGCTCGGCTCGCTCGAGACGCCGACGCTGCTCTCGAGCGCCGAGCAGAAGTTCACCTACGTGCGATACAACTGCATGATGGACTCGAAGGACGTCGGCAATCCGCTGACGCCGCCGGAGCTTCAGATTGACAATCTGCGCGCGATCGAGCGGCTGCAATCGATCGGACGAGACTATGCTGCACGAGAGGTGAAGCGCGAGCATCTGCACAGCCGCGTGCAATCCTGACCCGAGTGCGTTGTTATGCGGATCGAAGCGTGAACAGCGTCATCTCCGGGCGCACGTTGAAGCGAGCGCGAATGAGATGTCCCACGCCCCTGCTGATGTACAACGTGCGGTCGGCATCCACTCGCACTTCGCCCGCGACATAACGACGATTCTGAACGGGCAGCAGGGGCGGCGGAAGGAATGGCGGTTTGCACTGGCCTCCGTGCGTGTGGCCAGCGAGCATCCAGCCGCGGAAGTCCGGCCACGGCTGCTGATCGGCGGCATCGGGATTGTGCACGAGCACGATGGCCGCGTCGCTCTCTCGTGCCCGAAGCGCTGCGACCGGATCTCCGCGATGGGACCAGAGGTCTTCCACGCCGACGAAATCCAGACCACTCACGGCTCGCGACTCGTTCCGCAGCATGCGCACGCCGGCGCGCTCCGCCTCCGCCGCGACGCGATTGGCGAAAGCGAGGTCGCCCCAGCCGCGCCCGTAATCGTGGTTGCCGAGGATGCCGAGCGTGGCGAGGCGGCCGCGCGGTAGATGTGCGAGGACATTCCGGAGCTGCGCGAACTGCGCTTCGCCGCGCGCTCGGCGGTATGTGAGGAAGTCGCCGGTGATGACTATGAAGTCCGGCGCCAGCGCGCGCAGGCGATCGAAGGTGTGGACGATGTATTCGTCGCTTACCTGCGGGCCGATGTGCAGATCGCTCAGCTGTGCGAGACGCGTCCCGTTGAGGGCGAGCGGAAGCTTCTCGATCGCGAGATCGCGCTCGACGATCTCGAGCCGGTGCGGCTCGATCTCCGTGGCGAAGGCGAAACAGCCGACGGCCGAGGCCGCGACCGAGAGCGAGGCGCGAGTGAGGAAGGTGCGACGATTCACGATTGTCCGGCTGACTGGCGCTCGGGACGCGGCGGTGCGCCGGGCCGTTAGGAAGCAGGACGGATTCCGAAGTCCGCCTGGATGCGATCATACCATTCGTCGTCGGGGAGCGCGCCCACGTTCACCCATTCCTCATCGCTCATCGCCTTCCGCCAGCCGAGGAAGAAGGCGGCGTCCGGCCCGACGAGATGCCGCAGCTGCCACGTGTCGCCGGTCGCAATCTCGACGATCTTCTCGGCGACGAGCGTCGGCGGCGTCGGCTGCTGCAGTGCAGTCGAGAACAGCGACGCGACGCTGCTGCGAGTACGGAGAAGAATCGAGCGTGACGCCGATGTGCCGTGACATTGCGGTGTCGATGATTCCCGGCTCGACGATCGCCACGCGAACTCCAAATGACTTCATTTCCTGCGCGAGGCATTCACTTAACGACTCGAGCGCGTATTTCGAGGCCGAGTACGCTGCCATCGGTGCGGTCGCGACGTGCCTTGCGACAGAGGAGATGTTGATGATGGAGCCGCTGCCGCGCTTCCGCATCGATGGCGCCACGGCTTGAATGCACCGGATGACGCCGAAGTAGTTCGTCTCCATGACCTCGCGAAAATCGGTGAGCGGAAGCTCTTCGACGGAGCCCATGCGCTCGATGCCGGCGTTGTTCACGAGCACGTCGATCGGGCCTATTTGCTTTTCAATGATCGCGATCGCTGCAGCGACCGAGGAGTCGGTGTCGACGTCCATCGTAAACACAGTGATCGGCAGCCCGTCGCGTGCGGCGATTTTCGCTAGCTCCGGAGCGCGCGCCGGCGTTCGCATCCCGGCCGCGACCTTGTGTCCGGCTCGAGCGAACGCGAGGGCCGTCTCGAAGCCGATTCCCTTGCTGCAGCCAGTCACGAGTACCGTTGCCATTATTTTGCCTTCTTTTCGTAGAGTGTGAGTCTGTGGGGTCCTTCTCGCCGCGCCTCGATATCGCACATCTTCCGAAGCAAACATCTTGCTCTCCCGCGTGTGTTCCCGCCAGCACTAAAAACGCCCCGCCCGAGATTTAGACCTCGCACGGAGCGTGATTTTTTCCGATTCTCGATGGGTCAGCTAAGAGTTGAACGGCGCGTGGATTGGTAGCGTGATTTCGCGTCGAGGGACTGCGCGCGCGGCGATTCCGAATGACCGCGAGCTTTCCATGAAAAACAAGCGTCGAGACTCATGAGATCACAGCGCGCCGCTCGCCGGCTGCACACGAGAAGTTGTCTCTGCGCGTGCAAATTGCCATTCGAGCAGCAGGAAGAGAGCCAGCACCGGTACCGCAGCAACGATCGCGACGAGAACAAGATTCCCGGGCAGCATGCTCGACAGCTTCCAAAGCAGTCGCTTTCCGAGCGGCACAAAGACCTCGACACGCCGCGTCATGAAGTAGAACGCATCGATGAGCAACAGAACGCGCCATGGCAGCGAGGTCATTGCCCTTCCCACGTATCGGCTCCTTCGCGACCTCCCGAAGCGGTGCCATCGTTGCAGCTCGTTGAGCCAGACAAGCAACAGTGCGACCAAGAGAACCGCCCCGCTGTAGAGCAGCTGTATCCGTGCAACGCGATCGAGAAGCGGTGCTTCTCGGATGCTCATCTGGCGCTGTGGCGATGGAATGGCGTGGCCGTAAACGGCGGCGGTCGCGCGCGCGTATTGCCATTCGACGAACCGTGCACTGCTCTCTCTCGCCGTCGTGAATGGATCGAACAGAGTAGCGCCCAACACATCTGGCCATCATCCCGCACTGGAGCGTCGTCGATGTGGGAGGCGCGATGGGCATTCGCGTGCTGAGCGGTCGCGGCATCAATCGCTCGGACGACGCCGGGACGCAGCGCGTTGCCGTCATCAATCACTACATGAACGAGCAGCTGTGGCCAGGCACGGATGCCGTTGGCCAGGAGATCACGATCGACTCGGTGCGGTGGACCATCGTGGGCGTGGCGTCGGACGTCCATCACGGCGGGCTCGACGATCCGATGCGCTACGAGATCGATCCTCCGATCGCGCAGGCGACCACGCATACCAGCAGCCTGGTCGTCTGGACCGATGGCGATCCCGCTCGAATGGTGGACGTCGTTCGCGATGCCGTGGCCACCGTCGACCCCAGTGCTGCCGTGGGCAGCGCCATGTCGATGCGCGACATCGAAGCTCGGCACATCTCGCCATTAAAGCTGATCGCCCGCCTGCTAATGGTATTCGCCGCCGTGACGCTTGTGATCGCGATCGTCGGGCTGTACGGCGTGATCGCCTATGGCGTCGCGCAGCGCACGCGCGAGATCGGCGTGCGCCTCGCGCTGGGCGCGCAGGCGCGCGACATCCTCTCCAACGTTGCCGGCGGCGCACTCCGCATGACGGCGGTGGGCATTCTGATCGGCGGCGCCGGAGCCTTCGCGTTCGCGCAACTGCTGCGCGCCATGCTCTATCGCGTCACGGCGAATGATCCGACGACTCCCTTGCTCGTGGCGACGGCGCTGCTCGGCGTCGCGCTGATCGCTGCGCTGATCCCTGCATCGCGCGCGATGCGGACGGACCCGAGTGTGGCGTTGCGAGAGTAGGAGCCAGTCGATGCGCCGCTCTCGAATCTGAAAAGGAACGAGCGAGTGCATGAGTCCGCTGCACTCCTCCGCGCCGCGGACATGTCAAAAACGCACTCGATGCCGAAGTGCGCTTACGCTTCGATGCTACTCATGCGATCTGGGATTCGCAGTTCGGGCATCGCTATCGGAGACGACTACTATTCGAGAGAAGAGAGCGCCACTCCCAGCGTATGATGCGCTCTCGAAGATCCGCGCGGGCGCATATATTTTCGCCTCTTCGTCTGACAGGATGAGTGCTTCTCCGGGCTACGCGAGAGCGTGCTCACCTGCCACGCCGCGCTTCCGTAAGACGTCGCAACATCTCGATCCCGAAACCGTCGTCCCCTCGAAGGACGTTGCCGAATCCGGCGATCAGTGTGGCGATAGACGCTCGCCCGCCGATTCCTGGCTGCCGCTCAGGCGCGTGGCATGTCGGAGTTCATGACCGCTCCATGCGCGCCGCGCGCCGATGCGATCAAGGCCTCGCCCGCCGTCCAGACCGCAGCGCCGAGCATCAGAACATCCTTCGCCAGAAACCCACCGGGGTTGCCCGAGAGAAATGGGAATCCATATCCTTCCTGCCATACTCCCGGCGTGGTGAAGAGTAGGCTCAAGGTGATCAATGACATCACGATGGCGCCCATGCTGCCAATGGCCGAGAGCTTCGGCGCGAACGCTCTGCAAGCAATGAGAATACCGAGGGTGATCTCCACAACGCCCAGCACTTCGGCAAAGGCCTGCACGCTCATCAGGCTATAGCCCCAACTGAGAAGCGGGCTGTGCATGGCCAGCATGTGAACGCCCTCTGCCTCGTACTTCGCGAACTTGAGCGCACCGATCCACACCAGCATCATCACCAGCCCGTAACGAAGAATGATGCCCCCGATGCGCACGAGCGACTGCCCCCGATCATCATCCCGCGCGGTATTCATGGTGTGTTGCATAAGTACGTTCCTCGTAGAGAAGACTGTGGGTTGCAGCGGTGAACAGCACGGGACGCGATTTGCGCTCGCCGTCCATTGCTCCTGCCGGCGCGACAGGCATTTCGCGAGCCACGCACGCGATTTCGTACGAAAGCAGATGCTCCCCCGACTGTCATCTGGAGCTGATCGCTACGCCGCGCGCGGTTGTCCCGACAGCGCGGAAGTCAGCGTGCCCTCTTCCGGCGGCGTGGCCCCAGAGCAGCGGCAGCGGAAGACCTGACCAAACTCAGCGATGAGCGTTCGCGTCCACGTCACTTCGCCGGCACATACGGAGACGCAGCGTCTCCCCACAGCTCCCGCAGTCGCGCGTCGCGACCGCAACCCCGGCGATAGGCGTCGTACCGGTCCGGGTTTCGGTCGGCAAAGTGTTGATGGTACTCCTCGCCGCGCCAGAACGGAGTGTCGGCAATGATCTCGGTGACGACCGGCGCCTTGAAGTGCCCGGATTTCTCGAGCGCCTCCCTGGAGCGAAGTGCTGCCGCCTGCTGCACCGCGCCGTGCGTAAAGATCACGGTACGGTAATCCGGGCCGACATCGCAGAACTGACGGTCCTTCGTCACCGGATCGATATTGTGCCAGTACACGTCGAGCAGCTTCTCGTAGGTCACCTGGGCCGGGTCGTATTCAACCAACACAGTTTCGGTGTGCCCCGTGGTCCCCGTATTCACCTGCTCATAGGTGGGATTCTTCGTGTGGCCACCAGCGTAGCCCACGGTCGAGGAGACTACGCCGGGCACATGCGCGAACGGCCGCTCCATGCTCCAGAAGCAGCCGCCCGCGAACATCGCGGTGTCACGCGACCCCGCCGCGGCGGCAGCACTGGTGGCCTTGGGGCCTCGCGTAGGACTTCCCACAGGCAGCCACGCTCGCCATCAGCAGGGATGCAGCGAACACGCGGGACGGGCGCATGATGTTCCTTTTGTTGTCGGTACGAGTTGCCAGCTGTTGCTTTACGCCGACCCCGCGGTGATGCGTTCGCCATAGCCACGTTCAATGCCATTCCCAGCGAGCTCGCCGCCATGTTGGATCCACGCGTGCGAATCGGCTCGCTCGCAGCCGCGGGATTCGTCTTCGTCACGGTGCTTGCGCTCTCGCCCCTCTCGCCCGATAGCTCGCCTCACGACACACGTCGTAGCGATCACGGCGTGCCGAGCTTCCAGTCGCTCCTGTCACGGAAGGGCGGTGTGAAGTGAGATTCCAGCCACGCGATCCACGCGTCGATTCCCTCGCCGGTGCGCCCGGACGTCTCGAGGATGGGAAGCTCGGGCCGCACCTCGTGGATATTCGCATATGCGGCGTCACGATCGAACTCCACAGCGGAGGCGAGATCGGTTTTCGTGATCAGCGCGCAGTCCGCCGAGTTGAAAAGTGTGGGATACTTCAGCGGCTTGTCCTCGCCTTCGGTCACCGACAGCAGGACGACACGAATGTGCTCACCGATATCGTAGCTCGCCGGACACACGAGATTTCCCACGTTCTCGATGAAGAGAACGTCGAGGTCGTCGGCGACCCAGCCGTCGAGTGCGTTGGAAACCATCCGCGCGTCGAGGTGGCACACGGTGCCGGTGCTGATCTGCTTCACCGGCGCGCCCGACCGTGCGAGACGCTTCGCGTCGTTGTCCGTCGCGAGGTCTCCGGTGAGCGCCGCCACCCTGTACCGATCGCGCATCGTACGCAGCGTCGTTTCCAGAAGGGCCGTTTTCCCCGCGCCGGGGCCGGACACCAGATTCACGACAAGGACGCCCGCATGCGTGAAGCGCGAGCGGAGTTCGCGGGCGAGAACGTCATTCTCCTTGAGAATGTTCTGCCTGACTTCAACGATTCGCGGAGACATCCTCCTCGACCTCCAGCGCAAAGAGCTCGAGCTCGCGACCGCCGATGAGATCGGGCGTGAAGTCGCCGCAAACGGGACAGTGCAGGTGCTGTGCGCTCGCGAGCACGCGATCGGCCGAGCAGGTCGTGCAGCGCGCGACAATCGGCATCGTTTCGATGACAAGTCGCGCTCCGGCTATTCGCGTGCCGTCGCACGCGAGCGTAAAGGAAAACGCCAGCGCCTCCGCGACGACGCCCGACAACGGTCCGAGCCGCACATGCAGCGCCTCGACGCGCGCGCCGAGCGACTCGGCCTGTTCGCACGCGACGTCCACGAGGCTCATGGCGATCGATAGCTCGTGCACTACCAATCCCATGGCGTGAGCGCGAACCAGCGGCGGCAAGACGATTGCATTCTCCAGGACCTCTCCGGCAAACGAGCAACAGCGCATGGCGGCCAGGCATCTCGCGATCCGGCTCCGCGGTCTCTTGCCGGTGCAGGCGACGCGGTCGTGATGGATGGATTATATCGAATCGTCACACGGTGACACAGTCGCCTGCACCGGGTCATACCGCCCCTGTCCGGATAGTATAGTATGGCCGATTGTGACGGGATGAGCCACCAGGGCAAAGGCCCGCAGCAGTGCTTCATCTCCCTCCCGTTGCTATCCTCCACTCATGCGCGTTCGTCTGCACATTGACGGTACCGTTCAGGGCGTCGGCTTCCGGCCGTACGTTTACCGTCTGGCGCACGACATGAACCTCGGCGGGTTCGTCCGCAACGATGCGCGCGGTGCGGTTGTGGAGCTCGAGGGTTCGTGCGCAGCGATCGACACGTTCGTGCAGCGCCTCGGAATCGAGCAGCCACCACTCGTGCAGATCGAGCACATCACCCGCGAAGACATCTCCGAACAGGATTCGGATTCCTTCGTCATCCAGACGAGCACCATCGTGCATCCGGACGACGCGGGCGTCGCTCTCGTACCGCCCGATGTCGCGACGTGCGACGACTGTATCCGGGAGCTCTTCGATCCCGCAGACCGTCGATACCGGTACCCCTTCGTGAACTGCACCAACTGCGGCCCACGATTCACGATCATCCGCGGAACGCCGTACGACCGGCCTCTCACCACGATGGCCACATTTCGCATGTGCCCGGCGTGCCGGCACGAGTACGAGGATCCGGCAAACCGCCGCTTTCACGCGCAACCCAACGCCTGCCCGGCGTGCGGACCCCGTGCTCGCCTGACGGATGCCGTGGGTGCCGGCGTCGAAACGCGAGACGCCGCCGATGCGGTCTCCGCCGCGGCGCACCTGCTGCGCGATGGTGCGATCGTCGCCGTGAAAGGCGTCGGCGGCTATCACGTGGCGTGCCTTGCGCGCGACGAATCGGCGGTCCAACGGTTGCGCGATCGGAAGCACCGGCCGCACAAGCCGTTTGCCGTCATGGCTCCGGACCTCGTAGTTGCACGGAACCTCATCGAGACGAGTGTGGTTACGGAGCAGCTCCTGGCTTCACGCGAGCGCCCAATCGTGCTCGCGCGCCGCAGAGACGACGCACCAGTGGCCGGCGCTGTCGCGCCCTGCCTTCTCGACCTCGGCGTCATGCTGCCCTCTTCCCCACTGCATCAACTGCTGCTCCATGACGTCGGGTCGCCAGTGGTGATGACGAGCGGCAATCTCACAGATGAGCCGATCGCATTTCGCGACGATGAGGCGCGCGAACGACTGTCGGGAATCGCCGACTATTTTCTCTCGCACGACCGGACGATCGAAACGCCCACGGATGATTCGGTGGTTCGTGCCGTCACCGTTGCCGGTCACCAGCGTGCGATGATGATTCGTCGCTCTCGTGGCTATGCGCCGTCCCCGCTGGCGCTTCCCGTTGCCGCGACTACGCCATTGCTTGCGTGCGGTGCGCAGCTCAAGAACACATTCTGTCTCGCACGCGGCACGCGCGCGTGGGTCGGCCCGCACGTCGGCGATCTGGAGCGCTATGAGTCGCTGCGGGCCTATCGTGACGGCATCGCACATCACGAGCGCCTGTTTGGCTTGTCGCCCACGCACTTCGCGCATGATCTCCATCCCGAATATCTATCGACGAAGTACGCGCTCGAGCGTGCCGAGTCCGGCGCGACCTGCGAGGCGATCGCGGTGCAGCATCACCACGCGCACCTTGCGGCGTGCCTCGCGGAACACGGAGAGACGCGCCCCGCCATCGGCGTGATCTTCGACGGTACCGGGCTCGGAACGGACGGCGAGCTCTGGGGCGGAGAAATTCTCGTGGGGGACCTCGTATCGTGCGAGCGAGTGGGCCACCTGCAGCGGGTTCGAATGCCGGGCGGCGAAGGGGCCGTTCGCGAACCGTGGCGCATGGCGTGCTCATGGTTGAGCGAGCTGCACCCCGAATCGGTCTCGACCATTCCCGCGATGCTTCGCCGGGATGTGGATGAGCGCTCGTGGCGATCGGCCGTTCACCTCGTGCGGAGCGGTCTTGCATCGCCGCGGACATCGAGTGCGGGCCGCTTGCTCGATGCGATGGCGGCACTCTGCGGCATCCGGGCTCGGATCACCTACGAAGGGCAGGCCGCGATCGAATTTGAGGCCGTGGCCGATTGGGGAGAGAAGGAGCGCTACCGCGTGCTCCTGTGTCCGGTCAACGACCTGATGGTCCTCGACGTCCGATCCCTCGTCGCCGGAGTCGTTGCGGACTTGGCGCTCCGGGTGCCGGTGGCCGCAATCTCGGCGCGCGTACACAATTCGCTGGCTCGTGCGGCCGCGGATTGCTGCGCGATGCTTGCCGCATCGCGGTCACTCGGCACCGTCGTGATCAGTGGCGGCGTTTTCCAGAATCTGTTACTACTGCAGCGCACGATACTTGCGGTCGAAGAGAAAGGATTACGGGTCTTGGTCCCTGAACGTATCCCGCCAAATGATGGCGGCATTGCCTTCGGTCAAACGGCGATCGCTGCTGCACGTGCATTCCATCCTGAACGCGAGCGTCTCTGATGTGTCTCGCAATACCGGGCCAGGTAGTGGGAATCGTCGACGAGGACAAGCGCCTCGCGCGTGTGAGCGTCACCGGCGTCCAGCGCACCGTCAACATCGCGCTGCTCGATGGGTCCATTCCGCCGGTGGCGCCGGGTGACTGGGTGCTCGTCCACGTGGGATTCGCGATGTCTCGCATCGACGAAGCCGACGCCATGGCCACGCTCGCGCTCCTCCAGGAGCTCGGATCCGAGTACGAGCTGGAGATCGAAGAGTTCAAGGCGAGCAGCATTCAATGAGTATTGAGGGCCCGGTTGCCGGTGCATCGTGCGCCGATCCGCATCACTGCATCACGTGCTCTGATGAGGGAGTGCCGATGCGCGTGACGTCGGTCGATGACACGTGCGGCATCGCCGTCTGTGTCGGCGAACGGGGCTCCGCAATCGAGGTCATGATCGCGCTCGTGAGCGCCGTCCGCATCGGCGACGTGCTGCTCGTGCACGCGGGAACGGCGCTCACGCGTCTCGCGCCCGCATGAAGTTCGTCGATGAATTTCGCGACGCGGCGCTCGGCGAGAAACTCTCCGCCGAAATTGCGAGCATCGTCGAGCCCGGGCGGCACTACAAGATCATGGAGGTGTGCGGAGGTCACACGCATACCATCTACCGGTACGGCATCGATGACTTGCTGCCGGCAAACGTGGAGCTCGTGCACGGGCCGGGCTGCCCGGTGTGCGTCATCCCCATGGGTCGCGTCGACGACGGCGTGGCGATCGCGCGGCATGCCGATGTGATTCTCACGTGCTTCGGTGATATGATGCGCGTGCCGGGTGGCAACGGCAGCTTTCTCGACGCGAAGGCCGCTGGCGCCGACATCCGCATGGTCTACTCACCGCTCGATGCGTTGCGCATCGCACGGGAGCATCCGGACCGGCAGGTGGTGTTCTTTGCCATCGGTTTCGAGACGACCGCGCCGTCGACTGCCCTCACCGTGCTCCGCGCCAGGGCGGAGGGCATCCGCAACTTCACCGTGATGTGTAATCACGTCACGATTCTGCCGCCGCTGCGTGCGCTGCTCGAATCGCCCGATCTGCGGCTGGACGGCTTCATCGGCCCCGGCCACGTCTGCACCGTCGTTGGTGCGCGGCCCTTCGAGTTCATCGCCACGCAGTATCACAAGCCCGTTGCGGTGTCCGGCTTCGAGCCCCTCGACTTTCTTCAGTCCGTTTACATGGTGCTGAAGCAGCTTGCCGATGGCCGATGCGAGGTCGAGAACCAGTACACCCGCGTTGTGCCGTACGACGGCAATCTGCAGGCACTGAAGCTGCTCTCGCAGGTATTCGAATTGCGGCCGCATTTCGAGTGGCGGGGACTTGGCTTCATCTCGCAGAGCGCGCTGCAGCTCGCGCCCGAGTTTCGAGAGTACGATGCGGAAATCCGTTTTGCCGTGCCGGGCATCCGTGTGGCAGATCCCAAAGCCTGCCAGTGCGGCGAGGTGCTCAAGGGCGTGATCAAGCCGTGGGAATGCAAGGTGTTCGGCACGGCGTGTACGCCCGAGCATCCCATCGGCACGTGCATGGTGTCGAGCGAAGGGGCGTGCGCGGCATACTACAACTTTGGCCGGGTGGCGCGGGAGCGCGTGGTGGTATGACGTCCGCGCGCCCGGACGTCACTGAGCGGGATCGCGAGCAGGAAGCGCTCGACAAGATCGATCTCGTGCGCGCGCGCGCGCCGCGCTTTCGCGACGAGCGGATCACGATGGCGCATGGCGCCGGCGGCAAGGCGACGTCGACGCTGGTGCAGGGGCTGTTCGTCCCTGCGTTCGATAATGACATTCTGTCGCGCCTCGATGATGCGGGCGTGGTGGAGATCGGCGTCTCACGTCTTGCGATGACGACGGACAGTTTCGTAGTGAGGCCGCTCGTTTTTCCGGGTGGCTCCATCGGCGACCTCGCCGTGAACGGTACGGTGAATGATCTCGCCGTTGTCGGCGCGCGCCCGATCGCGCTGACGCTGGCGATGGTGCTGGAAGAAGGGCTGTCCTCGGAGATCCTCCGTCGCGAAGTCGAGGCCATTGCGCGCGCTGCCCGGAACGCCGGCGTCTCGATTATCGCGGGTGACACGAAAGTCGTGGAGCGCGGGCACGCCGACGGCATGTACATCTGCACCACCGGCCTGGGCCGCGTGGACGAGCGCGCAACGTTGTCGCCGCGGTGCCTCCAACCGGGCGACCGGGTGCTCGTCTCGGGAAGCATCGGCGATCACGGCACGGCGATCATGCTGGCGCGCGGCGAGTTCGAGCTCGAGGCCGAGATCGTTTCGGACACACGATCGCTGTGGCCGGTGGTGGACGTCTTACTCGAGGCGGCTGGTCCACACCTCCGCTGCATGCGCGACGCCACTCGTGGCGGGGTGGCCAGCGTGCTCAACGAGCTCGCGGTCGCGTCGGGGGTCGCCGTGCTCGTGAATGAACGGGCAATTCCCATCCACCCCAACGTGGCCGGGGCCTGCGAAATCCTCGGCATCGACCCCATGTATGTCGCGAACGAAGGAAAGCTCGTGGCAATCGTGGCGCCGGAGGCGGCTGATCGCGCGCTGGACGCCATCAGGGGAATACCGGGCTGCGAGGACGCCGCCGACATCGGGGAAGTTCGCACCGAGCCACGGAGCATGGTGCTCGTGCAAACGGCCTTTGGAGGCCGGCGCGTCATGGATCTGCTGGTCGGTGATCCATTGCCGCGCATCTGTTGAAGGTCTGATGAAGGTCTGAGCGCACGATTCTCGAAGCACGGCGAGACAGGGCAAACGTCAACCGGACGAGGAAGCCATGGCCGAGGCAAAGGCGGAGGGAGTGAAAGAGGTCCACGTTCTTTGGATCTCCGAGGGTATGAGCTGTGACGGGGACAGCGTCTCTATCACGGCGGCGACCCAACCCAGTATCGAAGACGTTCTTCTTGGACTGATTCCTGGGCTTCCCAAGGTGCATCTCCACAACAAGGTCCTCGCCTATTCGCTCGGCGGCACCTCGAAGTGGGGTGGTCCGGACGACTTCCTTGCCCCATTTCGCAAGGGGCTCACCGGCGAGCTGGGTCCCTTCGTCCTCGTCATCGAGGGATCGATCCCCAATGAGAACATCGATGGCGAGGGCTTCTGGACGAGCTTCGGAAACGATGAGCAGGGCAATCCGCGCAAGCTGACGTGGTGGATCGATCGCCTCGCTCCCAAGGCGTGGGGTGTAATTGCCATCGGCACGTGCGCCACGTATGGGGGCATTCACGCCATGGCCGGCAACCCCACTGGGGCGATGGGGCTTGCCGATTATCTCGGATGGAACTTCCGGTCAGCTGGCGGACTGCCCATCGTGAATGTTCCAGGATGTCCGGTGCAGCCGGACAACTTCATGGAGACGTTGACGTGGCTGCTCTTTCAGGCGGCCGGCCTCTCGCCGATGATTCCGCTGGATGCGCAGCTCCGACCCACGTGGCTCTTCGGCAAGACGGTGCACGAGGGGTGCGACCGCGCCGGCTACTACGAGCAGGGCGACTTCGCGAAGGACTACAACTCGCCCAAGTGCCAGGTGAAGATCGGCTGTTGGGGTCCCGTGGTGAATTGCAACGTGCCGAAACGTGGATGGATGAACGGCATCGGCGGCTGTCCGAACGTGGGCGGCATCTGTATCGGTTGCACCATGCCGGGCTTCCCGGACAAGTTCATGCCATTCATGGATGAGCCGCCTGGAGGAACGATCTCCTCCGCCATCACCGGCGTCTACGGTAAAATGATCCGTAAACTCCGCGCCATCACCAACGAGACGTTGAACAAGGAACCAAAGTGGCGGCACAACCGGCCCGAACTGACGAGTGGCTACTCGCCGCGTTATCCACAACGGAAAGGAGCTGAGTGATGACCACAGCAGCGGCGCCAGGAAAGGAACGCAAGCTAGTCGACATGCACTGGGATCCCATCACGCGCATCATCGGCAACCTGGGCATCTACACGAAGATCGATTTCGAGAACCGCGAGGTGGCCGAGTGCCAGAGCACCTCGTCGATGTTCCGCGGCTACAGCGTATTCATGAAAGGCAAGGATCCGCGCGACGCGCATTTCATCACCAGCCGCATTTGCGGTATTTGCGGCGACAACCACGCCACCTGCTCGATCTACGCGCAGCAGATGGCGTACGGCATCAAGCCGCCGCCGCTCGCGGAATGGATCATCAACCTCGGCGAGGCCGCCGAGTACATGTTCGACCACACGTTGTTCCAGGACAATCTGGTGATGGTGGACTGGTGCGAGCAGATGGTGAAGGAAACCAATCCGGCCGTGCTCGCGAAGGCGGAGACGACCGCCGCGCCGCACTCGGACATCCATGGGTTCAAGACCATCGCCGACATCATGCGCGCCTTCAATCCTTTTACGGGATCCATGTACAAGGAGGCGCTGCACATCAGCCGGGTGACGCGCGAGATGTTCTGTCTCATGGAAGGACGCCACGTGCATCCCTCCACGCTGTATCCGGGCGGCGTGGGCACGGTCGCCACGCCACAGGTGTTCACCGACTATCTCGTGCGGCTCATGCACGTGCTCGACTTCGTGAAGAAAGTCATTCCGCTCAACGACGATCTCTTCGACTTCTGGGTCGACGCCGTGCCGGGTTACGAGGAGGTGGGAAACCGCCGCATTCTGCTCGGCTGCTGGGGCTCGTTCCAGGACCCCAACTACTGCGATTACGACTACAAGACGATGGACGCGTGGGGCAAGAAGATGTTCGTCACGCCCGGCATCATCGTCGATGGAAAGATCGTGACGAACAACCTTGTCGACATCAACGTCGGCATGCGCATCCTGCTCGGCAGCTCGTTTTACGATGGGTGGGAGAACGAGCAGAACTTTGTAAACGCGGATCCGCTGGGCAATCCGATCCACAAGAGCCATCCGTGGAATCAGACGACGCTGCCGCATCCGCAGAAGCGCGACTTCAATGGCAACTACAGCTGGGTCATGAGTCCGCGATGGTACGACAAACGGAGCGACGATCATCTGGCGCTCGACACCGGAGGCGGCCCCCTCGCGCGCTTGTGGTCCACGGCGCTGAGTGGTCTCGTCGATCTGCCGAACATCAAGGCGACCGGCAGCAGCGTGAAGATCAATCTTCCCAAGAGCGTCCAACTGCCGGAGATGGAATTCGAGTGGAAGATTCCCACACGCTCGAACACCATCGAGCGCGATCGTGCCCGTATTTATTTCATCGCGTACTCCGCGGCGGCGGCGATCTATTTCCTGGAACAGGCGATGAAGGAAGTGCGCGCGGGGCGCACCAAGGTGTTCAACGACTTCAAGGTGCCCGAAGAAGCGATCGGCTGCGGCTTTCACGAAGCGGTGCGGGGCGTGCTCTCGCACCACATGGTGATCAAGAATGGCAAGATCGCGAATTATCATCCCTATCCCCCCACGCCATGGAACGCGAGCCCCAGGGATAGCTTCGGGACGCCGGGCCCCTACGAGGATGCGGTGAACGGCATGAAGATCTTCGAGGAAAACAACCAGGACAACTTCAAGGGGATCGACATCATGCGCACGGTGCGCAGCTTCGATCCGTGCCTGCCGTGCGGCGTGCACATGTATCTCGGCAATGGCAAGACCATCAAGACCGTGCACTCGCCGATCTTCGCTGGGTCCGCCAAGTGAGCCACGCGCATGTCGCTCACTGACGCCGAGGTGCGCGAGCGAGTCGCCGGAATCGACTCGCTGCTGGAACGCGTGGAGGCGATCGCGGAGCCTTCCGCGCATACGGCCGCACTCGAAACGGTGCAGGCGCTGCTCGACCTGTACGGCGAAGGGCTCGCCCGGATGGTCGGACATGTGGCCGCGGAGTGTCGCGGGGCCACGCAGCAGGACATCGCCGACGCATTCGCTGGCGATGAGCTGGTGTCGCATCTGTTGCTGCTGCACGGGCTCCATCCGGCCGGCCACCTGTCGGTCACGCAACCCGAGCAGCCGCCGGCGCTGGTGCCGCTTCGGCGCGCGCGTCGTGCCGACGCCTCACCAGGTGTGGTTTCGGCCGGCGGTGTGGGATGATTGAACTGGCTGGCGGCGGCGCCGAACGAACCATCTACGCGAGCCGGCTGTACCGTCTCGCGCAGCCGCGCGCCGCGACGACGGTGGCGCCGCAACCGGCCTCGGTGGAGCGCTGTGAGCTGTGCAGCGTCGCGGTTCCCGCGGAACACCGGCATCTCATCGACACGCAGAATCGGCGGCTGGTATGCTCGTGCCGCGCGTGTTCGGTGCTCTTCGACAACGCGCCCGGCGTGAAGTTGCACTACAAGCTGATTCCGCCCGACGTGTTCGATCTGCCCGGCTTCGAGCTGAACGAGCTGTTCTGGGCGAATCTCGCCATTCCCGTGGACCTCGCGTTCTTTTTTTTCGATACCGTCGCGGCCCGCGTCGCTGCGCTCTATCCCGGTCCCATGGGTGCCGCGGAATCGCAGCTGCCACTCACGGCCTGGGACGACCTCGTGCAGGCCAATCCTCCCCTTCGCGCGCTCGAACCAGACGTGCAGGCGCTACTCGTCAACCGGACGCGTGGAGCACACGAGCAATGGCTCGTGCCTATCGATGTGTGCTACTCACTCGTGGGCCTCATTCGCCTCCACTGGAAGGGGCTTGCCGGCGGCGAAGAGGTCTGGACGGCGCTGGACGAGTTTTTTGGCGAGTTGCGTCGGCGCGCGTCAACGCTTTCAACAGGAGTCGTGTCATGAAGAAAGGACCGATCACCGTCGGCACTCCGGATGTCGACGTGGAACTGCCGTCGCACGTGTCGGGCGTTCTGCAGGGCAACGACGTTGGGCACTACGGGAAGATGAAAGGACATCTCGCTGACGGCACGTCCACAGCGGCGCGATCCACGGGCATCGGGGCTGACAAGCACGGTCCAATCGACCCGCGCATGCCGAATCTCTCGCCTGCGTGACAGCGCCACCCGGCGAACTGCGGCAGCGCGACGTGCTCCCGGTACATCCGGCAAGTGCGGCGGTGCCGCACCTGTCGTTCGCGGTCGTGAATGCCGAGGCCGAGCCGTACGCCGCTGTGCCAACGTTGCGTTTTATGTTGGCCATCGAATCGCCCGAACCGCATCCGGCGATCCGGTCGCTGCTGCTCGCGACCCAGATTCGCATTGCCGTGGCGCGACGCACCTATGATGCGCGCGAACATGCACGGCTCGCGGAGCTCTTTGGGACGCCCGATCGCTGGGGCGAAACATTGAAGAGCCTCCTCTGGACGCATACGACGACGGTATCGCCAGCGTTCGAGGGGAAAACGGAGTTGGCACTACTCGTTCCCTGTACCTGCG
This sequence comes from Gemmatimonadaceae bacterium, assembly GCA_013697785.1. GTDB lineage: Bacteria > Gemmatimonadota > Gemmatimonadetes > Gemmatimonadales > Gemmatimonadaceae > FEN-1250. The sequence continues at coordinate 16,831 of JACCWE010000038.1, forward strand.
ATTTCGACATCGTGAGCGCCAAGTATCTCTCCGGTGTGGAGAGCGGCGACATTCCGCTCGACTTCCTCTTCAGCGGCAGCGTGTTCTATGATGACGCCGACGGCAGGATGCAGACGGCGCGACTCAGTTGGGAGTCGGAGGCGCGCTACGCGCTGCCCGTGCGCGTGTGGAAGGACATGATGAACCATTATTACCCCGATAGCAGCTGGATTCGCCTGCGCCGCGACGAGTATGACCGCCTCTATGCGTATCGCGCCGAGCGCTCGCTTCAGACGTGGGAGCACACGGTCGATGCGTTGCTGTCGGCCGCATCGCGCGAGCCGGAGCACGGCTGACATGGGCGCGCTCGAGCAGATCGCGAAAACCGTGCTGTACGAGGGATACGTGCTGTGGCCATATCGCCGGAGCGCGGTGAAGAATCAGCAGCGATGGACATTCGGCGGGATCTACCCGCGCGCGTATGCGGACGTGAGTGGCGGAGCCGACCGGGCGGTCGTGCGCACGGAGTGTCTGATCGAAGCGATGGCCAACGCGCGAGTCACGGTGTCGGTACGCTTTCTTCACGTCGTTGCTCGGCAGGTCATGCGGTGCGACGCGACGGGTGACGTCGCCGTGAATGAGCTGACGGTGGCGGGGACGCGCTATCTATCGTGGGACGAAGCCACCGAGCGCACGTTCAACGCGTCGGTTTCGCTCGACTCGGAGGATGTCTGCGTCACGGAGCCGATTTGCGTCGAGTCGGGCAGTCTGCGCGAAGCGCTACCCGAGGGAAACGAGGAAGCTGGTGCGGTGGTTCGCAGTTGGGACGCGCTGCAGGGCACGATCGAGGTGACGGTTCGCCATTGCGCCGGTCGCGTGCATCGCGTCAGCGTGGTGGTGACGAACGAGGACACATGGAATGGAAGTGGGCGCGAGCAGGCCGTGCGTCATTCGTTCAATTCCGCACACGTGGTACTACGGGCGGCCGAGGGGGCGTTCGTCTCGCAGTTCGACCCACCAGCGGAGCTGGCAATCGAGAGTGCCGCAAACCGCAACGAAGGTGTGTACCCTGTGCTCGTTGGCGAGGACGGCGCGCGCGACACCATGCTCGCGTCGGCCATGATCCTCTATGACTACCCTCGCATCGCGCCTGAGAGTCCCGGCGACCTGTTCGACGGCGGCGAAATCGATCAGCTGTTGATCCTCAACATCCTGACCCTTACAGAAGATGAGCAGCGCGAGATGAGCGACAGCGATCCGCGGGCCCGGGAGATTCTCGAGCGTTGCAAGGCCCTCACCAGCGAGGAGCTCATGCGCCTGCACGGCACCGTGCGCTCGCTGCAACCGCTCTCGATGGGCGCCGGGGCCGGGACGTGAACGACATCTGGGGCGAGCTGCAGCGTGAACCGCCGACCTCCGTGATGATTGCCGGTACGATGGTGAGGCGTGGCACCCGTGTGCGCCTGGCACCGCGGCCTCGCGGCGACGTCTTCGACGGCATACTCGCTGGCAAGCTCGGGATCGTGGAGGGGCTGGACGAGAGCCTCGATGGCGAGATTCAGGTGGCCGTCACTCTCGAAGACGATCCGGGACGCGACCTTGGCGAGGGCCGCTACCCAGGTCATCGCTTCTTCTTCTCCACCAGCGAGGTCGAGCCAGTTGACGGTGCCGATGCCGAATCATCGCCCGCGCGCGCGCCGCGCATTCTCATCGCGGGAATCGGCAACATCTTTCTCGGCGACGATGGCTTTGGCGTGGCCGTCGCACAGAAGCTCGTGACGCGCACGCTTCCGCGAGGCGTGGAGGCGCGCGACTTCGGAATCCGGGGAATGGATCTCGCCTACGCCATGCAGAACGACTACGACGCGGTCATCCTGATAGACGCCAGCCCTCGCGGACAGGCGCCGGGCACCTTGTACGTGATCGATGCGCAGGTGGACAGCGAAGGGCCAATGACGATGGACACGCACGGCATGGACCCCGTGAAGGTCCTTGCACTCGCCCGCGCGCTTGGCCGGGTTCCCCCGCGTGTGATCGTACTCGGATGCGAGCCGGAACGGCTGGAGCCTTCGGACTCCTGGTCGGAGATGGACATGTCCCTCAGCGCGCCCGTGCGCGCCGCAGTTGATGAGGCCGTTGCGCAGGTGGAAGCACTGGCGCGCGGTGTGCTCGATGAGCTCAACCCCCAAACCCCTGTTCTGGAGAACCAAGCGCCATGAAAGTCCTTCTGATCGAACTCGCCATTCTCGTCGTCATTGGAATCGCGCTGTTCATCCGCGAGATTCCCGAGTTGCGACGCTACCTCAGGATGCGATCGATGTGAGCACAGGCGTCGAGCATTCACTCCACGCGCACGTTGAGGAGCTGCTCGGCCAGCGTTCTGAGCTCACTACTCCATTCTTTCGTCGGGAGTCGCCACGCATTGCTGAGCTCTGCCAACGCATGGCGGATCGCTTTGCGCGCGGCGGACGCCTCATCGCCATGGGCCAATCGCCTGCCGCGAGGTCGGATGTTCGCCACATCACCGTGGAGTTCGTGCACCCGGTGATCGTTGGAAAGCGGGCCCTTCCCGCTCTTGGCTTCACCGGCGACACGGGCTCTCTCGAGCGACAACTGGATCTGCTCGCGCGCGCCGATGACATGGTCATCGCCTTTGAGGGCGACGCCTCGACACATTCGCACAGCACACGAAACGCCACCGCTATGGCCCGGGGGCGGGGGTGTCTGACGATCGCTTTTGCGCGGGTAGGTGCCGAATGGGAATTTGCTTCGCCGGTGACTGACGCGTTCGAGTGGCAGGAGTTGGGAGAGGTGCTCTACCACCTGCTTTGGGAGCTCGTGCATGTGTTCTTCGAGCATGGCGCAGCGTGCGCGGAAGCGGCCAGGCCCGCGGCAGGAGGTGCGGCGGCCGCGAGTTTTCTCTACCCGTTCCTCGAATCGTCGCAAGCCGATCTGTCGCGCGTGCTGGCGGACGTCCAACAATCGATCGTCTTCAAGGCCGATGAGCTCACGGCGCTACGCGCGCAGACCATTGGCGAGCGTGAGTCGCCGAACAGGGTAGCATTGCTCGGCGCCGCCACATCACTTCGCGCCGCATTCGATGCCGGCGGAACGCTGCTCGCGTTCGGCAACGGCGGCTCGGCCACTGATGCTACGGACGCCGCGGCCGACTACCGCTTTCCGCCCGGCGAGTGGCCCAGCCGGCGTGCGCTCGATCTCTCAGACGATTCGGCGATCATCACCGCGCTCATGAACGACATTGGCGCCGACGTCATCTTCTCCAGGCAGATCATCGCGTATGCACAACCGCGCGACGTCGTGATGGCGTTTTCCACGAGCGGCGACTCGCGCAACGTGATCCAGGCGCTCGCCGAGGCACGGGCACGCGGCCTGAAGTCGATTGCCTTCGTGGGCTACGACGGTGGCCGCATACGTGCGGAACGCCTTGCCGATCACACCATCGTGAGCGAGTCGCAGAACATCCCTCGCATTCAGGAGGCGCAGGCCACGGCTCATCACATTCTGAGGTCGCTCGTCGAGCGGGCGTCTTAGCTGCTGTCCATCCTGACACGGCCAGTTGAGCACGGATGCAATGCGACGCTACTGCGGTTGTTCGGTCTCGATCCCCCGGTACGAGTTCCAGGCGTACAGGGACACGTTGCCACCAGCAATGGCGTTCCTTCGTGGCCTCGTCAAACGGGCCGCTCCGTCGAGGTCCATGAGGATAATCTCACGGCGGGATTTGGTGCGGCGGTCGCGGCGACAATCGCGAAGGAAGCGTTTTGGCAATTCGATGCGCCTGTCGATCGGATCGCGGTCGAAGACGTGCCAATGCCCCATCATCCGGTCCTGCTCGAAGCGGCACCGCCCACGGTGGAGCTGATTCGCTCTCCTATCGAGGCGACGCTGGCGACGTAGCGCAAGAACCTCGCGGAATCGAGTGGGCTCCGCGCGCGGCGGCGCGCGATTCGCAAAGGGCGAGGTGATCACGAATCATCAGCGATGCACGCACGCTCGACTAGAGGAAACAATGGCAAGACAATCCGTGACCGCAGACATCGTCGAGGGCGCCATCGCTGGCGCCATTGCAACGTGGCTCATGGGCAAGACGACGACGGCGCTGTACAAGCGGCAAAGCGAAGCGGTCCGTCGAAGAGAGAATCGCGCCCGGGGCGGAAAAACTGCGTACGCGGTAGCCGCCGACCGGGTTGCAAAACTCGCCGGCACCAAGCTGACGAAGAAGCAGAGCGAAAAGTATGGATCGGAAATTCACTGGGCGCTCGGCATCGGGGTCGGCGCCGTGTACGGGGTTCTTCGTCCGCGAAGTCAGCTGCCGACGATGGCGAGCGGTCTTTTGTTCGGGGCGGCTGTATGGTTGCTCACGGACGAGATAGCGACACCAGCCTTGGGCCTCACGCCAGGGCCGGCCAAGTTCCCGTGGCAGACGCACGCGCGCGGCCTTGCAGGGCACTTGGTGCTCGGAGGGGCGATGAGCGCCACCCTCGCCGCGATTCAACCCGGCGCCCGGGGCAGCTGATCTTGAAGTCCGAGCGTGTCGTCAACGCCGGTCAAGGCGCGTCGCGCTGCGCGTGTCGATAGCATCGGCGCAACAACGAAAACCCCGCACAACCATAAGGCCATGCGGGGCAATCATTTTCGGAAATGGGCCAGCGAGGAGTTGAACCTCGGACCTCACGCTTATCAGGCCGCTAGCGTATCGCACCCAAGTCCGGCAAAATCACGGATTACATAGACAATCCGCGCGAATTGTCCGGCGGGCATGGGGGCGAGGGCGGCGGGAAAACGGGGTGAATCGACACCACAATCGACACCATGCGCAACCCAGTCGTCGGCAGCTACGTGTCGTGCGTAACAGCTAAGCTCCACCGATTCGCTCGCGCGAAATCGTCGAACGAGCATTCACAAGTTGCAGCACCGTTGCAACAGAAAGTCATACTGACGGGTTCGCACTATCCCGCATGCCCTTTTGCCAAAGTCGAAATTCAACGTCCATTGGTGCCTCGCCGCGAAATGTCGTTCTGATCCATTTCTGCAACGCAAGATATTCATCGTAGCTCTTGAGGCGACTCCAAGGCACGCTGATGACCGGGCCGTTAAATGCTGCAAGTTGAGCGAGGATCACACTATCGATGGGAATGTGAAGCCATCGGAAGAGTCGAGAAGCGCCTGGCATTCGACTCTCGCCGAACGCTATCGCATACTTAAAAGTCATGTTGATCCACTTCTGGGCCTGTCCCACCGTGAAGTCAGCGAAGTCATTGACAAGATAGCGTTCGCAGAGCGACGCAGTCAGCGAACGATGCCAATCGTCGAACTCTCGTTGTGAAGTTACCGTCGAAGAATTGAGTAGCTGTGTCAATTCAATCTGAAGTAGCCGAAAAACCTCCGCGTAGATCTTTGCGCGTGAAGGATGAATACGAATTCCGTGAATTGTACGACTGAGATCGCGGTAGGCGCGATTCAGGCAAAGTGATAGCTTAGACTCGGAGGATGCTCCAAAGTAGAGCATAAGGAGATACTCTTCACGGAGTTCGGCGGACACGTTCAACCTTGATTTGCTCCTAACTGGTATCCTGACGCGGCCAGGCAGGAATGCTGACAGCAATAGATGCGGTGCGGAGTCCAGATTCAGAGCGGACTCGCAATGAGCGCTATGATACCGACGCATAATGTACAATCAGTGACCATAGCGTCTTCGGAGAGCTCGCCTAGGCTAGATAATCATTGCTCGGCACCAGACGCTCTGCTGACTCTTCTCCCCCAGAAGGCACAAAGCTGATCACTTGCCAGGTAAACGCACCTCTACGCTTCGCGATATTCGCGAACCTAGTTGCATCAAATGCGTGCCGACATCATCGTCCTCGGCGATTCGATGCCACGATGATTTTGACCGCGCTAGAAACATCTTTGATTGATGCGAGCTTGAACGTTGAGTACCCCGGCCGATCGTTCGAGATGGCGAGACTGGATGCTGACACTAGTTGTTCGGGGCGTCCGCGCACCGTTATGCGCAAGGAAACGTCGCGCGGTTGAATCTTTACTGTCCAAAAGTTATCTGGCGATTCTACGTAGCGTTTCGATCCCTCCACGAACTTAAGCTGGCCGCGAAACTGTTCCCGCACCCGCTCCAGGAGCGCAGTTCCAGTGGGTCGAAGAGCCGCTGGTAGCGCCCGCAAGAAGACAGCATCGCCATTGGTATTCGTAGGTCGTGACACATTCTGCTCAACTGCCGGGATGCTATCACTCCCAATCGCGCCGATCATTATTGCCTCCCGCCCTGTTCCGATGTTGAGAGGGCGAACGGATCGAGGATCGAAACTCAGCTGCCGACGGGCAGCTGCATAGTGTGGTTGTTCCGTAAGGAGCAGAATCGTGCGCATACCGGCGCGACTTGGAGCGGCGCCGAACATTGCAACATCGCTCGGACTAATGGCAACTCGCCATAGAGCAGATGACAACTCGTCTGCCTCGTCGATCGTCAATCGCATCAGTTCATCCTGGGAGCGGAGTCGTCAGAACGTACTGATATCAGAACAATGTGTCAAGGATAGCCCTTTTTCTGGCCTACACGCAACAACTATTGGCGTGGCTCAGGAGAGGGGAGTCCCTGGCGTGTGATCGCGTACACCATGTCGCCCACGAATCGCTTGAACGATTCGTTCTCCACAAACTGCTTATACACTTGCGTGTCTTCCTTCAATAGGTGTTGCATTGCTCTTCCCAGCGCCTCGTCGTGGGCCATGCGCGCCGTGTGCGGTGTATTCTCCTTTGCATTTTGATAGGCGGCATCGGCGGCGACCTTCGGCGCAATGTCATCGCGAATTCGCTTGGCCACCCGGTCGGTGTCGGTGAACAGCGTAGCGAATTGCTCATTGAACGTCTTCAGAATGTTGCTCAAACGATCCAGCTCCGGCTCGGGCTTGCGGCCACTCGCCTCAGTAGGCAGAGGCTCGATCTCAGCATTCTCATCCGCCAGCGCGATCTTCATCGCCGCCTTCTTCTCCACGCGGTAGCTATCCATGTCGATTGCTTCGAGAATACCCCTCGCGAGGTCCTCTTCCTCCGGCGCGGGTAACTTGTTCGCCAGCAGACTAAGTAGGATCGAAAGCTTTTCCCATTCCGCGTTCCTGTAGGGAATCACCGACGAGAGAAAGCTGTAGGTGCGCAGGAACACTTTGGCCTTCCCCTTGAAGTCAACTTGGTCATCCTCGTCAAGCTGCTCCTTATAGACCGCTACGCACACATCGAGGATGGGGTCGAGCGTGTCTCGATCGGCGCCGCTAAGGAATAACTCCACCACCTGCCGCACCTGCGCGGGCGAGTACACCTGCGCTGCGTCCAGCGCTGCTTTCAGGTCGTGCAGCTTGTTTGGATCAGTCTCCTCGGCGAGCAGCGTGGTGCGGTAGTAGTCTTGAAACGCGAACGTGATCGCCTCAGAATTGTTCTGGAAATCGAGCACGAAGCAGTCGTGCTTCTGTGGATGCGCGCGGTTGAGGCGCGACAGCGTCTGCACGGCCTTGATGCCCGCTAGAGGCTTGTCCACGTACATCGTGTGCAGTAGCGGCTCGTCATAGCCGGTCTGGAATTTGTCAGCGCAGATCAGGAAGCGGTACGGGTCAGCCTGAATCTTCCCGGCGATGTCACGACTCGAAAAACCGTTCAACGACGTCTCGCTTACCTTGGCGCCACCGTACTCGTGCTCACCGGAAAACGCGACAATCGCCTGATACGGGCTTTTGCGCTCTGCGAGATACGTCTTAAACGCGTGAAAGTACTGGATGGCCCTTTCGATCCCGCTGGTCACCACCATTGCGCGCGCCTGTCCACCAATTTTCCCGACCGCTAGCACCTGCTCGTGGAAGTGATCCACCATGATCTCTGCCTTTAGCTGGATCGCGTGGTCGTGGCTCTCCACGTATCGGCGCAGCTTCTTCTTCGCTTTATTGGTGTCGAATTCCGGATCTTCCTCTGTCTTCTTGACCAGCTTGTAGTAGCTGTTCACCGGCGTATACGCCTCGAGCACATCGAGGATGAACCCTTCCTCGATGGCCTGCTTCATGGTGTAGCAGTGAAAAGGCCTGTGCTTGACCCTGCCCTCAGCGTCGGCCGGCAGCGCCTCGCCAAACATCTCCAGGGTCTTGTTCTTGGGCGTCGCGGTAAACGCGAAGTAGCTGGCGTTCGTCATCATTTTCCGCGCGACCATCCGCTGTTCGAGCGCCGCGTTCACCATATCCTCAGGGTCGGCCTCGTCATCATCGCTCACGGCCACGTTGCCGAGCGCCTGACTCATCGCCGCTGAAGTCTTGCCGCCCTGGCTGGAGTGGGCCTCGTCGATCACGATGGCGAAGGTCTTGCCGCTTTCAGTAGAGATTTCGTCAAGGATGAACGGAAACTTCTGCACCGTCGAGACGATGATCTTCTTCCTCTCCTCGATGAACTTGCGAAGGTCACCGGAACGCTCGGCGTGACCCACGGTCGCACCCACCTGCATGAACTGCTTGATAGTCGCCTGAATCTGATCGTCGAGGAGTCGACGGTCGGTCACTACGATGACCGAGCCGAAGACGTCCTCGTCGCTGCACTTTACACCAATCAACTGGTGCGCCAGCCAAGCGATTGAATTCGATTTACCGCTGCCAGCCGAGTGTTGGATTAGATAGCGCTTCCCTGCGCCGTAGGTTCGCACGTCGTCTAGGGACTTCCGCACCACGTCGAGCTGGTGGTATCGAGGCCACACCTGCTTGCGTTTTTTTCGACCGGTGCGTGGGTCCTTCTCCTCGACAATTTGCGCGTAGTTTTCGAGAATGTTCGTAAGCCCGGCGGGTGTGAGCACGTCCTTCCAGAGGTAGTCGGTCTTGAGGCCGTGCGCGTTGGGCGGATTTCCTGCGCCGTCGTCGAAGCCCTTGTTGAAGGGCAAAAACCACGAGCCTTTTCCTGCGAGCGCAGTGCACATCCACACCTCGCTGTCGTCCACGGCGAAGTGCACGGCGCAGCGGCCGAACTCGAACAGCCGTTCACGGAAGTCGCGGTCGCGGCAGTATTGAGCCACTGCGTCCTCAACGGTCTGCTTAGTAAGACTATTCTTGAGCTCGAACGTGATGGCTGGGAGGCCGTTCACGAACAGGCACAGGTCAAGCGCGCGACGCGTCTCGTCCACGCTGTAGGCAAGCTGGCGCGTGATGGAGAATCGATTCTGCGCGTTCAACGCCTCGGCCTTTGCGTTTCCGGGCGAAGGTGTGCCATAAAAGAGATCGAAGTGCACCGGCCCGTGATCCAAGCCCTTACGCAGCATGTCGATGACGCCACGTTTGCCGATCTCACCGGAGAGGCGTGTGAGGAACTTGCGACGGTTTACTTCCGTGTGATCGTCGGCATTCACCATCGCCAGCTTCTTGAATGCCTCAGGCTGCGTCGCGCGTAGAAAGGCGAAGAGCTGCGGCACGTCGAGCGCGTAGGCGCGGTCGTAGTCCTTCGGACTTCCGGCCGTGTAGCCGGTGCCACCATACGGCGGCGGGCGCTCGGCCACCAATTTCGGTGTGACCGCAAGGCCGTCTACTCCGGTCATGTGACGCATAATGATTGTTTCAAGCCCCTTCTCGCTGATGTCGGTCGTCATGCGGTGACCAGTTCGTCAGCTACGTCCGTTTCGTTGTCGAGATTGCTCTCGTCCTCGGCGCTTGCGAGTAGGGCTTCGTCCGAAATCGAGGACGCCGCCTCGCGCACATCGAGTATCCCGGTCACTACATCGGCGACGAGGCGGATGCGGTATTCGCGTAGGAGTCCGATCTCGCGATCGAGGCGGGAGATGGCGGTGTCGAGTGGCGCGCTTTCGCGGGATATGTGTTCGAGTACCTGCCTTTGCTCTTGGCGATCAGGATACCAGATCAAGCTATTAGCGAGTGCTTCGCGGTTCACCTTCGGCATCGCAACACGCATGGAAGTGTCAATCGCGAATTTCGTGAACGGCTGCGAGAGTAGAAGAAGCAGGAGAAAGTCGATTGACAATTCTGCTCCGATCGGTGCTATCGGATACATATCTGCGCTGCACAAACAGTCCGACGGAGCAATGGTAGCTTTGCGAAGGTTTGGGCGAATCTTGCTGTATATGATTTGCCCCTGCCTCGCGAGATATTTCCCGCTGTCTGCTCCCTGCTCGTCAGCGGTTTGTCGTCTGAGCAACCTCCCGCTACCGCCCTCAACGTGGTTCGGCGCTATCAGGAGGAGATTGCGATATTCGGCCTTTCGCGGATCGACCTGGCCGCTGTTGATCGCAGCGACGTATTTGAACCTTTTCAGTGACCAATGCTGGGGGATGTCGCCGAGCCAGGGTATACCGGACGGTTTAAGAGGGACGGAGAGATCGAGGCCCCGAGTCACGCCGCGGTGAATGACAGCCTGCTTCTGCTCATTGAGCAGCGCGACTACCTTGCGCTTCGCCCCGATCGCCCCCTGTAAGCGCACATTCGCCCATTCGAGAAACCGCACAATCGCTGCCTGCTCACCCGGTGGGGGCTCTGGGGAGTAGATCATCTTGAAATGTTCCGGTCGCAGGCTCCACATGTCTGAGGTGATACCGTAAGACCACCGTTCCGCTTCTCTCGCAAACTGTGGCGTGCGGTAGAGATGATGAAAGTAGCTTGGCATGTCGGCACCAGAGCGCAAGTGCACGACGACATAGGCCGGACTGACGATTCCGCGAAGAGCGGACGCTCCGATCGCTCCCTGCCACGCCCGCATCTTGTTGTAGGCGATCTCACCTGGCTGAACAAGTTTATAAGACGACTTGTCTGGATTGGAGCCGTCTTTTTTGGAGCCGTCTGCAAGCAGCGCCTTCTGGCGAACGATTCCTCTCGTTATCGTAACCGACAGCATTTCCTCATCAGGGTGATTGCGCTCTTTCACCTCAGCGAAGAGTGCTCGATTGGGAAGCACCGACCAGTGTTGAGGCACCTCACCCAACCACGCAACTCCTGAATTCTTGTATAGCGGATATGATCTGAGATCTCCGATCATCACGCGTCCCATGACAAATGCGCAAGCGGCCAAAACAAAAAGAGGCGATCGTGGGCGAAGTCGGTCACCCGCGCCAGTGAATGTTCTCTCTTGCACGCTCCCAACAATTCAATCTGCAGATTCACTCCGTGTCGATGATTGGCTCGCACACTCATCACGACACCACGGGCCCCAGTATCTCCAAAAGCTGCCCCTTCGCTTCCTGTTCGACGGCGAGGATATTGGCGCCGATCTCCTCGAGGGTGCGCAGTTTCTGCGGCTTGTAGAAATGCCGTGTGAAGCTAATCTCGTAGCCTATTTTCGAAGCGTTCTCCTTGATCCACGCGTCGGGCGTATAGGGAAGCACCTCGCGGCGGATGAACGCCTCGATGCCTCCATCCTCGAGGAGCAATACCTGCTCGGTGTCGCGCAGATCAGGGTCGGGCTCGTATTCGACGATGGCGGCTTTCCCGTCCAAGGTTGTCTCGAATAGCCCGCGCAGCGGGTCTGCCTTGGCCTTGCTTGGCTTGTGTACCTTAGCGATTACCGGAGGTGCGGTATCGACGCGCCAGCTCACCGTCTTGAGGATCTGTTTAACGTCAGCGGCGGGGATTCTGATTCCCCCCCTCCGCAGTGCTGCCTCCACGCACTCGCGGAACAGATTGTGGTCCTCGAAGAGCGTATCGCCAACCAATTCACGTAGCTTCGTGGCGGCTTCAACGAGACGGCTGTCACGCTCCCACGTCTTTGGATCGAGCAGCCTTTTTTTCTTCTTCTCGGGTAGTCTCTTCTTCGTGCCGCTCCCCTCTCCGTCAGTGATTTCCTCGTCGTCACTGTCCCAGTCGGCGACGCGCGTCTCCAACGAGACGGCGAGCTTGGCGAAATCGGTGAACAGCTCTTCGCCGAATTCCTCATAGAGTACGGCGCGCAGGTCTTCGTCGCCGGAGGTGAAGCGCAGCGTCTCGATTGCCTTGAAGGTGAGCTGGCTATGAAGCCGCAGCGGACGCTCTACAGTCACCTTCCAATAGCCGAAGGCGGAATTGGGAAAAATTTTTGATTCGGGCGTTTCCTTGAACTCGCTGAAGGTGCGGCTAATGCGCTCGATGTCCTCTGGCGAGAGCTCGCAGTTCTTCTTGCCGAGGTTTTTGCGCAGTGGCTTGAACCACTGCGTGGCGTCGATGAGCTGCGCGAGGCCCGTACGGTGAGCGGGTTTCTTGTTCGACAGAACCCATACATACGTGGCGATACCTGTGTTGTAGAACAGGTTGAGCGGCAGCGCGACGATGGCTTCGAGCCAGTCGTTCTCAATGAGCCAGCGGCGGATGTTGCTTTCGCCCTGACCGGCGTCACCGGTGAATAGCGAACTGCCGTTATGAACCTCAGCGATGCGACTTCCGAGCGCCGACTTGTCGTTCATCTTCGAAGCCATGTTGGCGAGGAAGAGCATTTGGCCGTCGCTGGAGCGCGTGACAAGCGACATCTCCTCGCCGTTGTGCATCACCTTGAAACGTGGATCACGCATGCCGTCCTTGCCGCCCATCGCCTCAAGATCCTTCTTCCAGCTCTTGCCGTAAGGAGGGTTGGCGAGCATGAAGTCGAACTCCTGCGCGGGGAAGGCGTCGTGCGACAGGGTTGACCACTCCGCGCCGCCGACGATGTTGTCGGCACTCGCGCCTTCGCCTTTGAGCAGCATGTCCGCTTTACAGACGGCGTATGTCTCGGGGTTGATCTCCTGACCGTAAAGAAGGGTTTTGACCTGCCGCTTGTGCTTGGCAGCGAGCGCGCTGAGCGTCTCCTCAGCAACGGTGAGCATGCCGCCAGTACCGCACGCGCAGTCATATAGCAGGTACGTGCCGGACTTGAGCTCGTTCTCGATCGGAAGTAGGACCAAGTTTGCCATTAGCCGAACCGCATCGCGCGGCGTCCAGTGTTCGCCCGCCTCCTCGTTGTTCTCCTCGTTGAATCTCCTGACAAGTTCCTCGAAGACCGTACCCATCGCGTGGTTGTCGATGCCCACCGGCGAAAGGTCGATGGTGGGATCGAGGAACTTGTTGATCAACGTACCGATCGCGTCGGCCTTCGAGAGGGTTTGCAGTTGATTGCGGAACTTGAAATTCTCGAGGATGTCCTGGACGTTCGGCGAGAACCCATTGAGGTAGTCCTCGAAGTCCGCGAGCAGTTGCTGTTGGCTGCCGCGAGACCTTAGATCGCGCAGCGTGAACTTCGATGTATTGTAGAAGGCCTGGCCCGCGGCATCGCACAGCGCAGCGCGTTGCTCTGTGATGCGCGCATCGTCGAGCATCTTCCTGGTATCGAGCACCTTTTGCTTGGTCGGCTCGAGCACTACGTCCATGCGACGAATGACGCACATCGGCAGGATCACATCGGGATACTTGCCGCGCTTGAAGAGGTCGCGAAGGACATCGTCCGCGATGCCCCAGATAAATGAGACGATTTTGCTATGCGTAGCCTGGTCCACTATGAAGTATGCTCCTTTATCTGCAGTAGGGTACCGTTTATGTCGCCTCAGGTCGCGTCAAAATCGCCAACCCTCGCGCCTGATCAACTCCAAGAACGGAATGCACTCTACCCCGACGGCTTCGCATACATTCGGGATCTTGGGTCGCCGGGCGTTGTCAGCTGCGCGCCGCTCACCAGTAATGACAGCGAAACCCGCAATTTTCGCCAAAGAGATGACGTATGGATCCGCCCAAATCCCGTCGGGCGATCGCTCGGGCACGAAGCTCGGAAATCGATTCACTATATCAGCGACGCCCCGTTGAACCTCGTCCGTCGGCGGAAGGAACAAGCTGGCACGATCGCAACACCAACCATAGAGCGCATCGGCACCGCGCTCCAACTCAAACTTTACCTCTTCGGTCGCCCGCAGACGTCCGTCGAGGACCATGCGATCAACGTTATTCCAAAGGGTGGGAAGGATGTCAGGCGGATAATAGCGCACCCAGCCATCGATTAGGGCGCTCGAGTCAATGGAATACACTATCCCTTCCGGCGCGCAAGTGCATGCTCAACGTTTTCTAGATGTCGAAGCTTCATTCCTCCAAGAAGGCGCGAGAGCTCAATCGAAGTTATCGCATCGATGCGATACGCTTCGACGGCCAGGGCAGTAAAGGCAGAGCCATTGTCCCGCAGGATGCGTCGAAAGTAGGGCATGAATCCGCCGGCCGACTCGCTGGTCTCCAGTCGTCGCCGATACTCCTCGCGTTTTCGCCGATAAAAGCTTTGCGACGTACGTTCAAACGTAAGGAGTCGCCGAAGGATTACTTCGTGGCTAACCGAGAAGCGAGTCGCAAGTTCCCGAATGTCATCATCGTCCCATTCGACGCCACGATGAGTCGCCACAACATCTTGCCCTAGGATCGCTGCTCTGGGTACCAGCACTTCGGCCGCCACGAGGTTGCAAAAGGTCTCGATGCGAGCCCGATAGTCGTCGCCGGAATCGTGAAGGTCGCACACTCCCGTGGCGCCGAGAGAGATGTGTGTCAGTTCATGAAAAAGGGTGAAGACTTTGGCACGCGGAGAGTCCTTTCCGTTAAGAGCCACAAGTGGCAGTGGTTGGTCTCCAATGGAGAAGCCTCGTGCCTCGCTCACATCTACATCGCTGAACTGGGAAACCAGTACGCCGCAAGCCTCCACACCCTCCGTCCAATTTCGAAGAGCCGCGTATTGCTCACGCCATGTGAGTTGCTCATTCAGGCCTATCCCAACTCTTGCACGAATTCGGTCGGCGAGATCTTCTGGCGCGGCCTCAATGGTTGCAACAACCCCGAACGCATTGCGCGGTTGCTCAAGGAGAACGGCAAGATCGAGAGCGTCCTCTCTCCGTTGCCTTGACCGCGCGATGGCGTCTCGAAGTTCGGGGCTTAAGCCGGTGTCAGCATCCGGAAGGCGACGGAAATCTCTCGGCTGCTCCGGTTTAGGCGGTAGCTCCGACGTGTAGAAGAAAGCGGACGGCTTCCTGTACACTCGGCCTATGCTACGAAGCTGATTGAGAGTCGGCTGGCTAGCGCCATCCTCTAACTCCGCTAAGCGCGCAGCCGAAACGCCGATTCTTCTCGCCGCGACCTCTCCTGGCATGCCGCGAACTTCACGAGCCCAGACGAGGGTGGCGGGATTGATCCGGGCGACCGTGCGGTCAGACATAGGGGAAGTGTGTAGGCGTGCCAAGGTAATCGCCAGAGCGCCTATTTGGAGTGCGAATAGTGTCGCGCAAGACTTAGTTAGGCTGCTGAAGGTGCTGTCCACCTCACTGGCTATGCGAGCACACGCGTCGCGCGTCTGCTACGCCCGTAGGAGCCGGTCCTACCGTTTCACTGATTCGGGCCTCGCGGGTCGGGCGAGCCGATACCGGCATAGTAATGCTGAGGATTACACCGACCGCCGATCCTACGTTGACAAACTTCCATACCGTGCTCCCGCTCGTGGACTGTAGCGGACAGGGAGACGATCGGCCCGTTGTTGTGAACTAGCGTTAGCACCTTAAATGAGCGACCTCTCACGACTTGCGGCGGTTTTCGAATGGGTGTATATATACTACACCTTTAACTTTCTTACACATGAGCTATTATCAGCCGCCAGAAGCGATCGTGAAGTGGGATAGGGGGGGCGGCGCACGCCAAGGCGTGAGCATCACGCGACTACTAGAGGATGGCAAACAGTACGTCTGGCGCATCCCCTTCAACGGCGTCGTCACACAGGCAATGGCGGCCGACGTTCTCGGCGTCAGTCTGATGACGATCAACAATTGGGTGAACTCGGGAGCCTTAATGCACATCAAGCTCAAGGGCCAGCCCTCGGTTATCTCGCTGGGGGAGATCAAGCGAGTTCGCAAAGTACTGCTCGACCATGGGCGCCTACGCCGGGATGCACTCGGACGATGAGTGAGCCGCTCTCGATCGGTGCGGCCGCCCGCCGCCTCGGCCTCTCCGTGGATATCGTGCGCGCGCTGGAGCAGACGGGTGAGTTGGAAGTGACGCGCACGCCGGGCGGTCACCGGCGCTTCAATCCGACCGTCTTGGATGCATACCTCGGGCGTCGCGGTAGTCGCGGCGCGCGCGTGAGCGACGTTCCTGAACAACTACGACAGCACGCCGAGACGCAAAAGCCGGCAACGCCAGTACGCCGAGAGCTACCGCAGCTCGCGACCGCCCCAAAGCATAGTCGCGTGCCCGCTGCAAAGCAGCTCGCTCGAACCGTTGATCAAATATTCGACAATGCTAGACTGGACGCGCTGAAGGCACATGCACGATCACTCATTCCCTACGATGCAACCGCGGGTGCCCGCTCAGCGGTACTCGAAACGATTAACAGCTACGTGAATGCGTCGCGCTTCCCCGCTTCTACGCCGTTGTGGGTGGCGCACCAAGCAATCGAGGCGAAAATCGATGCGGTCCTTGAGCCATTCAACGCAGAGGCAGCGCGCGCGGCATCGATCAAGCGGGAGGAAGATGCAGAAAATGCGGAACGCATTCACGAAGAGCGACAACTGCACTCACTGATCGAACGCGGCAAGTCACACGCCTTCACGGAAACGCTGTTGTGGGATCGAATCGAGGCCGAAGACGCTCGCGCGGCCGTGCTGGATGCTCTGGAGGAAGAAATCGAGTCCGGCTGGACGAATCGAGACGTGGAAGAGCTGGTGGACGAAGTGCTCGAAGAATTCGACGAGGAGTCGGACGACTAGCGAGCCAGAGCGGCGCTGCGAATCTGGAAAATCTGAGACTTCCAGATTCCGGCGAAAACCTAGGATTGAGGCCAGAATCCATCGCATGCGCGAGGGACCGGAGATCGAGTGGGAATTCGGGGGGATCGCGACGATGGGACCTCGCTTCGAGCATTCATCTCGAAGTGGAGCGGCGAAGCGGAAACGCTCCGCCGACTCGGCGCGCATGTCGACGGCGCCAAGCTCATCGACGCGCTCCTCTACGACCTCCACGCCCTGACCCGCGCTGAGGCCTCCGAATCGCTCACCCTCGAAGAGGCAGCCCGCGAGTCCGGCTACTCGCCAGACCATCTGGGCAAGCTTCTCCGATCCGGCACCATCCCCAACGCTGGCCGCAAGAACGCTCCTCGAATCCTCCGCAGCCACCTCCCTCTCAAACCCTCAGCGTTGCGCGAAGCGCGCGTCGAGGGCCAACTTGCTAGCGCAACACCCGGGCAAATCGCGCGGGCTGTCGTGACCTCCTCTGGAGATTTACGATGACCCCAATGCGAACACGCCGGTGGAGTTATTCCGCCGGTGAACGGGGCCGAAACCGGGTACGTGCCTTCGAGCACCCGGCTACCGGCCTCATTTACCTGGAGTTCTCTGACCGCACGAGGCGGCGACGCGTGGCGCTCGGCCACCGGAACCGTAATGCGGCCAAGGGAAAGGCGGAGGAGCTGGCCACGGCACTCAGAAACAGCGAGGCGCCTCCTGCTCCCGAGCTCACACTCCAATCGCTGTTTGACAATTACTTGCGTGAGGTAACCCCCGAGAAGGGGGAGAGCACACAGGACCACGACCGCCGCGCCGCCGCGCTCTTTCTCGATTGTATCGGCTCCTCGAGAAAGGTCGCGACACTCAACCGGCGCGATTGGGACTCGTTCATCGCGTGGCGCCGGAGACGCGGTGACAAACGCGGCGGCAAGAGAAGCGAGGGTAAACTGCGAGCCCGTGTGATCGAATACGACCTGAAGTTTCTTCAATCGGCCATCAACTGGGCTGTGATGACGCGGGATACTGCCGGGAAATTCCTCCTGGAGCGTAACCCTCTCAAGGGAATGCCGTGGCCGAAGGACGGCACTCCGAATCGTCCAACGCTCACCGACGAGCAGTATGAGAAGTTGTTGAGCGCATCGGCGCGTGTGGGCACTCGCTGCACTCTGGCGCTCGTGCTCGCGCACGAGACGGGACACCGAATCGGCTCGATTCGCTTGCTACGCTGGTCGGATGTCGACTGGAGTACGGGTGTGATTCGGTGGCGAGGCGAAAACGACAAGATCGGTTTCGAGCACGAAACGCCTCTCACCCGAGACGCCCTCGCCGCGCTGGATGCGGCGCGGCGCGAGAGATCATCAGTTGGCGATACGTGGATCTTTACATCATCTAGAACGATCAACGAACCATCCCGGCATCTCTTCCGCGACTGGTGGGTGCGGATGGAGAAAATCGCCGAACTGGCGCACGCACCCGGACAAGGCTGGCACAGTCTGCGGCGCCAGTTTGCAACGGAACTGAAGCACACACCCCTTGGAGACCTCTGCCATCTGGGAGGCTGGAAGGATCCGCAGACCGTCCTCAAGTGCTATCAAAGAGCAGACGAGACGACGATGCGGGCGGCACTGGAAACGCGAGCGAGTCTGCATCCCAACGGACTTTTTGCTCGCAGTCGCTCCGCGTGATCTGCGCGAATCGACACCATGAATCGACACCATCGCCACTTTACCGAAAAACGAAACGCCCCGCCCGAGGTCGCAACCTCAAGCGGGGCATAATTTTCGTTGTCATGGGCCAGCGAGGAGTTGAACCTCGGACCTCACGCTTATCAGGCGTGCGCTCTAACCACCTGAGCTACTGGCCCTCCATTCTCTGCCGACGGCACCGTAAAATCGCGGGCTGACCGACAGCCTTCAAGATTAAGACGCGCTGCCCCTTAAATCAATTACCGCAGGCTCTTAGGAGCCCTCGGGAGGGCGTGCATAGCCGCCGCGCTCGATTCGCCGCGACCCACGCGTAGACTCGCGTCCCCACCCACTCCGATCCTGGCGCATACATCAGCGGCACCAGCGCCCAAAGCATCGGCAGTCTCCGGCTCACCTCGCGAAACGCGTAGAATCCGCGCAGGACACGGCCCTCTGGCGTCACCACCGCCATCTGCTCGCGCATCGCCTCCGGGGACAGCCTTGGCACGAGCGCCTGCGCGCGCGCCGACTCCCGCTCGAGATCCACAAAGCGCAGGCGTCGCCCGCCATCCAGAACGTCGAGTTGCGTCATGGTGCGGATGCAGAGCGGACAGTACCCGTCGTACACGAGCGTCCACACGCGTGCCTCGCTCCGCTCGTGGCCGCTCACACGCCGCCACTCCCCCCGCAGCGGCTCCGCAAAGGCCGCATACATGCCGACTAGCTGAAAGAACGGCGCCCGCATGAACAGCCAGATCCCCGTGTGCAGCCCCACTCCCGTCGTGAGATACGCCGGCAGCGCGCGCGGCCACAGCACGCAGACGACGAACGTCAGCTCGAATATCAGCGCGACGGCCGCGAACGCAATCGTGATCCAGTGCACGTGCGCGAGCGCGACGCTCATCGGCAGCTGGTTGCCGGTGCCGTCGAGCAGCAGATAGTACGACATCGTGTAGCCGTTCATCCACGCGGCCTTCCCCACCGTGATTTTCGAGAGCGCCGCGGAGAGATACACGAGCACGAGCAGCCATTGCGCCGTACGCAGCGGCCAGCGCGCATCTCTGCTCATCACCTCCGCCCCGGGAGCGAAGCGCTCG
This sequence comes from Gemmatimonadaceae bacterium, assembly GCA_013697785.1. Classification (GTDB taxonomy): domain Bacteria; phylum Gemmatimonadota; class Gemmatimonadetes; order Gemmatimonadales; family Gemmatimonadaceae; genus FEN-1250. The sequence continues at coordinate 36,324 of JACCWE010000038.1, forward strand.
CGCCGCCGGCTCTCCGCCACGCGCGCGCGCATCGCATCAACCGAGATCTCGCCCCCACTGGGCGTCGCGATCAGCATCCAGAGCACGATCGTCGCCGCCGCCTCCGGATGGCGCAGCGTTCCGTACGAATAAAAGTGCGCGAGCAGAAAGGTGTTCGCGGCCGCGAAGATCGTGAGCGACCATCGCGTGTGCGCGCCGACGATCGCGCAAATACCCGCAACGCCGGCGAGCATCCATGCACCGACGATCATCGCCGCGCCCGGCCGTGCACCCCACCCGAAGGGCAGCATCAGCAGCTTGAACGCCGGTATCGGCACGAACCATTCGTCCGGGAGGAGAGTCAGCCGCAGCTGCTGCGCGAGACCGCCCGGCCACAGCGCATCCGCCAGCAGCACGAACACGATGGCGATGCGCAGACAGGCGAGGTCGCGCACGCGCGCGGGCTCGAACCAGTAGCGATCGAGGCGCTCGCGAAAGGTCATTTGCGCTCCGCTCGCGCGAGCGACCACACCGCGACGCCCTGCATCGGCGCGTGCACGCGATACGTCGACGTGTCCGCGACGAACACGATGCGCATCCACGCGGACGCCGCGCAGAATTGCCCCGGATACTGTGCCTCGACGGCGCGGCTCACGCGCGCCGCGGCGCGCTGGCCCGTCTCGCTTTCTGGTGCGCGCGCAACGCTCAACAGCAGATTGTGCAGCTGAGCACGCGGCGCTCCGAGATCGCGGGCAGAGATGACCTGGTCGACGGCCTCGCTGCCGCAGCGCGCCGCTCGAAGCTCGGCCACGATCAGCGAATCCGATCGCGCGTGCGACTCCGCGTACATCGGATAGGCGAGAAAGGGCCAGTACCACCCGTGTAAATTCGGCGACACCGGCGATGACACGAGCAGCTGCGTACCCAGCACGGCGATACAGACGCCGGTCGCAACGACCTTCGGTAGCGGCATGATCCTCGACATCGATGACTGCAACGGACGTCTAGGATGCCGCTATTCCGTCTCGCGCACAACGTCTACGAAACGACACGGCCCCCGCCGCGCGAGCGCAACGGAGGCCGACTCGATCCCTCGCAGCACTAGTGCCGTTCGCGCCGCGGCGTCGCCACGAACGCCAGAAGTCGCCCCGTTCCCGCCTCGACCAGGCGGCCCGTAATCGCCCCCTCCTCGTTGATGTCCTGCGCCGACACGAGGGAGTCGGTGAATCCCGCAGCCATCAACCCGTTCAGATTGTAAATCCGGCCGTGCTCCCAGATCACCGCCCGGCACACGACGGCGCCGCACGACTGCCCGGCGATCTGTCGCTCCGAATTGATCCCCATGGCCGTGCTGTTCGTGTCACCTGGCAGGGCGCCGAGATCCCTCGGACCTCCCCGCCGCGTCCAGAAAAACGCGTGTGGGTTGTATGCGCCATCTACATCGTTGCCAAGATTCGCGAAGCCGACTACATCGCCGGCATCGTTGATGTCCATCGGCGTGTTCCACGCGATGCCACCCAGCGTCCTGATGAGCGTCGGGTGCCCGTCCTCCCACAGCACCGCGTGCTGCGCGCTGAACTCGCCGATGGCCACGTCGCACTCGCCGGAGATGCCGACGACCTGCCCTCGCGCGTTGATCGCCGTCGCCGCCGACGTCGAGTCTCCGCGCAGCGGCGGAAGCTGGTGAATGGCTCTCGTGCGCGCGTCCCAGAGTGCCGCGCGAAACTGCCGTATCTGGTTCCCCTTGCACGTCGGATCGTGCACGTCATTCTCCGCCCAGCCGACGATGTTTCCGCGGTCGTTCACGCCCGTGGCGAACCCGTTCACGCCGCCCGGGAATGTCGGCAGAGGACGCATTCCCCCACCCTCGTACACGAAGCCCAGGCAAACGTGATGGATCGCAGCCGGAAGAAATCCGGAGCAGCTCCAGTCCTCGTGGAGCGGATCGATGTCGGCTGTCTCCGCGATCCCCACGACCGTGCCCCGATCGTTCTGCCCCGGCCATGCGACGCTGCTGTTCGGCCCACCAAGCGTGCCCAGATCGGTGAGCGACCCATCACGCCACAGAGCAGCGTGACGCGCCGAATTGTCGGGGAGACTTACGTACCCCGCCACCCATCCTCGATCGTTGATGCTGTTCCCGCGATTCGCCCTGCCGCCGAGCGTGGGCAGCTTCTCCACGTCGTAGACTCGCAGTCGACCTCTGTCGTGCCACGCCGACAACTCGGCGCTTTCGGTGCCCGACGGCGGTGTGATCTGTGCGGCGTCGCCGCACGCACATACCGCAACCACAGTCAGAATGTACGCTCCGTGATGCATTCCCCCCTCCTTCACATGCGTGAGGCCGGCGCGCATCGGATGCGTGCGCGTCGACGTGGGCATCGTAGAGGCGGGGGTCGCCGCACGCGTGCCGGAATCGGCCACTCAATCTCGAAATTTCCCGAATTCGATGGCCGAAACCGGCGAGCCTTCGCTCGCGCACCCCGTAATTTTCGGTCGTGACTTTGGCCCCTGTGACATCGACTTTCATGCTTACGGCTCCGCTGCCTGACGTCGCCGCGACCACGGCAGAGGATTTCTTCACCACGACGCAGGGTCGCGTCTACGCGCGCGCACTCGACGCACGCGACGCGCGCTTCGATGGTGTCTTCTTCGTCGGCATCACGACGACGCGCATCTACTGCCGCCCCGTGTGCCCGGCGCGCGTCGCCTACCATAGTCACCGCCGCTTCTTCGCCGCCGCTGCGGCCGCGGAGCAGGCGGGCTACCGCCCGTGCCTGCGCTGCCGCCCGGAGCTCGCGCCCGGACGCGGCTCGTGCGACTCGGTGTCGCGCATCGCCGGCGCGGCCGAGCATCGCATCGCGGCCGGTGCGCTCAACGGCCACAGCGTGACCGATCTCGCGCGTGAGCTTCACGTAAGCGAGCGTCATCTCCGTCGGGCGCTCGAGCGCGAGCTTGGCGTCTCTCCGCTCAAGCTCGCGCAGTCGCATCGCCTGCTCTTCGCGAAGCGGCTGCTCGCGGATACCAAGCTCCCCATCACGCAGATCGCCTACGCGAGCGGCTTCCAGAGCCTTCGCCGCTTCAACGCGTCATTCGCCGAGCAGTATCGCATGCCGCCGAGCGCGGTCAGGCGCGCGCCGGGTGCGAAGAACACGCCAGCCTCGCGCGCGCAGCGGCCGGACGAGATGCTTCGTCTCACGCTCGCGTACCGCGCACCGCTCGCCTGGGATGTGCTCCTCGATTGCCTCGCGGGCGACGCGATCGGCGGAGTCGAGGTGATCGAGGGGCGGCGCTACGGGCGCACGGTCGAGATCGACGGCCACACCGGCGTCATGTTCGCCGAAGACGCGTCGGCCGCGTCGGCACCCTCCGACAAGACTCACGTGAACGTCGACGTCTCGGCGTCGCTCGTTCCCGCGCTCATGCCGCTCCTCTCGCGCCTGCGGCATCTCTTCGATCTCGACGCGCAGCCGTCCGCCATCGACGAGCACCTCTCCCAGGGCGGACTCGAGGCGCTCGTCGCCGCGCATCCAGGGCTTCGCGTTCCCGGCGCGATCGACGGCTTCGACATTGCGCTGCGAACGCTGCTGCGGGGACGCGCGCGCCCGTGCCGCGCCCAGATGATCGATGCGAGCGGCGCGCAGTCGGACGACGTCGCGGTGCGTGTGACGTGGGCGATCGGCGAGCCGCTCGAGACCGGCGTGCCGGGGCTCTCCCGTCTCTCGCCGACGGCGTGGCGCGTGGTCGATGCAGGAGTGGAGCGACTGGTCTCGCTCGGCGTGATGCGCGGACGCGCGGACGCCGCGGTGGCGGTGGCGAAGCTCGTTGCGGGCGGCACGCTGCGACTCGAGCCCGGCGGCGACGTCACGGCGGCGCGCGCCGCGCTCGCCGCGATCCGAGGAGTAGGCGATCAGGTCGCGGCGAAGCTCGTGAGCCGTGCGCTTCGTTGGCCCGATGCGCTGTCGCCCGGCGAGACGGCGCTGCAGCGCGCAGCCAAGGCACGAAGCTCGAGCGCACTGATGGCGATGGCGCAGCGGTGGCGCCCATGGGGCTCGTACGCGGCGCTCCATCTCCGCTTGCACGACGAAGCACAGCAGTCGAGCCTCACCGCGCGCGCGCGTCGAGGAGCGACACCGGATCTCAACTCGCAGGAGGACGAGTCATGTCGGATGCACGCGCACGCGTCGATGGCAAGCTGACCATGCGCCCGCGCCGCTTCGCGCGGCCCGCGATCGTGATCGTCGGAATTGCGCTGCTCGGCTTCGGCGCGGTTGCCGTCGCGGCCAAAGCGCCACGCGCGTGCGCGTCTCCGGAGTACCGGCAATTCGACTTCTTCGCCGGGGACTGGGACACCTATGACGTGGCGGACTCCACGAAGATCATCGCGCGCAATCACGTGACGCCGATGCTCGGTGGTTGTGCGCTGCGAGAAGAGTACGTGCAGGGAGATGGGCTGCACGGCGAGAGCTTCAGCACCTACGATGCGAGCCGCCGCGGCTGGCATCAGAGCTGGGTCACGAACCACGGCTCGCTGCTGCTGCTCGATGGCGGGCTTCAGAACGGACGCATGGAGCTAACGGCCACCGAGCGCGCCACCGACGGATCGTCATCGCTGATCCGTGCGGTGTGGTGGGCGGCGGGAAAGACGGTGCACGAGCGCGCCGAACGATCGAAGGACGGCGGTGCCACGTGGGCGCCGGTGTTCGATCTCGTTTTTTGGCCACACTCGTCGTAGCGACGCTACTTCGGCCGGACCTCCTCCAGATTGTCATCTGGCCGCTGATACTTGCCATCGCGCTGCAGCCGAATCGTCTCGACGACGCTGCGCGCGACGTTGCGCACTTCGTCCTGCAGCGCCGTATCGCGGTCGAGCGCCTCGTGGCTGGTCGCAATGCGCGAAGTTCCAGCGAGTGATGCTCGCGCACGCTCACCTTAGCGGCCCTCCGATTGCTCACACATACGTCGGATGACGTAGCGCGCAAGTTCCCGGACATCACGGGGACGGCGCATCAAGAGGCAAGGGCGGAAACGACACAGCCCCCAGTACGCGAGCGTACTAGGGGCTGCAAAAGGCAATCGATCGTGACAATTCGGTATGATGGCGCGACGATTCTTGAGGACTTTCGAGTTTTGTGATCTTGCGACCACGGGCTCTACTCATCGCTCCAGAAAGGAGGTGATCCAGCCGCAGGTTCCCCTACGGCTACCTTGTTACGACTTCGCCCCAGTCACTGCG
>JACCWE010000065.1 GCA_013697785.1 Gemmatimonadaceae bacterium
GCGCGCGCGATCAGCAGATTCTTCTTGCGCTTCGCCTCTTCGATCTTGTCGTTCAGATCGCGGAGCGAATTCTTGAGCTTCTCGGTCTCGGCGCGATGCTGGTTCCACGTCGCCTCGAGCTGCTGCCCGTGCGTGCCGTGCTCGTTCTGGCGCATGAGCGCCTGCTTGGCGAGATCATCGCGCCCCTCGCGGATCGCGAGCATCGCGCGCTGCTCCCACTCCGCCGCCTGCTTGTACTCGGCGTCGACCTGGTCGTGCAGGCGCTTCTCATCCGCGATCGACGACGCCACCTGCTGCTTCGCTTTCGCGAGCTGCGTGCGCATGTCGACGAGGATCTGATTGAGCATCTTCTCGGGATGTTCGGCCGAGGAGATGAGATCGTTGATGTTCGACTTGAGGAGCGTGGAGAGGCGATCGAAGATGCCCATGGCTCAGCGTGCCTCGCGGTATGGCGCAAGCTCCCGCAGATGCGAGACCAGCGCCAACGTCATCGATTCGTACGCGGCAAGAAATTCTTCGTAATCCAGGTGCGACAGCTCCATTGCTTCCGTAAGGACGATCGAATCCCCCTCGATGCCATACGATCCGTGCACGAGCTCCGTCGCGTTGTACTGAAGCAGAAGGCGCGACAGCGTCGCGAGCGAGCTCTCGTCCTTCGGAACGTCCATGACCTTCAGTCGCAGCAGAACGACCGGCGGCGAGTAGTGCACCACGACGTCGGCGTCGAGCTTCCCACCCGGATGGACGACCCACATCCCCGACTGGATCTCGGAATGGCTGGCCCCGTCGACCTCGAGCTTATCGAGAAAGCCTTCCAGGTCTTCTTTCGTAACCATGCCGCACCTGTCGGGAACAGTCGTGAAGAAACGATGAAGCGCGTATCCGATTGACACTACGGCGCCAGTCGCGCGAGAGTTTCCGCGCCGCACAACAGGCGGTCGGAAAAGAAGATAGCGCGGAAGTTGGAGAGGCGACAGCGCACGCGCGCCCGCTCGCTCTAGAGAACAGGCGATCCGAACCAGGCCTCGAGTGCGGCGGCGAGTCCCACCTGGTCTTTCTCACCCACCCAGGCCACGTAGCCGTCGGGGCGAATCAAAATGGCCGTTGGAGCGGCGACGGTTCCGATCGCCGGAAGCTCCCACACACCCGCATAGCAAGCATCGATCACCTTGACGCGATCGGCCCACGGTGCGACGTCAATGCCGTCGGCGCCACCGAAGTTCAGAAAAACCGGTCGGGCATCGTGCAGCAACGTGTACAAGCGCACCGAACCCGTCGCCGTGACCAGGTCGAGATCGGGCATGCGGCGCCCGAGCTGCGGGTGTCCGACCCCGAGGTCGTAGTGCACACTCAGCCCTGTCATCTCCGCCGCCAACTGCTTGCGAGGCTCATCCATGGCGAGGAACCCGGTCAGGATATCGCCGATTGCCTTCGTTCGCTCGTCCAGCCGGCGAAGCGCGATCTGCGCCATCGTGGTGCGCATCACGCGGGCGGCGACCGGGTGACGCTCCGCGTGGTAGCTGTCGAGAAGTCTTGCCGGCGAAACTTCCTTCACCTCCTGCGCCAGCTTCCATCCGAGATTCACCGCATCCTGCACGCCGAGGTTAAGCCCCTGCCCGCCTATTGGCGGATGCACGTGTGCGGCGTCGCCGGCCAGGAGCACTCGTCGATCGCGGTAGGTCGCGGCCTGTCGTGTCATATCCGTGAAGCTGGAAATCGCGGTGGGAGTGTGCGCACCGAAGTCGGTGCCGTATACGGCTACGAGCAGCTCGCTGAGATCCTTCATTGTACGCTCTGACGAGAGTCGCGGCTCTCGCTCGGTCAATACGGCCCGCATCTGCTTCGCATCGTCCAACTTGCCGAGTGCGTGGATGCCGATGGAGTCGTTGCGGAAACCTCACTCCGGGTCCTCCCTCCACTCGACGTCCGCGATCAACCAGCTCGTCGTCGCCTCCCATCCGGGGAAGTCGATTCCGGCCGTTTTCCGGATCACGCTACGTCCTCCGTCGCATCCGACGAGATACTTCGCGCTCATCGTCCGTCCGTCGGATACGTCGACGTCGACGCCGCCGTCGTCGTCTTGCACGAAGCCGGTCACTTCACAGCCGCGATAGATCTTCACGCCCAGCCCATCGACCCAGTCGGCGAGTATGCGCTCGGTGTACTTCTGCCCAGCCCGAGCGTGTAATTGTGCCGCGAGGGGAAGTCGCTGATGTCGAGCGGCCTGAGAAAACTCACGAACGGATATCGCTGTCCCTGCGAGACGAAGCGATCGGCGATCCCACGCTGATCGAGGACCTCGATCGTGCGCGAGTGCATACCGAGCCCTCGCGATCCATCGAGTTCCTGGCTTGCGCGCCGCTCGACGATGGCGGCGTCGACGCTCGCCAGTGCCAGCTCGCCCGCCAACATCAATCCAGTGGGGCCTCCACCGGCGATAACCACCGTGTGCTCCGTTACGCGCATGTCGCTCCTCCCATGGCTGAAAAGTATTTCGGCCAGCGACTTTACCACGCGACCGGGGGCTTTTCGCAAGCCCACCGGTGAGCTATAAGTTAAAAGTGGCGATGAGGGTGCGCCGTGCGCTCCCAGCCGGGTTGCCGCTGGAATACCGCCGCTTCGAATGGCGCAGAGCTAGCGAGGCGCCGTGCGGATCTGCACCAACCGCTCCTTCGCGAGGCGGCGGCCCGTGGGCGTGGCCGCGAGCCCGCCGCCAGCCGTCTCGCGGTAGCGGACGTCCATGTTGCGGCCGATCTCGCCCATCACATCGATCACTTCATCCACGGGGATCGCGAAGGTGATCCCCGCGAGCGCCATCTCGATCCCGGCCAGCGCGAGCGCGGAGCCGGTCGCGTTCCGGAAGACACACGGGAGCTCGACCAGCCCGCCGAGCGGATCGCAGACGAGGCCGAGCGTTCCCTGCATGGTGAGGGACACGGCGTGGCCGACCTGCGTCGGCGTGCCGCCGAGCATCTCGGTCGCAGCGCCCGCGGCCATCCCCGCGGCAGCGCCGGTCTCCGCCTGGCATCCGCCCTCCGCCCCCGAGAGCGACGCGCGCTCGGCCACCACCGCGCCGATCAGCCCCGCGGTCGCGAGCGCATCGATCACGGCCTCGTCGCCGATCCCGCGATTGCGCGCGAGCCCCGTGAGCACCGCGGGGAGAACTCCGGCGCCACCTGCCGTCGGCGCCGCCACGATGACGCCCATCGCGGCGTTCACTTCCTGCACCGCGAGCGCGCGCGCGAGCACATCGCTGAAGAGCGTATTCGACATCGGCCCCGCGCTCGACCTCGCCACGAGCAGCGCGTCGCCGCCGACGAGCCCGGACGCCGAGCGCAGATCGCCCTCGAGCCCGCGCTCGACCGCGCCCCGCATCACCTCGAGCGCGCGACGAAGCGCGCCCCGGATGTCTTCGACGGTGCGCCCCTGATCCTTCGACTCGAGCGCGAGCGCGGTCGCGGACAGCGTGCGCCCACTCGCTTCCGCATCGCGTATCGCATCGGCAAGTGACTTGTACATGCTAGCCGCCCACCTTGTCGAGCGTGCGCACCCACTTCACCCAGTCGAGATGCTCGATCGCCGCGCGAGCGCTGTCGCCCGGCGGCTCGTCGCACTCGATGGTCATGAACGCGTCGCCGCCGCGCTCGATCCGCGACAGCCGCATCGTCGCGAGATTCACACTCTGCTCCGCTAGAATCCCCGCGATGCGCGCGACGGAGCCCTTCTGATCCGCAGCGACGAGCACGATCGTCGGCAGCGTGCCCGTGAGCTCCACCGGATAGCCGTCGATCTCGCTGAGTCGAATGCGGCCGGCGCCGAGCGATGAGCCGATCACCGTCGCGATCTGTCCTGCGCGCTCGACCGTGAGGCGACAGGTGTTCGGATGCGCATCGTCGGAGATCGTCGTCTTCTCGAACTGGTAGTCGAGCCCCTCTCGCTCCATGATGTCGAGCGCATCGCGCAACCGCTCATCGTCGGGCCGAAAGCCGAGCAGCCCGCCGGCGAGCGCCTTGTCGGTACCGTGTCCCTCGCCCGTACGCGCGAAGGAGCCGTGCAGCTCGATGCGCGCCTTCTCGGGCGTGCCGCCGACGAGCCCGCGCACGAGCAGCCCTATTCGGCACGCACCCGCCGTGTGTGACGACGACGGGCCGACCATTACTGGGCCGATGATGTCGAGGAGTGAGACCATGAGTTACCCCGCCTTCTGCCGCGAGGGGCGCGCGAGCAGCGGACGCAGATAATGGCCCGTGTGCGACCCCGTCGCCTGCGCGACATCCTCAGGCGTCCCCTCGGCCACAATGTTTCCGCCGCGCGCGCCGCCCTCGGGGCCGAGGTCGATGATCCAGTCTGCCGTCTTGATCACGTCGAGATTGTGCTCGATGACGAGTACGGTGTTCCCCTTCTCCACGAGACGGTGCAGCACGTCGAGGAGCAACCGCACGTCCTCGAAGTGCAAGCCCGTGGTCGGCTCATCGAGAATGTAGAAGGTGCGTCCCGTATCGCGCTTCGAGAGCTCGGTCGCGAGCTTGACGCGCTGCGCCTCGCCGCCCGAGAGCGTCGTCGCGCTTTGACCCAAATGCACGTAGCCGAGGCCGACGTCGAGCAGCGTCTCGAGCTTCTGGCGAATGCGCGGCTGATTCTCGAAGAAGGAGCAGGCGTCCTCGACGGTCATGTCGAGCACGTCCGCGATGCTCGCGCCGCGGAAGCGGACCTCGAGCGTCTCGCGATTATAGCGCTTTCCCTTGCACACCTCGCACGACACGTAGACGTCGGGGAGAAAGTGCATCTCGATCTTCACGAGCCCATCGCCCTGGCACGCCTCGCAGCGGCCGCCCTTCACGTTGAAGGAGAACCGGCCCGGCCCGTAGCCGCGGATCTTCGCATCCGGCAACTCGGCGAACAGCTCGCGGATGGGCGTGAAGAGTCCTGTGTACGTCGCTGGATTCGAGCGCGGCGTGCGCCCGATCGGGCTCTGGTCGATGTCGATGACCTTGTCGATGTGCTCGAGCCCCGTGATACGATCGTGCTCACCCGGGATCACGCGCGCCCGGTAGAAGTGGCGCGCCAGATGGTTGTGGAGAATGTCCTCGATCAGCGTCGATTTTCCGGAGCCGGACACGCCGGTGATCGCGACGAACAACCCGAGAGGTATCTCAGCAGTGAGATCCTTCAGGTTGTGCGCGCGGGCCCCCTCTATCCGAAGCGAAAAGCTCTTTCTGGGCGCGCGACGCGGATTGGGAATCGCGATCTTCATCTCACCACTGAGATATTTACCGGTGAGCGAAGACGGGTTCCGGATCACCTCTTCGACGGACCCCTCGGCGACGATCAGACCGCCGTGCTTTCCGGCGCCCGGACCCATGTCGATGAGGTAGTCCGCCTCGCGCATCGTCTCCTCGTCGTGCTCGACGACGATCACGGTGTTGCCGAGATCGCGAAGCTGGCGAAGGGTGGCGAGCAGTCGCGCGTTGTCGCGCTGGTGCAGCCCGATCGATGGCTCGTCGAGGATGTAGAGCACGCCGACGAGACGCGACCCGATCTGCGTCGCGAGTCGGATGCGCTGCGCCTCGCCGCCCGAGAGCGACTCCGCCGCGCGGCCGAGGGTGAGATAGTCGAGCCCGACGTCGACGAGGAAGCGCAGGCGCTCGCGTACCTCCTTGAGGATCGGGCCCGCGATGTCCTTGTCGAGTCCCGGCTTGCCGTTCTCGCGCACGGGGACGCTGTCGAAGAAGCCGAGCGCCTCGGTGATCGGAAACTCTGTGACCTCGCCGATGTTCAAGCCGTTCACGGTGACCGCGAGCGACTCCGCCTTGAGCCGGCGCCCGCGACACACGGGGCACGGCGCCTCGATCATGAACTCCTCGAGCTCCTCGCGTACACCGTCGGACGTCGTGTCGTTGTAGCGCCGCTGCACGTTCGCCAGCACGCCTTCCCACGCGCTCTCGAAATCACCGCGCGTCGCGCCACTGTCGACGCGGAACTTCGTCTTCTTCCCCGACGAGCCGTAGAGAATCAGCGCCTGCGTCTTCGGCGTGAGATTTCCCCACGGAGCATTGAGGTCGAATTTGAACTGCTTCGCCAGCGCCGGAAGGATCGTCTTCCGCAGATGCCCGCTCGGCTCTCCCCACGGAAGAATCACACCCTCGAGAATCGAGACGCTCGCGTCGCCGAGGATGAGATCTTCGGAGACTTCGTTCTGCACGCCGAGCCCGCCGCAGCGGGAGCAGGCGCCGAAGGGCGAGTTGAAGGAGAACTGGCGCGGCTCGAGCTCGGGGAGGGAGAGGCCGCACGTGGGGCAGCCGTAGCGCTCTGAAAAGAGCTGCGTGGCGCCGGTGTCGTGGCGCACGACGTCGACGATGCCGTCGGCGAGACGTAGCGCGGTCTCGAGCGAGTCAGTGAGCCGGCCACGATCTTCGGCGCGAGCGACCAGTCGGTCGACGATGACCGAGATGCTGTGGTTGTGCTGCTTGCTCAGCTTGGGCGGAGTCGCGAGCTCGATCGGCTTCCCGTCGACGATCGCGCGCACGAAGCCCTGCTTGCGCGCGCTCTCGAAGATGTCCTTGAACTCGCCCTTTCGTCCGCGCACGAGCGGCGCGAGCACCTCGACGCGCGTGCCCTCGGGCCACGTGAGCACGGTGTCGGCGATCTGCGATGCGCTCTGTCGCTGCACGGGCTCGCCGCAGTGCGGGCAGTGCGGCGTGCCCGCGCGAGCGTAGAGCAGGCGCAGGTAGTCGTAGATCTCGGTGACCGTGCCGACGGTGGAGCGCGGATTGTGGCCGGCGGTCTTCTGCTCGATCGAGATGGCGGGGGACAGCCCTTCGATCGCGTCGACGTCCGGCTTCTCCATCAGCCCGAGGAACTGGCGCGCGTACGCGGACAGCGACTCGACGTACCGGCGCTGCCCCTCCGCGTAAATCGTGTCGAAGGCGAGGGACGACTTCCCGGATCCTGAGAGTCCGGTAATGACGGTGAGCTTGTCCCGCGGGATGGTGACGTCGACGTTGCGAAGATTGTGCTCGCGGGCGCCGCGCACAATCAGTTTTTCTTCGGGCATCCCGGTAACTTCACCAGCCGTGGCAGGGATGACAAGACAGACGTTTCGGGTGTGGTGAGGGGGCGCTTGCTGAACGGCGTCTGAGTCGTCTTTAAACGCGGCCCTGTCCGCACTTACCCTCGACCACACCTGATGTCGCACACTGATGCCATGGTCGTCATGACCACGGTCGCCAGCGCCGATGAAGCGGTCACGCTCATCAAGACGCTGCTGGAACGACGCCTGAT
>JACCWE010000071.1 GCA_013697785.1 Gemmatimonadaceae bacterium
CTCATCGCATTTCGAGGACGAGTCGCACCGCGACGGTGAGGCGGCGCCAGGCATCGGTCTCGGACTCGAGCTGATGACGGCCGGTGCGCGTGAGCTCGTAGAACTTCGCGCGCCGGTTATTCTCGGACTCTCCCCACTTCGCCTTGATCCAGCCGCGGCGCTCGAGCCGGTGGAGCGCGGGATAGAGCGAGCCCTGTGGAATCTGCAGCGCCGCGCTCGACACCTGACGGATGCGCTCGGAGATGGCCCAGCCGTGCTGCGCCTCGAGCGAGAGCGCCTTGAGAATGAGCAGGTCGAGCGTGCCCTGGGGGAGCTCGAGCTTTCCGGTTTCTGGTGCGTCGGTCATGCCCCTTCCCTGTTGGCTTCTACAGGAGAGGATACGCCGACACCTGTAGAAGTGCAAGGGGAGCTTAATGGTTCAGCCATTTCCAACGATTTGCGCGAGCGATAGGTTGGGCAATGCATTCACACTCCCATGCAATTCTGAAGCGCGGAGCGGTTTCATCCGTGCTCGCGATGGTCCTCGCGCTCGGAAGCGCCAATGCGGCGTTCGCGCAGACCCCCGACATCGCCGCCGCGATGCATTGGCGCTCGATCGGCCCGACGCGCGCCGGACGCGCGCGCGCACTCGCGGGCGTGCCGTCCCAGCCCAATGTCTTCTACGCCGGCTACGACAACGGCGGCGTCTGGCGCTCCACGGACTACGGCTCCACGTGGGTGCCGCTCTTCGACGAGCAACCCACCGGATCGATCGGCACGATCGCCGTCGCGCCGTCCGATCCGAGCATCATCTACGTGGGGAGTGGCGCGGGGATCATCCGTCCCGATCTCGCCGTCGGCAACGGCGTCTACAAATCGACCGATGCCGGGAAGACGTGGACGCACCTCGGACTTCGCGACACGCAGATGATCGCGATGATCGACGTCGATCCACGCGATCCGAACCGGCTCTTCATCGCCGCGCTCGGACATCCGTACGGGCCGAACGAGGAGCGCGGCATTTTCCGCTCGATCGACGGCGGCAAGACGTTCGAGAAAGTGTTGTACAAGGATGCTTATACCAGCGCGAACGACGTACGCATCGATCCCAACGATCCGAACACGGTATACGCGGCGCTCTGGCAGCAGCAACAGAGCTTCATCGAGGGCGCGCAGTTCGGCGGCGCGTCGGGCGGCGTCTTCAAGTCGACCGACGGCGGCAGCAGCTGGAAGCCGCTCGGTGGAGGGTTACCCGCGGTGCTTGAGGCGAATCTCGCGATCGCGCCCTCGAACACCAAAGTCCTGTATGCGATGGTCGCTGGCGCGCCCACCGCGCAGGACTCGGCGCGCGGCGCCGACGAGGTGCTCGCGCTCTACAAGTCCGTGGACGCGGGCGAGCACTGGTATCTCGCGGCGCACGATTCGAAATCGAAGGACGCAGGCGCGAACGCGAAGCCCGATGGTCGCCCGCTGCTCCGCATCGGCGGCGGCGACCTCGCGACGCTCGCCGTCGATCCGAAGGATGAGAACGTCATCTACAGCGCGTCGATTGTGTTCTGGCGCTCGGAGGACGGCGGCGTGACCTGGTCCGCCATCCGCGGCGCACCGGGCGGTGACGATTATCAGAAGGTCTGGATCAATCCGAACAATCCGAATATCCTGCTCCTCGTGTCGGACCAGGGCGCAGTCGTGTCATCCAACCGTGGCACGTCGTGGAGCAACTGGTACACGCAGTCGACGGCTGCGATGTATCACGTGTCGACCGACGCATCGTTCGTGTATCGCGTGTGCGGAGGACAGCAGGACTCGGGCTCGGCGTGCGTCGACAGCAGGTCGATGGATGGCGAGATCACCTTCCACGACTGGCATCCGGTCGACATTCAGGAGTACGGCATCGCCGCGCCCGATCCGAGGGATCCGGACAAGGTGTACGGCAGCATGCGCACCAACGTGTCGCTGTTCAATCGCAAGACGGGACAGATTACGCACGTCGGGCCCGACGCGACCGAGCGTGGTACCAAGTACAACCGCAATGTCCGCACGATGCCCATCAACTGGTCGCCGCTCGATCCGAACGTGCTCTTCTACACGTCGAACGCAGTGTGGAAATCGGTGGACCACGCGCACAGCTGGACGCGCATCAGCCCCGATCTGACGCGGCAGAGTTGGGCCGTCCCCGCAAATGCCGGGAAGTACGCAAGCACGGTCACGCCGTCCCCGAAGGGCGCGATCACCGCGCTCTCGCCCTCGCCGCGCAACATCGGCGTGATCTGGGCCGGCGCCGACGACGGCACGATACAGGTCACGGCGAACGGCGGCGCGACGTGGAGCAACGTCACGCCTGCGGAGATCAAACCGTGGACGCGTATCTTCAACATCGAGGCGGGGCACTTCGACGACCGCACCGCGTACGCTGCGGCGAACACGCTGCGTCTCGACGACATGAATCCGCACTTCCTGCGCACGCACGACGGCGGAAAGAGCTGGACCGAAATCGACGACGGCATCGCGCCGGGAGCAGTCGCGAACTCCATCCGCGAAGACCCCCGGCGCAAGGGGCTGCTCTATGCGGCTACCGATGCGCAGGTGTGGGTCTCGTTCGACGACGGCGATCACTGGCAGTCGCTCAAGCGCGACATGCCCGCGATCTCCGTACGCGACCTCGAGGTGAAGGACGACAGCACGTGTATGTGCTCTGATCTCATTGCCGCCACCCATGGGCGCGGCTTCTGGATTCTCGACGACATCACGCCGCTGCGGCAGATGGCCGCCGTGAGCACAGCGCGCGATCTCTACCTGTTGAAGCCCGCGACTGCGGTGCGCGTCCGTGGCGCGACGAACGATCCGACCCCGTGGCCGCCCGAGCTTCCCGCCGGCGAAAATCCATCGCCTGGCGCGATCATCGACTTCTACCTCGCGGGCGCGGTTCACGACACGATCGCGATCGAGATTGTCGATGCCGCCGGAAGGGTCATCCGGCACTACTCGAGCGCCGACCGCGTGCTCGATCCCGATCCTGCGCGCGATCCGGAGGCGTACAACCGCGTGTGCCAGCAGGATCCGAGGGCGCCCGACTGTAGCCTGCCGCTCTACTGGGCCGCGCCGGCGGTTGCGCTGTCCACCGCTCCGGGTATGCACCGCATGACGTGGGATCTGCGGTACGATCCGATCGTCGACGAGCGCGAGGATGTCGCCGAGGATGAGAGCGGGAACGGCGCGGTACCGCATCGCACCTTCCCCGCGATGGATGCGCCGTGGGCGCCGCCGGGAAAGTACATGGTGCGCCTCATCGGAATGAGCAGGCGCGTCGAGCAACCGCTCACACTGCGCCTCGATCCGCGTGTGACGACACCAGCCGTCGGCCTGGCGCAACTCGCTGCGCTGTCGAAGGAGATGTACGACGACGCGGTGATCGTGCGCGCGGCGCATGCGCGGGCACGCGCGCTCCAGGCGCGCCTCGCGAGCGGCGACCGCTCGACCGGCATCGCGGAGAAGCTCGAGGCGATCGCGCCGCCGAAAAGAGAAGATGCCGACGAAGCTCCGCGGCGTCGCGGTGCCGTCGATCCTACGCGTCCCGCCACACTCGAGAGCGTCGGCGACGACCTCATGGCTGCCGCGATGTCGATGCAGGGCGCGGACATCGCGCCCAGTGCCAGCCAGGTCGCGGCGTGCCGTCGTGCGCGGGAGGAGTTCCGCGCCGTGCTGGCGCGCTGGAATGCGATCGAAGCGCAGGCGCGGCGCACCACGAACGGCAGTCGAAGCCCCGGGTGACTACCGGTTGAACCAGTACGACATCTTCACGAGAAAAGTGTTGTCGGGGTGCAGATTGAAGAGACCTCGATAGTCACCGCCGAACGACTGTTCTCCGGCGAGCGACTCGTCGCCCTGCCGCTGTTGCGTCCACACCAGGAAGAGCGCCGAGCCCGGGCGATATTCCCAGCGCACCACGGCATTCGATCGGAACTGCTTTACGTTGAAGCCGTTCGGCTTATTGGCAAGCATCGACGCATCCGTATACGCCTTGTACCGATCGTCGTAGTTCTCGGCGCGCGGATCGTCGAGTTCGCGGATGTTCGAGAAGGTCCCCTTCGTCACGAAGGGCGATGCATACAATTGAAAGGTCAGGTTCGGCGTGGCGGTGACGTCCAGTCGAAGCGTTGCGCTCAGCGTGCGCTGGTCGAGGTGCGCGAACGTGTAGTGCGTGGTGCCCACCGAATCCTCGAAATTGCCGTACCACTGCGAGTCATCGCGGTTGCGATTGTACGAGGTGCTCGCGTTCATGTGGAAGCGGCTCGAGACGCGAAGCTCGACACTCGGATCGATCTCGTAGAAGTAGCCGCGCCCATAGTCGGTGCGTCCCGCATTCAACTGAATTCCCGGAATCACCTGCTTCCGATTGTCGGCGCCGAGGAAGAGGAAGCCGCTCACGAACGGTGAGTGCCTCACCGCGGGTCCCCCGCGCGAAGCGCGATCGCTGAACGTTCCGGGAAGCTGAGAGCCGGTGGCACCCATGTCGACCTCGAAGTTGTCGCGCAGGATGAAGTGCCAGTTCGTGTTCACCGCGCGCTCGAGGAGGAGCCCCGCGTTGTTCCAGTAATTCCACTCTTTGAAATTGAGGTACGCCGAATTGAAGAAGAGTCTGGGGCTCGTGAAGCTCAGCGATGCCCACGTGCTCCAGTTCTGCAGGTCTGCGCGCTGGAGATAGCCGAGATCGTTCGTCTCGAAGCCGGGTGACATGCGGTTGTACGACGTCTGAAAGCGCGTTACGCCGCCGCCCACCTTGCCGAAGGTGATCTGCTCCGCGTCTCCAACGAGCGATGTCCGTACGGAGTCGAGACGCAGCGCGCCGTCGGGTTGCTGATAGTAGTGCACGGGGTCGGTCTGCGTCGCGAGCATCGATTGCGGAGTGCCGCCGACCCGACTCGCATCGATCGAACCGGTGATCTCGAAGCGCCGGTTGCTGAAGCGGTGCCGAAAGTCCGTGGCCGCGACGTACGCATTTCGATTGAGCACGCCGCGCGTGAAGTCGTCGTTGTTGCGATTGACGCCCGTGAGGATCACCCCGATTCCGCTCTCGCCACCGCGCAGATCCTGCTGCGCGCGCGCCACCGCATAATTCGTCGTGGGCTCGAGCGTCGTACTGTGCGGGCCGGAGGCGCGCTGAGTCACCGCGTCGAGCACCCCGATCGACATCCCCCTCGCGAGGCGCCCCGTGAGCTTCGTCGCGCCCAGGATGGTCGTCGCCGTCGGAGAGCTCGCGTCCGCGTAGAGATACCCGAGCTGCGGTGAGCGCCCGATTCGCCGCGAATAGAACAGTCCTTCATGGTTGCAGTTGACGTTGTTGCAGTTCACCTGGAAGCTGTAGATCCCCGTCCCCTCGAGAAAGAACGGGCGTTGCTCGGCGAAGAACGTCTCGAATGCCGAGAGGTTGAGCACGGATGGATCGGACTCCACCTGTCCGAAGTCGGGATTGACCGTCGCATCGAGCGTGAGATTCGACGTGATCCCGTATTTCACGTTCGCGCCGGCCGAGAGCTTGTTGTCGCGCCCTTCGCTCGAGAACGCGTCGACGGAAGCATTTTTTGCAACGACGTACGGCACCACCTCGAGGCGATGCGGCGACGGGATGCCATAGATCTTCACCACAGTCCCAAGCTGCGACATGAAGCGAGCATCGGACTGCTTGTACTCCGGCCAGCTGTCGCGCTCCTTGAAGCGATCGATGTCGCGCCAGATTCCGAAGCCGAAGGTGTGCTCCTTCGCATCGGCGTAGCGAAGCTGCGAGAGCGGAATGCGGAACTCGGCAGTCCACCCGAGGGAGTCGACTGTGGTCGCCGCCTCCCAGACGCCATCCCACGACGGATCCTCGTTGATATCGCTGTACACCGCGTAGTCGCGCTTCACCCCGGCGGGGTTCACCGCGAATTCATAGCCGCTCCGCAGGTCATGATACGAATCAATGATGATCTTGATCTGGTCCGTGGCGACTCGAACGTCGCGGCGGCCGAGCAGGCGGAGGATGCTGTCCGGATGCGGATCGAACATCCGTATGTAGACGTAAAAATTCTGATCGTCGTACGCAACCTTCCCTTTCGTTTTGAATCGCACATCGCCGTTCGCGACGGGGCTGAACTGCCGGAAGCTCGTGATCGGCTGCGCGTTTCTCCATACCTCGTCATCATCGCGGCCGTCGATGAGGGGGCGCTTGAGTGCCCGCGACGCCGTTGCGATCGTGGAGCTCGCGACGGTTGCTGCCGATGGTGGCTGGGCACCGGCCGTCGGCAATGGCTTGGCGTCGGTCTGCGCGGGTAGCTGCGCCGGTGGCTGCGCC
>JACCWE010000076.1 GCA_013697785.1 Gemmatimonadaceae bacterium
AGTCGCTGGGTCATCGGGGACATCTCCTGCCAGGACATCGCTCGCCTCGTGAAAGGGCTGTCCCGACGCTAGAGTGTCACCCATCATCCCGGAATATTCTGTAACCCATCAACCCGGATTGTACCGGGCAAGCGCTAACAATTTTAAGGCGAAAAAAACGGATCAAGGGCACGGATTCTACGGATACTGCCACTGCAGCAAGCCGTTGTTGATCCGTGCCCCTCATCGGTTCATTCGGTTTCACCAATTGGTGGCGGCTTGTATTTTCGCGGAGGTCGCGCTTATCGACTCACTGCACGTATCGCAGCACGTCATAGAGGTACTTCACGCCAAAGCCCACGTTGCTCACGGCTAGCCGCTCGTTGTTGCCGTGCATGCCGCTGTGCATCTCTTCGTTTTCGACGAGAAAGGGATCGAAGCCGTAGGTGATGATGCCGAGCGCGCGGTAGGTCGGGCGGTCGGATGCGGCAGTGAACATCGGTGTCGTCACGATCACATTCGGGTTTCGTTCGTGCGATGCCTTCTCGATCGCGCGGAAGAGATCCGTGTCGATCGGGCTCTGGAGCTTCGTCTTCGGCTCGATCTGATTCACCCAATGTACCGCAGTGTCGTTCGCGATGCGCTTGAGCGTGGCGAGGAATTCCGCCGGGTCCGTATCCGACAGCAGCCG
The DNA here is from genome assembly GCA_013697785.1 of Gemmatimonadaceae bacterium. Taxonomy (GTDB): domain Bacteria; phylum Gemmatimonadota; class Gemmatimonadetes; order Gemmatimonadales; family Gemmatimonadaceae; genus FEN-1250. The sequence continues at coordinate 671 of JACCWE010000076.1, forward strand.
GATATCCATCTGCGCCGACGCCTCGGCCGGAATCACATTCGTCTTGTTCGACCCCTGCAGCATCGTGAGCGAGATCGTGTTCCTCAGGATCGCATTCCAGTAGATGTTGTCCGTGAGCCATTTTCGTGCGCGTGGAATTTTCACGGCGCTCCGCACGTCGGCGAGCCACGCGCGCTGCTCGCCCTTGTACTGGGGCGCGATGTCGTGGAGGAACTTCTGCACGTCGGGGAGCACGTGCAGCGGCGTCTCGTACCTCGCAATGCGAGCGAGCGCGACGACGAGGCGCGGCACTGGGTTCTGCTTTGTCGGACGCGATCCGTGCGACGGCACGCCGGTGACGACGACCTTCTGCCAAAAGGTCTGCTTCTCGGAGACGCCCACGCCATAGTACTTGAGCTTTCCGTCGACGACGAGATTTTCGCCGCCCTCCGTCATCAGGAACTCGACGTCCTTCAGCAGATCGGCGTGGCTCTTCACGAACTGCACCGCCCCTTCGCCGCCGAACTCCTCATCGGCGTTGCCGATGAAGACGATGTCGCGATTGAGCGGCACCCCACTTCGCTTGATCGCGATCATCGCCATCAGCTGCACGATCGCCTGCCCCTTCATGTCGAGTGAGCCGCGTCCCCAGATGTAGCCGTCCTTCACGACTCCAGCGAACGGATCGACCGACCAGAAGGCCGGCGCCACCGGCACCACGTCCATGTGACTCACGAGCGCGACCGCCTTCTTCGAGCCATTCCCCTTCAACCGCGCGTAGAGATTCGCGCGATTCGCTCCTATTGCCGTCGTGTCGTAGATCGTCGCCTCGATCCCCTCCTTGTCGAGGATCTTCTTGAGGAAGCGCGCCGCGTCGAGCTCGTTTCCCGGCGGATCAGTCGTGTTGACCTTGATGTAGTCGGCGAGCGTGTGAAGCGCTTCGTCGTTGATCGCCGTCCAGTCCAGTGCCTGGGCGCGCGCTCGCGAGGTGATCATGTCGAGGAGCAAAAGAAGCAGGGCAGCGGTACGGCGCATCTACAGGGCCTCGTGAAGGGTCTCCGGTATGAGAACAGTCCGGCGTGCATTGCGCAATCACCTCGGTCACCGTCGCAGGCGGTCCACCGCTATATTTCGTCATTCGCCCGCCCGTCAGAACGCGCATTCCAACGAGCTTATTCGGAGGCGACGCCAACATGCGCCGCACCATGTGCAAGTCGAAGGTTCATCGCGGGGTGCTCACCGGCGCCGATCTCCACTACGAGGGATCGCTCACCCTCGATTCCGCGCTGATGGAAGCTGCGGACATCCTGCCGTTCGAAAAAGTGCAGGTGGTGAACGTCAATACCGGCTCCCGCCTCGAGACGTACATCATCGAGGGCGAGCGCAACAGCGGCACGATTCAGCTCAATGGCGCCGCCGCGCGACTCGGTGCCGCCGGCGATCACGTGATCGTGATCAGCTACGCCGACTACGAGATGAGTGAGCTCGAGAACTTCGAGCCGAAGCTCGTGTTCGTCGACGACAAGAATCGCATCGTCCGCGAGAAGATCCGCCGCGCGAAGTAATCGGGCGCGTGATACCCTCTCGCTAGCCGTTTACCGACGGGGAGGGGAGCAGCGCCTCGATCCCGGCGCAGAGCGCGTCGAGGTCCACGGGTTTGCGAAAAAATCCCTTCGCGCCTTCCGCGCACACCGTCGCCAGCAGCGTGAGATCCGCGCTCCCGCTCATCACGAGCACCGGGATCGACGATGTGCGCGCCGACGCCTGCAGCCGTGCGAGAGCGCCGAGTCCAGTGCCTGCGGGCATGTTGATATCGAGCAGGATCACGTCGGGCTGCTGCTGCACCGAAAACATGAAGGCCTGCATCGCATCGCGCGCGAGAACGATCGTATAGCCGCGCGACTTGAGCGCGCCGCTAACCGCCGCTGCGACCACCGGGTCGTCGTCTGCAATCAGGATTTTGTAGTCGGCCATTAGAGAACTCTCATGCAGAGATGCGAGCATGTGTGGCACATTGCACACATGTCACACGCACCTCTCATCATAGTCGTCACATGACGATAAACACAGCGCACGATGCCGTCGGCGACGCAGATGCGCTCAGGCGCCTCGAGCGCTTCGGCGGGCTCAAGCTTCGTGAGGAGCTCACGACACTATTCCTACAGGAGGCTCCTGCGCGTATCGCGACCGCGCGTGTCGCGCTCGCGAGTGGCGACATCGAGGCGGTTCGGGCGATGGCGCACATGCTCAAGTCGAGCGCCGGGCAGATGGGCGCGTTGCGCGTGCAGATCATCGCGGAGCGACTCGAGAGTCCGGATCATCCGCCGGACCTCGCCCGCGCACTGTCCGACCTGGATGAAGAACTCGCCCGCTACACCGTTTGGCTCGAGACGGCCTTTCTCCCACCGACATCTCCATGACGAGACGCATCATGATCATCGAGGACAACGTCGACAATCGGCTGCTCCTGCAGGCGATCCTCGGCGACGTCTACGAAGTTACCGAGCATCCGACCGGCCCCGAGGGACTCGCGTCGCTTGCCGCCGAGCGGCCGGAGATCGTGCTCCTCGACATCTCGCTTCCGGGTATGGATGGTGTGGAGGTGCTCCGCCACATCCGCGCCGATCCGGAGTTTCGTCATCTCCCCGTAATCGCGTTTACGGCGCACGCGATGAGCAGCGATCGCGGCAAGTATCTGGCGCATGGCTTCGATGACTACATCACGAAGCCCATCGTCGACGAGACGATCCTTCTCGGCTCGATCAATCGGCTGCTCGAGCGCGTCGCCGCGTGATCGGCAGCGCGTGAGAGTCATCGTCGCCGATGACAGCCTGCTCGTTCGCCGCCTCATCGAGGCGGCCGTTCTCGATCGTGGTCACGAGCCGCTGCCGGCGGAAGATGGCGGGATGGCGTGGGCGATCTTCGAGATGGAGCATCCTTCGCTCGTGATCCTGGACTGGCAGATGCCGGAGCTCGACGGACTCGAAGTGTGCCGGCGCATTCGCGCATCGGAGTGGTCGCGCGACACCTTCGTCCTCGTAGTCACCGGCCGCATCGAAGGCGATGACGTCGTGAACGCGCTCGACGCCGGCGCCGACGACTACCTCTTCAAGCCGTTCACTCCATCGTCGATCACCGCCCGACTCGAGATCGCCGAGCGTCGCATCGCGGCGAACGAAGCACGCTGGGGTGCGGAGGATGCACTCGCGAATGCACAGTGGCTTGCGGGGATCGGCCAGACAGCGCTTGCGATCCAGCACGAGGTCAACAATCCGCTGGCTGCGTTGTTGGGCAATGTGCAGCTGATGCTGATGGATGATGCGCTGCCGGCCGACATTCGCGAACTGGGCGACGACATGCTTGCGCAGGCGCGCCGTGTGGCGAATGTCGTAAAGCGGCTGTCGACACTCGAGGCACCGCAAATAGTTGAATACATCAGTGGCGCCACGATGCTCGACCTCTCGGAGCGCACTTCGCGCTAGCTGTTTCCAGCCGCGTAGTCGACGCGCAATTCGCCTGATCCTCGCCAATCGCGAGGGTGCAGCGGCGGCACGAAGTTCCGTATAACGATCACAACCCGTTATATCACTGAGAGTTCGGCCACTGGAAAGAATTGGCATGGGGATCGCTTTTCTCCCCGGCAAGCCATTCACCTTTGCCGGACTTTCGTACGAAGACTCTCACTATAGAACAGGCCAACGGAGAGATCCTGCTCTGGCAGAGCAGGGTTCGTCTTGGCTTCGCGCTTCTCATTGCCTCGATCGGCACCGCGCTCCTCGCGGCCGACGCGGTGCCACACATCTCGTCGTCGAGTGTCGCGGCGGTCGTCGCCTACGTGCTCGTGACCCTGCTGCTGACGATGCTCGTGCGTCGCACCGGCGAAGCGACGCAGGGCGTCGTGCTCGCAATCGTCGCGGCCGACATTCTCTTCGTCTTCGCGATCACCGGAGTCGCGACGCCGCCCGAGTACTACGGGCGCTCGCTCCTCTTCGCCTTCGCCATTCTGCATCTGAGCGAGTTCTACTTCGGCCGACGAATCGCCTGGGGCGCACTCGTCGCAATCGTCGCGGGCTACCTCGGCATGATACGCAGCGTGACGGGCGACGGTCTCCCGCTCGGATGGCCGCAGGAGCTCGCATCGCTCGCGGTGTTCGTGCTCGCCGCATCCTCGTTCATCATCCATTACGGGTCATTCAAGGAGCGGCTGCACCGCATCGCGACGCTCTTCGAGCGCGCGCAGGAAGGGGATTTCAGCGAGGAGTTCGATCTCTCGCACGAGAAGCGTCCCGACGGCGTCACGATGGTCGGTCGCGCCTACAATCGTGTGCGCGCGCAGCTCGCGAACCTCGTGCTCACGGATCCGCTCAGCGGATGTCTCAATCGCCGCGGACTGGAGCAGCAGCTCAAGCGTGAGCTGGCACGCGCCGCGCGCACGGGGAAGGATGTCGCGCTGCTCGCGCTCGACGTCGACTACTTCAAAGATATCAACGACAGCTGGGGCCATCAGGCGGGCGACACGGTCATCCAGGAAGTGGGCGAGCTGCTGCGCTCGATCGCGCGCGGCGGCGACTGCGTTGCTCGCACGGGCGGCGACGAGTTCACACTCCTGCTGCCCGAGACCTCGGCCGCGGGCGCCTTCCGCCTCGCGACGCGCGTGCGCGAGGCCGTCGCGCTGCATCGCTTTCAGGGCGTGTCCAAGCTCGCGGTGTCGGTGAGCATCGGGCTCGTCGCCGATCGCGTGCACGACGAGAACATCCTGCACGACCTGCATTCGCGCGCGGACGAGGCGCTGTACGCTGCGAAGGATGCGGGGCGAGATCGCGTGAGCATCTGGACGCCGAATCTCCGCGCGCTGGCAGTGACCAGGGCGTCGCAGCAGATCGCGCGGGCGGGCTAGCGTGCACCTCGTCGCCACGGACGCTTGATCTCGTACGCAGCGATATCCGTGCTTCGTGAGCATCGCCGTCACAGATCAGGATCGCGCACGGGCCCCCGAAGGTCGCGCCGTGGGGAAGCTCGGTGATGTTCCGGGATCCCGACGGCAACACCTTCCTCATTTCGTCAAAGTAGGCTCCGGGAGCGGAACGTCCATCATCCCTTCGCTCACCATCACCGCGCTCCCCCCAACGCGCACGGCCGTCACGTCCCCATCCGCCTTGTCCACCTCGAGACGGATGATGCTCGGCCGCTTGATCTCGAACCCCTGCTCCACGAGGTAGCTGAAGTTCCCGCTCGGAGCGCTCTCGCGCGCCGCGAGGTAGCCGCCGAGCGCCGCCGCCGCTGATCCCGTGGCCGGATCCTCGATGATCCCCTGCCCGGGCACGAACACTCGCGCGCGAATCACACCGTCGCGCTCCGCGTCGCGCGCGAACACCATGATGTCCGGCGCCCAGTACGACTTGAGCGCCGAGTCCCACTGATCCATGCGGACGCGCGCGCGCCGCACGGCGTCGAGGTCGCGCAGTGGCACGAGCAGAAACGGAAAGCCGCACGAGATCGCCTGCGGCGCGGTCATCCCGCCGAGGATGTCCGACGGGTCGAGCGACAGCGCCTCGGCGAGATGCGTGCGCCCGGGCGGTGGCGGTCCCGTCTCCGGGAGCTTCGCGACGGAGAGCTGCGCAAACGTCGGCTTCTTGAAGTCGCCGCGCACGAGCACCGGCACCGGGCCGACGAGCTCCTCGAGCACGATGCGCGCCTCACCAGCGAGCGGAATCTCTCCGAGCGCCGCGAGTGCGAACGCGCAGCCGACGGTCGGGTGACCGGCAAACGGCATCTCGTACACCGGCGTGAAGATGCGAACACGTCGCGTGTGCTTCGCATCGACGGGCGGATAGACGAACACTGTCTCCGAGAGATTCAGCTCGAGCGCGATGCTCTGCAGCGCTGACTCCGGAATCTTCGATGCGTCCGGGAACACCGCGAGTGGATTGCCGCCGAAAACCGTATCCGTGAAAACGTCCAGCGTGTAAAAGCGCGCTCGCATCGTGCGCGGTGCAGTCGTCGCCACCTACTCTGCTCCCATGAACGGGTAGCGGAAGTCATGGGGCGGCGCGAAGGTCTCCTTCACGCTGCGCGCGCTGACCCAGCGCGCGAGGTTGAGCATCGAGCCCGCCTTATCGTTCGTCCCCGACGCGCGCGCGCCGCCGAATGGCTGCTGCCCGACCACCGCGCCCGTCGGCTTGTCGTTGATGTAGAAGTTCCCCGCCGCATCGCGCAGCTTCAGCATCGCCATCTGCACCGCCGCGCGATCGCGTGCGAAGATCGAGCCGGTGAGCGCGTACGGCGACGTCGTGTTCACCGTGTCGAGAATCTCGGCGAACTTCGCATCGGGATAGACGAACGCCGTCACCACGGGGCCGAAGATCTCCTCACACATCAGTCGATAGCCGGCATCCTTCGCCTCGACCAGCGTCGGATCGACGAAGTAGCCGGCCTCGCCGCGCGTCGTTCCGCCCGCGATGATCCTGGCGTTCTTCTTCGCGTCGTCGAGATAGCCGCTGATCTTGTCGAACGAGCGCTTGTCGATCACCGCGCCCATGAAGTTCCGGAAGTCGCGCACGTCGCCGACCTTGATCTCGCTCATCATCGCGACGACGCGATCGCGCACCTCGCCCCACAACGACTGCGGGACGTACACGCGACTCGCCGCCGAGCACTTCTGCCCCTGATACTCGAAACCACCGCGAATGATTGCGACCGCCAGCGCCTCGGCGTCCGCCGTATGATGCGCGACGATGAAGTCCTTGCCGCCCGTCTCGCCGACGATGCGCGGATACGTTCGATAGCTCGACGTGTTCGCGCCGATCTGCTTCCACATCAGATTGAAGACCGTCGTGCTCCCGGTGAAGTGCAGCCCCGCGAAGTCGCGATGCGAGAGCGCGGCGTTCGAGATGGCGATCGGGTCGCCCGGGATGAAGTTGATCACTCCCGGCGGAAGCCCCGCCTCCTTCAGGATCTCCATGATGTAGTGTGCGCTCAGCATCGCCGTCGCCGAGGGCTTCCAGAGTACCGTGTTCCCCATGAGCGCCGGCGCCGTAGAGAGATTGCCGCCGATCGCCGTGAAGTTGAATGGCGTCACCGCGTAGATGAATCCCTCGAGCGGGCGGTAGTCAGTCTGGTTCCAGATCCCCTTGTCGCTGATCGGCTGATCAGCGTAGAGATTCTCCGCAAAGTGCACGTTGAAGCGCCAGAAGTCCGCGAGCTCGCACGCCGCATCGACTTCTGCCTGGAACGCCGTCTTCGACTGTCCGAGCATCGTTGCGGCGTTGAGCGTCGCGCGATAGCGGGTGGAGAGCAGCTCGGCCGCGCGCAGGAAGACGCCGGCGCGCTCCTCGAACGGCCAGTTCCCCCAATCCGCGCGCGCACGCTCGGCCGCGCTGATCGCCTGCGCGACGTGCGAAACGTCGGCCGCATGCCACTGGCCGAGTACGTGCTGATGCGCGTGAGGCATCACGACGTTCGCGGTGTCGCCGGTGCGAATTTCGCGTCCATCGATCACGATCGGGATGTCGACGACCTCGTTGGACATCGATTCGAGACGTGCCTTGAGCTCCGCGCGGTCGGCGGTTCCGGGGGCGTAGCTCCGAATCGGCTCATTGATCGGAGGCGGGGTGCGACGGTGCCCGTTGAATGCGGCGACGATCGGTGAAACGAGCGGGGCCGCGGCGGGCGGTGCGGCAGTGGTGGAGGCCTGGCTCGGGGCGGCCGGAGCGGTCTTGGTGGCGACAGACATGACGACGAATCGCTATTCTAGAGGGGCGCGGGCGTCTCCCGAAATCGGGGTACGGAGCGCAAGGTAGAGATGGAAAAGGTGCAGGGCGCACGCCGTCACAACAAGCTCTCAACACACGGACAGATGCCACTCTTGCTCGGCGCACACACGGTTGACAACGGCGGAATCGACATGGCGGCGCTCCGCGCTGGAAATGGCGGAATGACGGCGCTCCAGATCTTCACGACGATTCCGAAATACTACGGCGACAAGCAGTCGATTCGACCGGAGCGGGTCGAGCGATTCAAGGCCGCGCTCGAGAAGAGTGGAATCAAGCCGGAGAACGTCGTCGTGCACTCGGCGTACGTGCTGAACACCGCGTCGAACGACGAGGAGAAATGGGGGCGCGCTCGCGACGGGCTCGCGAAGGAGCTCGAGCGCTCGACGGCGCTCGGCGTTGGGCAAGTCTGCTTTCATCCGGGCGCGGCGACGGGCGGCGATCGAGCCTCGGCGGCGAAGCGCGTCGCGAAGGCGATTACGCACGCGCTCAAGACCGTGAAGGGCGACACGCGCGTGTTGATCGAGAACACGGCGGGCGCGGGGCTCACTATGGGACGCACGCCGGAGGAGATCGGGATGATGCTCGAGGATGTGCCCGCGTCGCTGCGCGAGCGCACGGGCTTCGGGCTCGACACGTGCCACCTGTTCGCGGCGGGGCACGATATCAGCGAGTCGAAGTCGGCGCTCACGAAGATCCTCGATGAATTCGAGGAGGCGGCGGGATCGCCTCCATCGTTCTTTCACCTGAACGACAGCGAAGGCGATCTCGGCTCGAACAAGGATCGCCACATGCTGATCGGGGAGGGGAAGATCGGGAAGGATGCGTTCGGCTGGCTGCTCGCGGATAAGCGCGCGAAGAAGGTGCCGCTGATTCTCGAGACGCCGCAGGCGAACTTCGAGATCGCGGACGACGATGCGACGCCGGATGAGTACGATGTGAAGATGATGAGGCTGTTGAGGGGGATGAGCGCGAAGAAGTAGCGCGCGCTCCCACTGCCGCTACTGCCCGTCGTCCACCGTGATCACCGGCGTCGGCTTCCCGCTCCACCGAAATCGATACGTCTTCGCGCGGCGGACGTTCATCACGAGCGCCGGCCGAAAACACGCTACGCACGTCCCGCCTGCGCGCCGGACGCTCGGGTAGATGACGCCAAGCGAGCCGACCTCCAGGAGATGCGCGGCGAGCGTTTGCGATGCGACGTAGCTCGCGGGGTCGAGACAGGCGTCGAATGCCGGATCGGCGCGCAGGTCGTGGAGATCGCAGCTAAAGTCCGCGAGGTAGTCGTCGAACGTGACCTCGTCCTCGTAGCGGCCGACCTCCTCGAGGTGCAGCGTCTTGTGAAAGGCGATCTCGGCCTGCGCGGTGCGAATCTCGAAGGCGGCGTACCACGCGCCGCGATCGGGATCATTGAAGCGGCTGCCCAGTGGGTGGGCGTGCGTGAACGCAGCGTTGACGGTGCGGTAGTAGGGCACGCCGAAGAGCAGCTCGTGAACGCGGATGCCGGGGAGCAGATCGTTCTCGGCGAGAAGGCGATCGTTGGTCGCGTTGTCGAGATCGTAGAGAAGCGCCAGCTCGGATGCGTCGGTGGTGAGGCGCGCGAGCACGGTGCGTCCTTCGTCGCGATGTTGCGACGGGATGAGCCGGTGGTTGTCGTTGCGGCGAACGTGGGAGAGGCGAGGAAACGCGCTCACGTCGCGCCGCGCCGCGCGTCGAGCAGGCGACGCACGGTTTGCATCGCATTCACGCCGCCCCTGAGCATGTAGGCGAGCGGCGTGCTGCCGCCAAAAATGCGATTCGTATTCGGCAGACGAATCCAGTCGTCGGCGAGTGCGGGGCCGTGAAGGATGTTGAGCGCCTTGAAGATCCCGATGAGGTAGGACACGCGGAGCAGGGTGTCGGCGTCGAGGACGCGCCCGGACGGGTGCTTCTTCATCTCGTAGTAGGGCCCGTTGGTGACGCCGCCGAGGAGGGCGCGGGCGTCGTCGTCGCGAACGCTCCAGCGGTCGATCATGGTGAAAAAGGCGTTGAGTGCGGCCGGGCTGAGTCGCTCGCGCGCGGGGGGCGAGACGAGGTCGACGAGTGGGGACGGCTCGTAGCGAGTGGCGGGATACCCTCTGGCGGCCATGGAATCACTCCTGTTCAGGAGTATTATAAACTCTGTTCAGGAGAAATGCAAACTCAGCCTCGGCCCGCGAAAAGCCGTTCGCGCATGAAATTCGCAAGTGATGAAGAAAACTTCACACCGCGATGTGTGGCGCTGAGCTCGCCCCGAGCTCTCCTGCCCGCATGCACGAACCGCATGTCCATGTCACTCAAAGCCGCACTCCCAATAGCCGCGATCTCACTCTTTCTCCTCGCCTGCGGCGATGACAACGGGAGCAACGTCCCCATCGTGAAGCCTCAATTCTCGGCATTCACCGTGGCGGCGAACCCGAACAACGTGCTCTCCGCGATCGCGACGCTCACGCTGGCGAACGCCGATTCGGTGCACGCCGTGTACTGGACGGGGGGCGACGCGATCCAGAGCACGCCGTTCAGCAGCCAGGGAGGGGCGTCCGCGACTCCGGTTTCGGGCACTGCGCTGTTGCTCGGACTGCGGCCGGGCACCGCGTATCACGTCTATCTCGAGGCGATCGGCCACGGCAGCACGATCTCGTCGGACACTGCCGCGTTCACGACGGGCGCGCTGCCGACCTTTCTCCAGTCGGTGAGTCTCACGAGCGTTTCGCCCGCCAGCTTCGGCTACATCCTCACCTCGCTCTGGGACGGCTCGACGGCGTACATCACTGCCTTCGATTCTGCCGGCAACGTGGCTTGGTATCGCGCCTTTCCCGGCGGTATCCCCGCGGAAGAGACGAAGCAGCAGGCGAACGGCGACTTCACCGCCGTGCTCACGACGTCGCACGGCGGCGAGCAGGTGGCCGGACAGGCGGTGGAGCTCACGCCGGACGGCAGCATCGTGCGCACGTTCACGGCTGCCGACGGCTCGTATCTCGACGGTCACGAGTTCTGGCTGCTCTTCAACAACGATGCGTACGACGGAGCGCTCATGCTCCAGTACACCGCGCGCCATCTCGACCTCTCGGCCCACGGCGGTCCGTCCGATACGCTCGTGACGGGACACCAGCTCGTGCGGCAGGACGCAGGGGGCAGTCAGCACGTCGTGTTCGATGCGTGGGACCACTTTCAGCTGACGGACAATGTCGAGCCGACGTCCGGCCAGATCGACTTCGATCATCCAAATGCGATCTCGATCGCGCCGGACGGCAACTATGCGGTGTCCTGGAGAAATCTGGATGTGATCACGAAGATCGACGCGTCCACCGGCGATCTGCTCTGGACCCTCGCCAGCCCATTCAGCGCACGGGCGAGCGACTTCGCGATCACCGGTGATCCGCTCAACGGATTCAGTGCGCAGCACAGCGCGCGCGTGCTCGCGAATGGAAACGTGCTGATCTTCGACAACGGCACGAAGCACGCGCCGTCGGTGAGCCGAGCAGTGGAGTATCAGCTCGACTCGAGCGCCCACACGGCGTCGCTCGCGTTTCAATACAAGCATGCGCCGCCGATCTATACGAACTTCACCGGATCCGTGCAGCGCTTCGTGAACGGCAACACGCTTGTCGGCTTCACGTTCGGGGGTACACTCAAGGCGACTGAAGTGACGCCGGCCGGCGATGTCGTGTACGACGGAACGCTGGTCTCCAGCGGGTCACAAACGCCGTATAGATTCACGAAAGTCCGGTCGCTCTATCGGTACGAGCAACCGTAACCGCTGTTTAGGCGAGGTAAACCCTTGTAATCTAAGGGTTTATCGTTTAACTATTGCTTTCGGTATTTGTTCGGTATATCATGCGTTCGTCTGATGCATCCGTCGAACGCAACGAGGATTCCCGCCATGCCGAAAGCAGAAAATGGGTACGACCTGGATCGCTACGCACCCGTCGCCCGCCGCATCACTCTCTTCTATGAGCGCTATCCCGCCGGCCGCATCATCACCTCGCTCGTCGAGCGGGATGCCAATGCCGTGATATTCCGCGCGCGTGTCTATCGCACGGCGGAGGAGCACGATCCCGCGGCAACGGGATGGGCACTCGAGCGCGAAGGCGATGGCGACGTCAACGCCGTGGCGTGCCTCGAGAACACCGAGACCTCCGCCATCGGCCGCGCCCTCGCAAACCTCGGCTTCACTGCCAGCGCCGAGCGTCCGAGTCGCGAGGAGATGGTGCGCGTGGCGCGCGCCAGGCAGTCCGCGACTCCGCTCAGGGT
>JACCWE010000080.1 GCA_013697785.1 Gemmatimonadaceae bacterium
TCCTTCGAGTGTCGCACTCGCAGACGCCGGCGAGTCTCCGCTCAACAGCAGCGGTGCGAGTGCGATGACACGCTTGCCGCGCGCGATCGCACTATCGCGCACGCTTCGCTCGGACGCGAGCACCTCGCGCGCGCTCGCGAGAGCCTGCCGATTCTCGGTCGCTTCCGCTCGAACTTCCCGCTTCCATGCGATAACGGAGGGAATTCCGCGCGCTCCCGCGAGCAGAACCACGATGCACGCTCCACCGAACGTAATCACTCGGCGCTCTCGCGCGGAAAGCTTCGGCGCCTTCATCGTACGCCCGCCCCCGCCGTGGCCGACTTCAGCACGAATCGCAGGGACGCGCGCTCGACTTCCTTCCCATTCGCGATCTCCTTGGTCACCGGTCCGACGATCGCGAGCTTGTCCACCGCCTTCGAACTATCGAGCGCTGCGAGCGCCCCGGCGATGCGCGGCGCCACGATCACCATCGTCCCCGCAACACTGTCTACGTGAATCGACGCGAGTGCCGCCTCGGCCGGGAGCGCACGCGTCAGCGCTGCGAGCAGATCCAAGGGTGAACGCCGTCGCGCTGCGAATCGCGAGATATCGCCAAGCGCGCGCGACATGTGGTCGAGCTCCCCGCGTGCGCGGATTGCTACGCTCGCGCGTGTAGAGATTGCCGAGAGCTCCCTGCTAACGCGTCGCGCAGTGTACAAGTCTCCGAGCGAAGGCACGAGAATGGCAGCGATCAGCGCGAGCACCGCAGCAACACCCGCGATCTTGCCGCCCCGCAACAGAAGTTTTTCCGAGTGTTGATCCCGTCCAACGCGCCAGCTCACGGGCTCGGAGTCATCCAATTGAGTTGCCCCGAATGCATCGGCAAACAGCCACGCGCCTTCGCCCAACATCGCAAGCGCTGGCACCACTACCGGATTCGTATCCTCCCGCGTGGCCCCCATCACTCGCATCACCGAGGCAAGCCTCCCGTTCGCGTGGTACGTCGATTCCGTCACCACATCTCCATCGGTCCAAAGTATCGACCTCTCTGGTGTGGCAAGGGGAAGCGCGAGCAACGCTGGCGCCACGAAACGGACTCGAAGCCCGCGCAGCCTGCAGCAGTCTTCGATAGCCTCTACTGTGGGGCTCTCGAATGCCGCACCCCATGCGCCATCGCCATCTGGAGAAACTCCAGAAGTCGTGATCGGAATACCATTGCGCAGGAAGAAACGCCCCGCCGATCCGCGTACGACGCGCGCAAGTGCGGCGTCATCCTGCAACGGCGGCAGCCCTGTCAGCCGTTTCGTCTGCGCCCCGCTCGGCCCAATAACGGCCACGACGCGAGGCTTCGGCCAGCGCGGAAGGGGCGCCGAACGCAGGAGCTCCGCGATCGCCGACCTGAGATCTCCACCGGGAACCACCTCGGTTTGAAGCGCCCACTTCACCGCGCCATCACGCACGGCAACGGCGCGCACGGCGTTCGAGGCGACCGCGAGACCGACGGTCATTCTCATACGACTCCGCTTCTGCGACGGACGATCGCAGCGCGGACACCCGCACGTACGAGACGAAACTCCACTGTCGCGCCAACAGCAGGAGATCCTCCCGTCGCCCGCACGGTCACTACCCACGCGTCCGGCTCAGTGGTCGTCATCCGACTCAGCTCGGCGAAACTCGCCAGCATGACTTCGCGCGCACCCGGTGAAAGCGCTCCACTAAATACGGCCAGATCTCTAACCGCAATGCGCTCGGATCGCATCTCAGCCATCCGTGACACGGCTTCGACGTCGAATCCCGGAAGGCTTCCGATCACAGACAGTGGCGCATGGTTGAGATCAACACGCCCCGGCTCGACGTCGAGCACGCTGTCGAAGGAGATCTGCTCGAAGCCGCGCACGCGATGCAATTCGAGAATGTCTGCGAGCGCGCCGTTACGCGGCGACTGGCGTCCGCTGCGCAGATACCAGCTGCTTTCCGCTCCCAGCTCCCGTGGATCATCGTCGCTGTCCCGCCAGTCGAGCAATGCGGCTACCATCGAGTCGCGCCGCGGCCCATCGACACGAAGGCCGGCAAGAAGCGCCCTGAGTGTCTGAGCGTCGGCGGCATTTACATCGAGCCGATCGCCAGCGGGTCGCATTGCGATCTCACAGTCGTTCGCTTCTCGACCCTGCGCGGTCACCACCTGGTCGAGAGACGACCAGCCCGACAGCCCTCGCGCGTCCGCGCGCGGTGGAGACTGGAGATACACTTCGATCGATGCACGGATACGCGCGGCGCACCCCTCCGCACTCCATTCCTCCTTCGCGAGCTGATTGCGATTTCTACCCGCGCCAAGTGCCTGCCGCGCGACGAGCGACAAGCTCAATCCCAACGCCGCAAGCGCGACCGTTACCCAGAGCACTGCGAGCAGCGCAAAGCCGCGCCGATTGCTCATCCCCTGTCGCCGATTGGAATGATCAGCGTGTCGGCATCAACGATGACGCCGATCGCGAGGGGTGCCGTAATCCCGGCTCCCCAAATCTGCAGCCATGAGCCTCCGCCCTCGGCCGTGATCAAATAGCGAAGGGCTCCGCGTTGCGCGCTGTCGCGCAGCACGACCGCCGGGCCGATCGTCGGCCGGGCCACGACAGCGATTCTATTGTTCCTTCGCTCGACGCTCATCACCACGCGGCAGCGCTCCTGCCAGCCCCCGGGCGTATCGCACCAGCTGGAGAAGGTCGCGCGCAGCGGCTCGCCTGCAAACTCGTGCTCGGATCCGCCGCCAAGCTCGACGCGGCCAACGAGCGCGCGGAAGTATCGCTCGCTATTTGCGTCGTGATCTCGCAACACCGCCTCGGCGCCGATGCGCAGCGCATCGTCGCCGACCTCACCGAGCATGGCGCGTGCACCGACGAGCAGCATCGCGGAGATGCTCATCGCAACGATGATCTCGATGAGCGTGAAAGCTCGGCGGCAGCCGCGGGCCGTTGCCTTACTTCGCATCGGCATCCAACGGTCGATAAAACTCGGTGCGCAGAAGCTCCGATCGAGATGCCGAATCCAGCAGTGACGCGCTGTATAGCGACGGCTCTGGGCGACCGATCCGCATGATCCAGTCTCCTTGCACCCGATCGCCGAGGTGGCGATCGAAGTCCGCGCGTGTCCAGAGGGAGACGGATGCCAGGAATGCGCTCGCTGCGCGAATATCTTTCTCCGCGCCCCGTATGTGGTGGACGGCACTCGATGCCTCCGATGTGAGCGTAACGGCGACGGTACCGGCACACGCGAGGATCGTGAGCGCAACGATTACCTCGAGTAGCGCAAAGCCTTCGCGCGAATCAGCGAGGCGCATTCGACGCCCGTCCCGACAAGGGATCGATTCGGAGCTCACTGTCGGCCAGCACGCGCCCATCGGGAAACGCCGTGACCTCGAGGAGGCGCGGGAAAGTGCTGACGTCGCCCCTCACACGATGCCCACTCCTAATGGCCGAGTCGCGCCAACGCATCACGGCCGCGACTCCGCGTGCCGACGCAGGCATCACGAGCGTACGCGGGGCTGATAGTCCGACGATCGCCGACATGAGTCCGAGGATTGCTAGAGCAAGGATCAGCTCGAGCAGCGTGACGCCCGCGCGCGGGATCAAGTTGGCCTCACGCTGTAGATCGCCTGCAGCAGCGACGCGGCAACGAACGCGACGATCGCGCCGAAGATCAGAATCATCGCCGGCTCGAGAATTCCAATGAGCGTCTTGGTCAATCGGCTCGCGACCTCAGCCTCAAGAGTCGCGGCGTGAGCGAGCATGTCTGCCAAGCGTCCCGTCTCTTCCCCCGCGCGCGCGAGACGCACAGCAGTCGGCGTCAGTGCGCGCTGTGCACCGAGCGATCTTGCGACGCCTTGACCACCGATGATGGATTCGCGAGCAACGAGGATGCGCGCGGACATTTCCGCGTCGCCACTCGCACGTGCACCGTGTACAAGCGCCTGTGAGAATGGCACTCCGCTCTCAAGGAGCGCCGCGAGTGCGGCACAGGCTCGCGCGCTAGCAGATGATCGCCGTATCGCTCCAATGGCGGGAACGACCAGCATCATCGATGCCCATCGGCGTGCGCCATCGGCAGTTCCCGTCCATGCG
>JACCWE010000086.1 GCA_013697785.1 Gemmatimonadaceae bacterium
TCGCGATCTTCCCCATCGTCTGGATGATCTCGGCGTCGTTCATGCCGACAGGGATGGCGAATACGTTCCCGCCGAGGCTGTGGCCGGATCATCCGACGTTCCAGCACTATCGAGATGTGTTCACGCGGCTCAACATGGGCCGCTACCTCATCAACAGCGGGATCATCTCGATCGTCGTGACCGTGCTCTCGCTCATCGTGAACTCGATGGCGGGATACGCGTTCGCGAAGCTGCGCTTCCGCGGTCGCGACGGTGTCTTTCGCGCGATGAGCGCGGGGCTCGTGATTCCGGTGCAGGTGGCGATGCTCCCGCTCTTTCTGTTGATGAAGTCGCTCGGGCTGATCAACACGTACTGGGGCGTGATCATTCCCAGCATGGCGAGCATCTTCGGGATCTTCCTGATCAGGCAGTACGCGATATCGATCCCCGACGATCTGCTCGACGCCGCGCGCATCGATGGCGCGAGCGAGGCGCGGATCTATCGATCGATCGTGCTGCCGACGATCACGCCGATCCTCGCGACGCTCGCGATCTGGACCTTCCTCACCACGTGGAATGACTTCATGTGGCCGCTCATCGTGCTGTCGGACGAGCGGCGCTACACGTTGCCGGTCGCGCTTGCGAGTCTGGTGGGCGAGCACGTGCAGGACACGGAGCTGATGATGGCGGGATCGGTGCTGACGGTGCTCCCCGTGGTGATCGTCTTTCTCGTGCTCCAGCGCTACTACATCCAGGGCGTGATGGCCGGGAGCGTGAAGGGGTGAGCGCCGGGCTGTTCGGCTGCTTTGGCACGCTGGCTACTACTATGGTACTGGCCGCAGCTGTGGGCGCTCGAGCGCAGGCGCTCCCGAGCTCGGCGCGGCTACTCGATGGCTTCGAGAGCACCGCCGGGTGGAGCGCGCATCCATCCGATGGCGTCTCGCTCAAGATCTCGTCGGACAGCACGGGGGTGCACGGGCGCGCAATGCGGCTCGACTTCGATTTCCACGGCCACGGCGGCTACGCGATCGCGCGGAAGAAGTTCGACATCGCGCTGCCGGAGAACTATGCGTTCTCGTATCGCATTCGCGGACAGGCGCCGAACGAGAACTTCGAGGTGAAGCTGCTCGACTCCACCGGCGACAACGTCTGGTGGAACAACGCCGTCAACGTGCGCTTCCCGGAAGAGTGGACGCCGATGACGTTGAAGAAGCGTCACATCACCTTCGCGTGGGGACCGCGCGGCGGCGGCGAGCTTGCTCATCTCGCATCGATCGAGCTGTCGATCACGGCGGGGAGCGGCGGCAAGGGCACGGTGTGGCTCGACGCGCTGACTTTCACGCCGCTCGATCCGGTGCACGCGTACAAGGGAACGCCGGTGGTTCGCACGGATGCGCAGAGCTACACAGTCGACTTCGGAAGCACGCGCGAGTACGGTGGAGCGACGATCGACTGGGCTCCCGGCGCCGCGCCAGCGCGCTACGTGGTGGAGACATCCGCCGACGGCGCCGCGTGGGACAGCGTGTACGCCGCAAATGGCGGCAACGGCGGGCGCGACTGGATCTATCTCCCCGAGATGGAGTCCCGCTATCTTCGCGTCCGTATTCCGGCTGCAGCGGAGCCGGCGCGCGCGGACGGGATTCGCGAGCTCGCCGTGATACCGGTGGAGTGGTCGAGCACGCGAAACGAATTCTTCGCGCACGTCGCGGCGAGCGCACCCGCCGGGAGCTACCCGAAATATCTGAGTCGCAAGCAATCGTACTGGACGGTCGTCGGCGTAGATGGGGATGACGCCGAGGCGTTGATAAACGAGCAGGGAGCGATCGAGCCGCATGCGGGGGGATTTTCTCTCGAGCCCTTTTTGCGCGTGCGCGGCAAGCTCGTGACGTGGCACGACGCGCGGCAGACGCAGTCGCTCGCGAAAGGATATCTGCCGATCCCCTCCGTTGCATGGCGCGTGGGCGCGCTCGAGCTCGAGGTCACGACCTTCGCGTCCGGCGCGGCCGATTCGTCGTCGCTCTACGCACGCTATCGCGTCACCAATCTCGGAACTGCCACAGCGAGGCCGACGCTCTATCTCGCCGTGCGCCCCTTCCAGGTAAATCCGAGCTGGCAGTTCCTTGCGACGCAGGGCGGCGACGCGCCGATCCGCCACATCGCCTGGGAGGACTCGCTTCTCCGGGTAAACGATGGTTGGACCGTCGTGCCGCTCACGGTGTCCGCATCTGTCGGCGTAGCGACGTTCGATGAGGGCGAGATCGTCGAGTCGCTGCGCGCGGGCTCGATCCCCGCGCGCCACGAGGCTCGCGACGCGCAGGAGCATGCGTCGGCGGCGATGTCGTATCCGCTTTCGATCCCCGCAGGCAAGTCGCGCGACGTCTACGTGCTCATCCCCTTCCACGAGCACCGCGCACGCTCGTATCCCTTCGCGAGCGACGCCGAGGCGGGGGCGTTCGTGGCGGGCAGGCTCGCGGAGACGACGAAGTCGTGGGAGTCGAGCCTCAACCGCGCGTCGATCACGCTTCCTCCCTCTGCCGCACGCGTTACGGAGACGCTCCGCGCACAGCTCGCGTACATCCTCATCAACGATCACGGCGCGCAGATCCATCCCGGCCCGCGTTCCTACGCGCGCTCGTGGATCCGCGACGGCTCGATGATCGGCGTCGCACTCCTCCGACTCGGCCACCCCGAGCAGGTGCGCGCCTTTCTCGAGTGGTACGCGCCCTATCAGTTCGCGAACGGGAAGGTTCCCTGCTGCGTCGACGCGCGCGGCGCCGATCCCGTTCCCGAGAACGACAGCCACGGTGAGCTCGTCTACGCGATTGCCGACTACTTCCGTTACACCGGCGACAGCGCCTTCCTGGCGAGGATGTGGCCGCACGTCGTGGGTGCGGTCGCGTACATGGACACGCTGCGAAGCGGGCGGCTCACCGCCGAGTACGAAAAGGGAACAGCGCGCGCATATCGCGGGCTCTTCCCGCAGTCCATCAGCCACGAGGGCTACTCGGCCAAGGCGATGCACTCGTTCTGGGACGATCTCTTCGGGCTGCGCGGCTACGCCGACGCCGCGTTCATCGCCGCGGTGCTGCATCACGCGGGCGAGGCGAAGGACTTCGCCGCGAAGCGCGACACCTTCCGCGCGGACATCATGGCGTCGTACCGCGCGAGCATGGCACAGCAGCGCATCGACTTTCTCCCGGGCTCCGTGGAGCTCGGCGACTTCGACGCGACGTCGACGACGGTGGGCGTCGCGCCCGTGGGCGAGTTGGCATCGCTTCCGGATACGGCTCTCAGAAACACCTTCGACAAGTATTGGAGCAACTCCGCGGCGCGGCGAAAGCCCGGTGCGGTGTGGGATGCGTACACGCCGTATGAGCTACGCACCATCGGCACCTTCGTACGACTCGGGGAAAAGCAGCGCGCGCTCTCGATGCTCGACTTCTTCTTCGAGGGGCAGCGTCCGGCAGCTTGGCGGCAGTGGGCCGAGGTGGTGTGGCACGATCGGGATACGCCGAAGTTCATTGGGGACATGCCGCACACGTGGGTGGGGTCGGACTATATCCGCTCTGTGCTCGACATGTTCGCGTACGACCGCGCATCCGACAGCGCGCTCGTGGTGGGTGCGGGGATAGCGGAGAAGTGGGTGCGTGAGGCGCCTGGTGTGAAGGTGCGCGCGCTCGGCACGCCGTACGGGTCGATCGATTTTGAGGTTCGCGCAACTGCGCGCTCTCTCGTCGCGCATTTGAGCGGCTCGCTGAAGATCCCGCCGGGCGGGATCGCCTTTCGCTCGCCGATGGATCGCCCGATCGCGAGCGCGCGCGTTGATGGAATCACGGTGTCGCCGTCGGCGAGCGGAGAGGTGCTGGTGCGCCGGCTCCCCGCTACGATCGCTCTGACTTTCAATGCTGGAAGATGAACGAGAACACGGATGCGGCCGCGCAGGAGCACGAGCTGTCCAACGATCACTATCGCCTTACGATCGCGGACGACGGCACCGGGAGCTCGCACTTTGGTGCGCTTGCGATCACGCGTCGCACACCTGATCGCACGCGCGAGACCGACTCGTTCGCGCTGTACATCCGCGATCTCGAGAGCGGTGAATACTGGTCCGCGGGTGCGGAGCCCGTACGCCACGCGGGGGATCCGTACGAGACGATCGCGCTCGATGGGATCGTCACGCTCATCCGCGAGCACGCCGGCATCCGCACGACGCTCGAGGTGACGCTCGCGACGAACACGCCGGCCGAGGAGCGGCGGCTCACGATAGAGAATCTGAGCGGTCGCGCGCGGACGTTGGACGTGACGACATACGCGGAGCTCGTGCTCAACACGCCCGTCGCCGATGCCTCGCACCCCGCGTTCTCGAAGCTCTTCGTGCAGACCGAGTGGCACAGCGAGAAGCAGGCGCTACTCGCGATGCGCAGGCAGCGCGCGCCAGACGACGAGCCGCTCTGGGTGGTCCACACGCTGCGAGCTCATGGCTCCGGCATAAAGACCTCGTACGAAACCGACCGGATGCGATTTCTCGGGCGTGGACGTACGGCGGCGCGACCGATGTCGCTCGATGCCGGGATGGAGCTGAGCGGGACGACGGGAGCGGTGCTCGACCCCATCTTCTCGTTGCGGAGTTCCGTTTCGCTCGCAGCCGGTGCGAGCGCGGAGCTCGTCGCGTTGCTCGGCGCCGGACACACGAGGGACGAGGTGATGGCGATCGTCACCCAGCGCGGCGCACCCACCTCGCGCGCCATCACTCCGCGCGCGACATCGATGCTCGCTCCGCCATCCCTCAAACCCGATCGCTATCGCCCGGCCGCTGCACCCACGACGACCATCCGAGCGAACAGCAGCGAAGAGCTCCGCTTCTTCAACGGGCTCGGTGGCTTCTCCGGCGACGGCACCGAGTATGTGATCCGTCTCGATGCGACGCCGAGTGGGCTGAGATGGCCGCCGATGCCGTGGTCGAACGTGATCGCCAACGAGAACGCCGGCTTCATCGTCACTGGCAGCGGTGCCGTCACGAGCTGGAGCGCGAACTCGCGCGAGAACCGTCTTACGCCGTGGTTCAACGATCCCGTCTCCGATCCGTTCGGCGAGGCCATCTATCTTCGCGACGAGGAGAGTGGCGTTTTCTGGTCGCCGCTCCCCGGCCCGACGCCGGCGCCCGCGCCGTACGAAGTTCGTCACGGCTTCGGCTACACCGCGTGGCATCACAAAAGTCACGAGCTCGAGCAGGTCACCACTACCTGGATGCCGCGCCACGATCCCGTGAAGCTCGTGCGCATCCGCCTGAAGAACACGAGTGATCGCGCGCGCACGATCACCGTCACAAGCTACGCGCACCTCGTGCTCGGAGGCGTGCCGTGGACGACGGCGCCGAGCGTGGTGACGGCGCGCGATGAGCACAGCGGGGCGATACTGGCGACGAATCCCTCGCGCGGCGAGTTCTCGAAGCGCACCGCGTTCGCGGCGCTCGTCGCTCCCCCCGGCTCGAGCGCGGTGAGCGCGACCGGCGATCGCACCGCTTTCCTCGGCCGCACGGGTAGCGTTCGCGATCCCGCGGCGATGCACTCGAGCGCGCCGCTCGATGGCAGAACGGGCGCGGGGCTCGACCCGTGCGCGGCCTTCCGCGCGACATTCACGATAGCCGCCGGCGCCACCGCGGAGATCGCGCAACTGCTCGGCGAAGCCGAAAGTGAAACGCGGGCGCTGTCTCTGTTGCGCACGTACGAGAACCACGCATCGATCGGCAAGTCGCTCGACATCGTGCGCGCATTCTGGCACGACATGCTCGGCGGCGTGCAGATCGAAACGCCGTCGCCCGTGCTCGACATCATGGTGAACGGCTGGCTCGCCTATCAGAATCTGGCGTGCCGAGTGTGGGGGAGGTCCGCGTACTACCAGTCCGGAGGCGCCTTCGGATTCCGGGATCAGCTTCAGGACTCGGCCGCGCTCCTGTATCTCGATCCGGCGCTCACGCGATCGCAGATCCTGCTGCATGCGGCGCATCAGTTCGTCGAGGGCGATGTGATGCACTGGTGGCATCCGCCAACGAGCAAGGGAATCCGCACGCGTTTCTCGGACGACTTGCTCTGGCTCCCGTACATCACAGCGTTCTACATCGCGAGTACCGGTGACAAGCCCGTTCTCGATGCTTCGGCGCCATTCGTCACCGGGCCGCAGCTCGTGGGTGAAGAGGACGAGCAGTTCATGACGCCGACGGATTCGGGAACGTCAGCCAGCGTGTACGAGCACTGCTGCCGCTCGATAGATCGCTCGCTCACGGCAGGCGTGCACGGGATCCCGCTGATGGGGAGCGGCGACTGGAACGACGGCATGAATCGCGTCGGGCGTGAAGGGAAAGGGGAGAGCGTGTGGCTCGGCTTCTTTCTGTACTCGATTCTCTGCGACTTCATTCCGATCGCCGAGTCGCGGGGCGACGGTGATCGCGCTGAGAGATATCTTGAATTCAAGATAACTTTGGGCGAGGCGCTGAACGACGCGGGATGGGACGGCGGATGGTATCGTCGCGCCTTCTACGATAATGGCACGCCACTCGGAACGGCCGCGAGCGACGAATGCCGCATCGATGCGATCGCGCAAGCGTGGTCGGTGCTATCGGGCGCGGCGCCGGCGGACAGGGCCGAGACGGCGCTCGATGCGATGGAGATGCATCTGGTGAGTGAGAGCGAGAAGCTCATTCGGCTCCTGACGCCCGCCTTCGACAAGACGCCGCACGACCCCGGCTACATCAAGGGATATCTGCCGGGCGTTCGCGAGAACGGCGGGCAGTACACGCACGGCGTGCTCTGGGGCGTGCGCGCGC
>JACCWE010000129.1 GCA_013697785.1 Gemmatimonadaceae bacterium
GGCGCAGATACATCCCGCTGGAGTATCGCTTGACCGGCGTGTCGATGAACTGTGACACACCCGAGAACTCCACGATCTCATCGAAGCGGCGCGCGATCTCGTGCCTTCGCATTCCGAGAATTGCGCCATTCAGGAAGACGTTGTCTCGGCCGGTCAGATCGGGATGAAAGCCAGTCCCGACCTCGAGCAGCGATCCAAGTCTGCCGTGCACCTCCGCGCGCCCCGAAGTCGGCTCCGTGATGCGCGAAAGAATCTTGAGCAGCGTGCTCTTGCCGGCGCCGTTCCGTCCGATCAGGCCAACGATCTCCCCTTGGCGGATGTCGAATGACACTCCACGCAGCGCGAGAAATTCTTCCGCTTCGCGCGCGCTCTGCCTCTCATCGCGCGATCGCATAAGCGCCCGCATCCCGCGCACGGGTGCCGTCGCCGCATGCGTGATTGCATCGCGCAGCGACGCATGTCGCTGCGCGGGCCCACCAATCCGGTACTTCTTCGTGATGTCTCGCGCCCCGATCGTCAGCTGCCTCACGCCACGTCCGCGAACAGGTGTTCGGTCTTCCTGTAGTACAGCGTGCCGCTCAGAAAGAGCGCCATCCCTACTATAGTAGAGACGCCAAGCGTCCCCCACGGAATTTGACCGGTCCTCAGCAGCACAACACGAAAAGTCTGAATGATCCCCGCCATCGGGTTAAGTGCGTACAACGTGCGGTAACGCTCCGGCACGAGCGACAGAGGATAGACCACCGGCGAGATGTACATCCAGATCTGCACGATGAATGGGACGATCTGCCGCACATCGCGGTACTGAATGTAGACTGCCGCCAGCCAGCACCCGACGCCCGTCGCCGTCAGGATCATCAACAGCAGAAGCGCCGGAATCATCGGGAGCGCCACCCACGACGGCGTGACGCGGTACCACAGCATCATGATCGCGAGCACCACACACGACACGGCGAAGTTCACCAGCCCCGACAGAATCGACACGATCGGAATGATGAGTCTGGGAAAATACACCTTCGTAATCAGGTTGCTGCTGTTGACGAGCGACGCACTCGCGGCCGAAAAAGCGTTGGAAAAGTACATCCACGGAATCAGCGCGGCGAGCGTGAAAACCGAGTACGGCACGCCGTCCGACGGGATTTTCGCCAGTCGCCCGAACACGAGCGTGAAGATGAGCATCGTCATGACGGGCTGCACCACCGCCCACGCGGCGCCGAGCACGGTCTGCGCGTACTGCACCTTGATGTCCCGCCAGACCAGGAACACCAGGAGCTCCCTGTTCGCCCAGAGCTCTCGCACATTGAGCCCCGGCCAGCGCGCCGCAGGCTCGATCACGATCGTGGGTAGCGGACCACCGGGCGCAAGCTCCCCGGCGACCGCGTCGGTCACCAATTCCATGAACCTCGGATTTCCAGAGTTGAGAGCTGCGCGTCAGTTCGAGTTCGCCAGCGATGAGCGGCGGATCCTACCGATCCACTACGACTCGCGACGCTGTTGAAGCTGGCTTTTCCTGGCCGTATGCGCGCCCGAATCCACGCGCGTCCTGGAAAGCCGGCTCGCGAGTGAGCTTGGGATGTGTCGCCAGATTGCCGACATTCATCTCGGCCAGCAGCCAGTTCCATCGTGCCCTGAAACTGCCGACCGAGAATGCCGAAAGCTCGCGGGGACCGACGCGCTCACTTGCGACCAGGAGATCCACGACCGCCGTCTGAAGTGCCACCGGACAATCGGGGTCAACCACTCTGCCAAAGTGGTGATTCAGCACGACCTCAGCGCTTCCGTCGAGCGAGCTCGCGACCACGGGCAGACCGCATGCGAGAGCCTCGAGATACACGATGCCAAAGCCTTCTCGCCGCCCCGGCATCACGAATGCATCGGCGAGGCGGTAATGATCCGCCTTTTCGCGCTCCGGCACGAAGCCGGTAAAGACGACTCGATTCGCAACGCCGAGTGATTCCGCCTTCCGCTCGAGCCGCTCCCGGTCCGGTCCTTCACCCACCACCAGATACGAGATATTCGGTATCTCGTGTGCGATCGTAGTCAGCGATTCGAGTACTTCGTCGATCCCCTTTCCGCGTTCACCACCGGCGAGACGAGCAACCGTAAGGATCACAGTCCGGCCGCGCAGCCGATACCTTCGGAGCAGATCGTCGCGCTTAGGTCCTTTGCAAAACCGCTTGGCATCGACACAGCAAGGAATCACATGCAGCCGCGACGCCTGAACCCCGGACCACGAGAGAAAGCGCTTCCTTGTGCAATCACTGATCGCGACCACCGCATCCACCCGCTTCGCCAGCCTCGCCGCCAGCCCCTTCGGCGCCTTCCACGCTTCCATCCCGTAGATCACCAGCAGCAGCGGTACACGCTGGGCTGCGGCGGCCACCGCGGCGATCGAGAGCAGATTGATGTGCGCGCAGATCACGACGTCGAATCTGCCGTTGATAACGGTTCGCACCGACTCGATCACATAGCGCGCCTTGCTCCCCGCGCTTTTGGTTCTGAAATCCAGCTTCGCTGGTACCCGCGGCGACTTGTCGAATAAAATGCGCGGTAGTGCTACGACTCTGGTGTATGCCGGATCGTTAGACAGCGACGTGAGAAGATCGCGATTGAACTGTGCGATCCCCCCCCGCCCTCCGAATGCGTCCGTCAAAAATACCAGAGCTCGTGCCATCCACTGTCCGTGCGTAGACGTATTTGGCCCAGCCGCGGAGCCCGCGATCATCGTATCGCGAACCGTGTCCTTCCATCATCCAACTGCGCATCGGAACCGTAAATCCGGTTTTCCTGCGCGACAATACCGCATCCGGTAGCGCCGCTTTTGGCGTCGCCGAGAGGGCCCGCTTCCCTGCGTACGGAGAGATGAGCCCAAGCGATGCGACGTTGCGCCACAAGGTCCAGTCGACCAGTGGCACCCGCACCTCGACCGAATGCGTCATGGAGGCCCAGTCGGTATCACGCAAAAGCTGATTGCGCATGTACCAACGTGCCTCCAATACACTGACCTTTACACTGCGCGAGGAGTGCGTCAAGGTCTTGCGCATGAGCTCGCGCATTATCCGGAGCTCATGATCGGAGGTTTGCTCCGTTTCACTGAGGATTCGCTCCACTTCCCATGGCAAGAAGACCGCACGCCGCAACAGATATGCACCCGGATAGTCGCCACCGTACTCGATAACGCTGGCGTACTTCGTCGACACAAAAGAAGGGATCAACGGTGCCAGCGCCTTCCGTAGCGCCTTCCCCATGGAGTCCCGCGCCGGCAGATGCTTCACCAGCGACACGATGCGCGGGATGTCCTTGAAGTCCGTATACCCGCCGAACAGCTCGTCGCCGCCCAGCCCCGAGATCGCGACCTTGAGCCCCGCTTCCTTCGCGGCACGCGCCACGAAATAGCTGTTCACTCCATCGATCGACGGCTGATCCATCCGCGCGAGGAGATGATCGAGAGCCTCGCGGAAATCGGCTTTCGTTACCCAAATCGTGCTGTGCGCCGCCCCCAGCCGCTTGGCCACCGCTTCTGCCAACGGCGTCTCATCGTGCGGCGTCCCCCGATACTCAACGAAGCCCAGCGTCACGGTGCGCAAGCGCCCGCCCGCTTCCGCCGCGAGCGCCGCGAGCACGGTCGAGTCGACACCGGCCGAAAGGAAGACGCCGACATCGACGTCGGCCACGAGATGGTGTCGGACGCTGTCGAGCATCGCGTCGCGCAGCTGCTCGGCTCGCTCGCGATCATCCATCCGCGGGCGGTCGGCATCGGCGCTCGCTAGCATCGCGGCGAGATCGGCATACGAGC
>JACCWE010000131.1 GCA_013697785.1 Gemmatimonadaceae bacterium
GGGAGAGGTACCACCAGGCGATGAGGGAGAAGGCGGCGCATTCGACTAACACGCTGGTCGCCGCGGGCCACTTCATCTGGTCGAAGGTGAACGGCGCCGCCAGGAAAAAAGCGCTGGAGCACGGCCATAGGCTACGAGACCCATGAAGATCACAACGATGGGCAACACGGCGAGAAATGCATCCCCTCGCCTCATCAATTCCTCGCGCGAGACCTTCGTGCCTTCGATCGCGTACGTTGTGTGGTCTCCGCCTACGAGCACCATTGCGGGCAGGGCGATCAATCCGATCGTGGCGAAGAAGCTGGCGAACACCGTCGTGCACGTGAGGAGGAACGGCTTCTTGAGCTCCAGAACGGGGGTGTGGCCCTTCGCAGATTCGCCCATGGACAACTAGTTACAGTATGGGTCCTTCGAATGGACGTACGGCCGCGTTGCACGCCTTCGCCCAGCGTCATAACATCGCGCGTTCTCATTGCCCGGAGCCGGATGCCATCCATCGTTCGAAGCATTATCGCCATCGTCGCCGGCTACGCGTCGATGGCCGCCGTCGTCATCGCGTTGACCGTCCTGGTCAAGCGGAAGGCGCCCGAGTGGATGGGAACGGTCGGCAAGCCGAACACGACGTACATCTACGCGAATCTGTTTTACAGCTTTGGCGCCGCGATGATCGGGGGCTTCGTCGCCGCGCTGATGGCGCCGCGCGCGCCGCTCGCGCACGCATGCGCGCTTGCGGGGATCGTTTTCGTGCTCGCCGTCGTCTCTGCGTTGCAGGCCGGGAACAAGCAGCCGCGCTGGTATCAGGTCGCGCTCGCGGTCATCGGCCCGCTCGGCACGATCTTCGGCGGCATGGTGCAGACGCTGGGCTGATCCGGATCGCACGCCTTGAGACGCGAGTGAGGCGACCCCTCGATTAGTAACGCATTAGAACTATTTAAGGCGTATGTGCGGTGACTGCGACGGCGACGGCACGTCCCTGTACATATAGACGTGCGCATCAGATCCCATCGCATCCCGGAGCTCATGAAGCAGCCGATTCGTTCCCGCTCGATCCAGCTATCCCTCGTCGCCCTCCTGATCTTCGTCGCTGCGTGCGGCAACCGCGACGACACGACGTCCCCGACGAACAACGGATCGATCGCACTCACGCTCACGTCGCCGGACGGCGTGACTCCCTCTGTAACGATCGCCGGTCCCAATGGCTATTCACACACAGTCTCGTCGTCGACGACGCTGCTGCATCTCGCCGCAGGTAGCTACACCATTACCGCGGATTCGATCGTCACCCCGAGTACGATCGTGGGCTATTCCGTTGACACGGCGGCGATCACAGGGAATCCGATCATTGTCACGACAGCGGGATCATCTGCGGCCACCGTCACCTACTCCTTCGCGCGACAGCACGGCGCGCTCTGGCTCGCGAACTATTCCGGAAGCTACGTGAGCGGATTCGCGCGGAGTCAGCTGCTCGCATCGGGCGTGGTGTTCGCTGCGGACACGATCGGAACTGCACAAGGCTCGGACGGGATGGCGTTCAATTCCAATGGCGACATGTGGACATCGTCGGACGCCTCTGACACGCTGAAGATGTTCACGATCGCGCAACGCAACGCCGCCAATGCCATTACCGCTCCCGCTCGTGTGCTCGTCAGCTCGAGCTTGAGTTCACCGGAGGGCATGGCATTCGATGCCAACGGGAATCTCTGGGTTGCCGACTACGACAACGGCCTCGTGGAATTCACAGCCGCGCAGATCGCGTCTGGGGGCACGGTGAGTGCGACTGTGGTGCTCGTCGACGAGGTTCCATCAAGTGCCGGCGACTATGCGGTCGCGTTCGATAGCGCGGGCAACGCGTGGGTAGGCGAAAACGACCCCGATAACGTCGTGGAATACACGGTTGCACAGCTTGCCGCGTCAGGATCTCCCACGCCGCAGGTCAGACTAGGGGTCGATCCTTCAACGGCGTCGCGCATCGTCCGCAACCAGCGAGTGGCCACGCGAGACGTGCGCGCGAGCGGCGCGACGGCCTTCGGCTCCGTTCCTGAGCCACTCAACGATCCGGATGCGTTGGCCTTCGACACGCACGGGAATCTGTGGGCAGCGAACTATTACTATCAGAACGTCGTTGCGTACTCGCCCGCCCAGCGGGTGACGAGCGGCAATCCGACGCCCAGCATCACGATCGACGTTCCCGGCACGGACCCGTTCGGGTTGGCATTCGACAAGAGCGGCGGACTGTGGATCGGTGACGACAGCGGGAATACGATCATCAACCTCGCCGCAGCGTCCCTCGCAACGTCCGGTACACCGATACCGACAGTCGTCCTCACGGCAGGCGTGTCGAACTCGATCGACGGACCGCAGCAGCTCGCATTCGACGAATGGGTCGTGGCCGCGACTCCGCCGGTGCTGGGGTCGCGAGTGCAATACCGGACTTCGCAATCCACTCACGCGCGTGGCTCACGGAAAAAACGTCAGCATCACTAGGCGCTTCTGAGACACAACGAAATCGACGCGCCCGCCGGCATTCAGGCGGGCGCGTCGTCTTTCCGTATCGCTCACTCACTCTAGCGGTGCAAGTGCCTTCACGATCGCCGCCTTGACCGTCACCCGCGTCTCGCTCGCAAGCGCGCGGCGCAACGTCGCGATCCCCGCGTCCCCGCCGATGCGCCCGAGCGCACTCGCCGCCGCAACCGCGAAGAGCGGATCGCCGTCGCCGAGATAACGCGTCGCTGCGCCGGTCGCGCGCGTCTTGTCGGGCCAGCGCGTCAGCAGCGTGAGCGCGGTCGTGCGAATGGCTCGCGTTTCCTTCACGGCTGTCATCGACTCGAGCGCATCGAGTCCCGCGGCATCCGGCTTGCGCGCGAGCCGCTCGGCCGCGGAGGTGCGCACGCCGTGTGATCCGCCGTGCGCAATGCGATCGAGCAACGGTGTGGTGCCCTCCTTCGCGATCGACGGATCGTAGACACTGAGCGCCGCTTCCTGCACTGCGAAGCTCGGATCGGACGTGATCAGCCTGACCGCCTCCTCCTGCACCGTCGCGCTGTCCGCGAGCGAGAGCGAACGGATCGCCTGTGCACGCACTATACTCGACTCATCGCCGAGCGCTGCGCGGAGCAAGTCCGCGCTCGCGCTCGCGTCGTGCATTCCGATTTGGCGTATGGCTTCCTGCCGCAGCTCCGGCACGCGCTCGTTCAGCGCGATCAGCCGCCGCGCTTCACGCGCCGCAGGCGATGATGAGCCGTCGAGGGCCGCTAGCGCCCACCAGCGCGCCGAGAGATCGAGATCGTGCTTCGCGAGCTCGCTCAGCTCCTCCGGTGTCTGATCCGTCTTCACCGTGCCGAGCAGCCAGCCGCCTTCGTCGAAGCGAAAGGTGATTGGTGCGCCGGGAAGCGGCAGCACGAACCTCTGATCCTGCTGCGTCATCATGATCTCGTGCCGCACGACGGAATCACGCGTGATGATTCGCACCGTCGCCGGAAAGCGAAAGAACGGATGCGTCGCATCGATCTTCTGTGTCTGACGCAATGTGATCGTCAGCGTCTTCGCGCTCGCATCCCATGCGCGTGTGACGCTCACCTTCGGATAGCCGATGCCGTAGCACCACTGATCGAAGAACCAGTCGAGATCCTGCCCCGACACCTTCTCCATCGCGATCGCATAGTCCGCCGTCTCGACGGGTTTGTACGCGTTGTCTGCGAGGAAGCGGTGCATCCCCGCCCAGAACAGTGAATCGCCGAGCAGCCTGCGCAGCTGATGCGCTACCTGTGCGCCCTTGGGATAGATGTGTCCCGAAAAAAAGAGCTGGATAGGATCGCGACCCTTGTCGTCGCCGTAGACGAGCGGGCGATCCTCGTTCAGATCCGCGTCGCGGGCGCTGCGCTGCTGATCGATCCAGCTGAGCTGCCCAGCCTCCCACCCGCGGCTCTTCTCGTTCTGCACCGACTCCATGTACGTGGTGAGCCCCTCGTTGAGCCAGGCGTGCGCCCAGGTCGCCGTCGTGGTGAGATCGCCGAACCACTGATGCGCGAGCTCGTGCGCGTCGAGTCCGCGGCCGCTGTTCTCCGGCTCGCCGCCCGCGCCGTGAAGCGCGAGGTCCGTCTGCGTCGTTGCCGAGACGTTCTCCATTCCGCCGTAGGTGAAATCGGGAATGACGGACTGGTCATACTTGGCCCATGGAAAGTTCACGCCGAGCACTCGGCTGTAGATCTCGATCATCGACGGTGTCTCGCCGAATGTGCGCCAGCCGGCGTTGACCGTGTCGGAGGCGACCCAGTATTCAACGGGAATGCCGCGCCAGTTGTCGCGGAGGATGCTGAACTTCGCGGCCACGATCGAATACATGTACGTCGATGCCGGGAGCTCCTGGGACCAGTGCCACAGCTTCTTCGATCCGCCCGCGACGCTGGTCACCTCGACGAGACGTCCGTTGGACAGAACGCTCACGCCGCTGTCGGCGGTGACGAGGATGTCCCACGTGGTCTTGTCGTTCGGCGCATTGTATGTAGGCACCCACGAGGGCGTCTCGATCGCCTCGCCCTGGGTCCACATCACTCGGCGCCGCGGAACGAAGTACATGCCGCGCTCCGGCATTCCATGGTAGCGGAGCGAGAAGACGACGGTGTCGCCGACTTTCGCGCGCCTGGCGAGATGGACGGTGACGCTGCTCGTGTCGAAGGAGAACTTCAGCTTCGCGCCCTTCGCGTCCGTTGCGCTTTTTATAGTGAGCTGCGACGCATCGAGGCGGATCGTGTCAGTCGGCGCGGCCGTCACCACGAGCCGCGTCTCGACCTCGCCGTCGACGCTCCGTTTGTCGAGGTCGTAGCTCACTGCGATGCGCTGGTGGAGGAGATCGAAGGTGCGCGCGCGCTGCGGCCAGACCCTGGGCGGCGTGTACTCGCCGACGCGGCCGCGGGTGCGCGGTGCCTGCGCGCGGGATGCCGAAGGTGCGAGCGAAGGTGCGAGCGCCGCGAAGAACGCGAGGATGGAACGGAAACGACGAAGCTGTGCGGGCATAATGCGGCAGGATGAGGAATCGCGGCTATGAATAGCCAGGACACCGTTTTCCATAATCGATGCCCGCGCGAACGTTCCTTCGCGTCACACGCGCGCGCAATCGTCGGCGGAAAAAGGAAATCGCCGCGCGAAAAACCCGCCCGACGATTCCGACCTTTCGTTTCATCGGTCCTTCTTCGAAACTCTACTCCTATCCCGCGAGTGGAGCTGAGCTACTCATGCCTCCGGACGTCGGAAGTCGAAGCTTCCGTTGCGGGCGCAGCTCAGGAAGTCGTACGTACCCGTAGCCACTGGATAGCGATAAACGCCTGTGAAGCAGAGCTCCTGCGACGCGCTCTCGCCGAAGATCACGCTATGCCCCGTGGTGTTATTGAAGGTGCAGCTGAGTGAGAGGTGCCCTGTCGCGGGCACGAGAAGATCCGTCGTGAGCGACGTGTAGAGCACATGAGCGGGATTGAAAGCTGCGTCGTAGATCGGCTGCGGAACGGTGTCACTAGCCGACGATACGGCCAATTTCGCGTGAACGCCCAGCGAGCGCATGAGCGGAATGAGAGCGACGAAGTGCTGGTCCGAGCCGGCGGAGCACCCTGTGTTGATCACGACCGGCGCGTCATCGGCCGGCAAAGAGAAGGCCAACTTGCCCGCGAGAATCATCTCGAGCGGCGTCGTCACGTCGCTGGAGGTGCCGACGCGTCCCTCGATACGCGTCGAATCGGTCACGCTGGCGCCGGTTGCATTGTGGACGTGACTGTTCAGCAGCAGATATTTCCCGGCGGCTACGTGCACGCCCTGTCCCGCCCGGAACTCGATCGGCGTCGTACCCGTACTCGCGGCGTAGACCAGATGCCCACCTCCAGTGTCGGAGCTGCAGTCGAAGCTCCCGAGCGTTGGCGGCGTATCCATCACGAACAACAGCATTTCGGCTTGCGCCGCCGACTCTGCCGCGAGCCTGAATCCCGTGATGTACTCGTCGGCGGAAAGCTGTGTGCCGAGGCACTTGTAGCCCTCGGACTGTCCAGCAAGCGTCCACGTACGACTGGCCACATCGTTCCACACATCCGGGTTGCCGCCGGGGGGAGGGCTGGTAGAATCCCCTCCCCTGCATGCGGCGACGATCACCGCAAGAACGGTGAGTACAACGACCTTCGTAATAACGGCGTGGGTAGTGGATGCAGTGCTCGTAGCTTGCATGGAAGCTCCTGATGTAGGCGCGCGAGAAATCGGTGCTGACAATGAGAGATCCTACCAGCCGGGCCCAACGTGACACGCGATCGGACCGCGCACTCGTTTCAGCTCGCGGTGCCGTCGGCAGTTCAGCTGTGCGATGGCGACGTCCCTGCGAGAAACAGCTCGATCGGCGACCGCATCTCTCGCGCGGAACCGGCTCGCGCTTCGATTCGCGTGGATGCGGACACGGGAATGTTCGACATGGTCGACACGTGCACGACGAGAAGCAGCGACTGACCTGCTAACAGGTGCACTCCTTGCCCGGACGGAAACTCGAGTGCATCCGTCCCTGCGCCTGCCGCGTAGACCATCTCGCTCCCACCAACCGCGCCGCCGCTGCAATCGAAATTGCCGGTGGTCGACGGGCGCTCGAGCACTGACAGCGTGACGCGAGTCTGCGCCGAGTGCGGTGCCACGACTCGAAAACCACTGATGTACTCGTCGCTGGCAAGGCGCTCGATGCGGCATTTGTAGCTCTCGCCGGTCGCCGCAACGGTCCACGCCCGTTCTGCGGCGACGTTCCAGCGGTCCTGGCGACGCTCCGGCCGCGGCATGACAGGCTCGCTCGAGCACGCATCGAGAATCGAGAAGAGCGCAATCGCACCCAGTGCTGCTGTCGCGCTGCGTGAGGTCCGTAGCGAAGCAATGGTCTTCATAGTATCCCCCGGCGAGTGCGTGAGAGAGGGGTTTCGGCCTCTCACTCATGCAATCGTATCCGGTGGACGCGAACGGACATCACACTCAGGCGGTTCGAGCCGCGAAGCTGCCCGCGAGTCCTTCAGCCCGTCGTGTCGCCCATGCGGCGAAGTTGGCGCAGTCGTCTCCGTTGGCCGGGCGCGAAGCCCTTCTCCTGCCGCTGCTGCCTGAGCTGATCGACCTTCTTTCGCAGACCTTCCTGCAAAGTGGCGTACTTCGCGCGTTGCACAGGCGAAAGGAATCGCGCCAGATCGTGCTGCTCGTGGGCGAACATGTCGAGCCGCTGCTTTTGTACATCGATGAGATCGTCGAGCATGCGCGAGACCTTATCCTGATCCGCGTCGGCATCGCGAAGCACTTCGGCGCGAATCATCTGCCGCGCTTCGCGATCTCGCTGGTTGAGCGACCGGCGCTCGCCCTCGTACTTGCGATTGACCTCAACGAGCTGCCGCATCTGATCGTCACTGGCACCGAGCGTCTGTTGGACGACCTCGAGTACGCGCCGCTGCAGCGCCTGCACGAGTGGCCGCTGCGTGCTGTCGGCGCCCTGCGCGCGCAGCGGCGCTCCGAGCACCACTCCGCACGCAAGCGCACACACCACAAGACGAATCTTCATTGCGTGCCTCCCGCCGACTGATCATCGAGCGTCGCGCCGAGCGGATCGATCTCCGGCGCCGGCTCCGCCGAGGGGACGGCCGACATGCCATTGAGGGACGCGGTCAGCGTGCGCACGTCATCGTCCGAGAGATCGGAGAGGTTGTCGAGCACTCCCACGCTCGCGACCGTAGTCGGAACACTCGGCGTACCCGGAGAAGCGGCATGCGGCGGCGCCACCGCCACCTGCTGCACGGGCGCGGGAGCCGGCGTCGCGCGCGACGCTGGAGTCTTCGGCGCCGCCGCAGGCGCGGGAGCCGTGCGCGGAGAATCAGGCACGGGCAGATCAGGCATCTGCGCACTCGGTACCTGCGTCACCGCCACTTCCGGCGCCGCACTTCGTCCTCCAAGCGCATAGACGATCCCGATCGCGCCAACCGCGAGAATCGCCGCCGCCGCAATTCTGAGCGACCACATCGGCGCAGCCCGCCCACGAACAGGCTGCGACGAGGCGGGCACCTGCGCCCGCACCGCCGCCGCGATCTTGGCCGCGTCGATCGCGGGCCCGCGCATGAGCGCCGGCCGCAGCGCTCGCAGCAGCTCGAGCTCCTCGGCGCACTCCTCGCACTCGGCGACGTGAGCCTCCACGGCCAGCTGCATCTCTGCGCCGACGCGCCCGCTCACGAGCTCGGGCAACAGATCCCGCATCTCTCCGTTCGTGCACTCACTCATCGATCTTCTCCCTGATGGCTCGCATCGCGTTGTGATAATGCACGCGCGCCGCGCCTTCCGTACTCCCCACCGCGATCGCAATCTCCTTGTACGACAGCCCTTCCGTTACACGCAACGTGAAGATCGAACGCTGCATCGGCGACAGCGTCTCCACTGCCGCGCGCAGCCGCTGTTCGGTTTCCGCAGCGACCGTTCCCTCGAGCGCGTCCGACGAGCTCACGATGTCGCCGTCCTGAATCTCGACGTGCAGCTTCGCTCGGTTGCGTCCTCGTTGCCGATCGCGGAGCAGATTGCGGGCGATCGTAAGCAGCCACGTGCGAAAGGTGCTCTCGCCACGAAACGAATCCAGCGAGCCGAACGCGCGCACGAACGTGTCCTGCACGACCTCCTCCACGTCGTCGCGCTCGCCCAGGCTCGCGACGAAGCGTGCGATCCCCTGCGCGTGGCGCTCCACGAGCAGCGTGGCCGCACGCTCTTCCCCGCCTCGCCACCGCGCGATCAGCGCGACGTCGTCCGGTGCGAGCTCGCTCGGTGAGTGGTCAGTCATGCAGTCACAAATGAGACGCTGCCGCTCGGGAGACGTTAAGGGGCGCCCGGAACGCTCGTACAAGGGGTGCGCCAGAACCCTCCGCGCATCAACTTAGACGAGTGGCACTTCCGCCCGGCACCCGCACCTCACCCTCGACTCCGCCCAGCTCACCATGACCGACGCCGTCATCGTCGACGCAGTCCGCACCCCGATCGGGCGCCACGGAGGCGCCCTCGCCCGTGTGCGCCCCGACGATCTCGCCGCCGTCCCCCTTCGCGCCCTCCTCGCGCGCACCGGGATCGATCCGTCATCGATCGACGACGTCCTCCTCGGCGCCGCCAATCAGTCCGGTGAGGACAACAGAAACGTCGCGCGACTCGCTCTTCTCCTCGCCGGCATCCCGATCACCGTTCCCGGCCAAACCGTCAACCGCCTCTGCGGCTCCGGCCTCCAGGCGATCGCTTCCGCCGCGCACGCGATCAAGGGTGGCGAGGGGAGTGTCTTCTTGGCGGGCGGCGTCGAGAGCATGACGCGCGCGCCCTGGGTCACCCTCAAGTCCGACACCGCCTTCCCGCGAGGCGCGCCTGTCGTCGCCGACACGACGCTCGGCTGGCGTTTCCCGAACGCGAAGCTGCCGGCCGAGTGGCTGATCTCGATGGGAGAGACGGCGGATCTCGTCGCCAAACGCTGCAACATCTCGCGCGAAGATCAGGACCTCTTCGCGGCCGAGAGCCAGCGCCGAACGGCGGCGGCCGTTGCGTCGAAGAAATTTGGCGACGAGATCGTCTCCGTCACGGTGCCGGGTGCGAAGGGCGATACGATAGTCTCGCTCGATGAGCATCCGCGCCCCGATTCAACGATCGAGAAGCTGCGCGCGATGAAGCCCGCCTTCGCGAAGGATGGCACCGTGACCGCCGGATCGGCGAGCGGAATCAACGACGGTGCGAGCGCGGTGCTCGTGATGTCGGCCGAGGCGGCGAAGAGCGCAAACGCTCGCCCTTTCGCCCGCGTCGTCGCGAGCGCGGTGGCCGGTGTCTCCCCGGAAGTGATGGGGCTCGGCCCGATCCCAGCGACGCGACTCGCGCTCTCTCGTGCCGGACTCACGATCGACGACATGGACCTGATCGAGCTCAACGAAGCGTTCGCCTCGCAGGCGCTCGCGTGCATGCGCGAGCTCGGCGCCGATGCAGCGCGCGTCAACGTCAACGGTGGCGCGATAGCGCTCGGGCACCCACTTGGCGCATCGGGCGCGCGCATCGTGACCACGCTCGTGCACGAAATGCGGCGGCGCAGCGCACGCTACGGCCTTGCGACGATGTGCATCGGTGTGGGCCAGGGGATTGCGATGGTGCTGGAGCGTATCCGGGAATGAGCGGGCAGGCAGCACCGATGTTGATCGGACACCGCGGCGCGCCGCGGGAGCGACCCGAGAACACCCTCCCCTCCTTTCTTCGCGCGCTCGAGCTGCAGGCCGACGGAATAGAGCTCGACGTGCATTGCACAAAGGATCGCATCGTGGTCGTGCACCACGATGAAATCCCGCGCGCCACGCCGCCCTCGGGCAAGCTCGCGGGAAAGCGCATCGATGCCCTCACCTTCGACGAGCTGCAGGGCTTCTCGGTGCGCGGGCTCGCGCTCATCTCGACGCTGGAAGAAGCGCTCGCGGTGATCAAGGGGCGCTCGGATGTGTTCGTCGAGCTCAAGGGATCCGCGATCGAACGCGAGGTCGTCGATGTCATTCGCGCATCGATCGCGCCTGCCCGCTGCGCCGTTCACTCATTCGACCACGCGCAGGTAGCTCGTGCGCGCGCCATCGCACCGGAGCTTCGTGGCGGAATTCTCTTCGATCGCCCCGTCTCCGATCCCGTGGCCTCGATGCGCGCGGCGAACGCGCTCGACGTGTGGCCGAGCCACGAGCACGTTGATGAAGTGCTGGTCGAGCAAGTGCACGGCGCGGGCGGGCGCGTCATCCCGTGGACCGTCAACAAGGCTACGCAGGCACTTGGACTGGCCGCGCTCGGTGTAGATGGACTCTGCACGGACTTCATTCCGGTGCTGCGCGCCGCATTCTGACACATCTGGGCATACGGACGGCTGGCGTGGCTCTGGTGCCCTCTCTACGTTCTACAGTTCATCGATCTTCACGCTCAGCGGAGGCACGTCCAGCAATGCGCATCGTCGTATTCGCGGCTGCTTTCTCCGTGCTCGCATGCTCACAGGCGAAGGGGAGTCAAGCTCCCGCGCCTCAGGTCGCAGCAGCCGGAGACAGCGCCAAGGCACCAAAGGTCTCGAAGGACACATCGAAGTCCGGAAGCGGCGCGCTGTCGATTCCCAACGCCGATCCATTCCCGAGTACCTACAAGGCATTCCCTTCGAAGACGACGGTCATCAAGAACGTCACGATCCTGACCGCTGCAGGTCCTCGCATCAACAACGGCTCCATCCTTTTGAAGGATGGGAAGATCGAGTCTGTTGGCGCGACCGTTACCGCGCCATCGGATGCGGTGGTGATCGATGGCGGCGGCAAGTTCGTCACGCCTGGATTCATCGATGTGCACTCGCACCTCGGCGTCTACTCCGCGCCGGGTGTCGAGGCGAGCAGTGATGGCAACGAAGCGACGCGCCCGGTGACCGCGTACGTGTGGGCCGAGCATTCGGTATGGCCACAGGATCCGCAGTTCCCGCGCAATCTCGCGGGAGGGATCACGACGCTTCAGGTGCTCCCCGGATCGGCGAATCTCATCGGCGGACGAAGCGTCGTGCTCAAGGTGGTTCCATCTCGCACCGTGCAGGGAATGAAATTCCCCGGCGCGAAGTACGGGCTCAAGATGGCGTGCGGTGAAAATCCAAAGCGTGTGTACGGCAACAAGGGCGGCCCGCAGACGCGCATGGGAAACGTCGCCGGCTACCGCACGGCGTGGATCGAGGCCGAGCAGTATCGACGCAAATGGGACAAGTGGAACACCGATCACAAGGGCGATCCGCCGGGGCGTGACCTCAATCTTGAGACGCTCGCCGAGGTTCTGCGCGGCAACATTCTCGTGCACAACCACTGTTATCGCGCGGACGAGATGGCGCAGATGATCGACATCTCGCACGAGTTCGGATACAAGATTCGCGCGTTTCATCACGGCGTCGAGGCGTACAAGATCGCCGACCTCCTCGCCAAGGAAGGGATCGGCGCCGCGATCTGGGCGGACTGGGGCGGCTTCAAGATGGAAGCGCTCGACGGCATCCGCGCGAACATGGCGCTCACGAATCAGGCAGGCGACAGGACGATCGTGCACTCCGATGATCCGAGCGGCTCGCAGCGCCTCAATCAGGAAGCGGCCAAGGGAATCGAAGCCGGCAAGGAGCTCGGCATCGACATCTCGGAGGACCAGGCGATCAAGTGGCTCACCATCAATCCCGCGTGGGCGCTCGATCTCGATTCGAAGATCGGGTCGCTCGAGCCGGGGAAGGATGCGGACGTCGTACTCTGGTCGGGCGACCCCTTCAGCGTGTACACGCGCGCCGAGAAGGTGTGGGTGGACGGCGCGATGCTCTATGATCGTGACGATGTCGCCGGGCAGTGGCGAACGGACTTCGATCTCGGCTTCGTTCCGCAGGTCGGAGGTGCCCAGTGAAAAACTCATCGATGAATTCCAGCGCGCTCGCGTTCTTCGCGGCGTGCGTCATGGCGAGCTCGATGAGCGCGCAGACGATCGCGATCACGGGCGGAAAGGTGTATCCGGTGAGCGGTCCGCCGATCGAGGGCGGCACGGTGCTCATTCGGAACGGAAAGATCGCGGCAGTCGGGAAGGACGTCGCGATCCCGGCTGACGCGGAAAAGGTCGACGCGACCGGAAAGTGGGTAACGCCGGGACTCGTGAACTCCGCGACAAGCGTCGGACTCGGCGACGTTAGCTTCGGCGGCGGGCCCCGCGAGCTCGGTGCGAAGGGGCACGATGGAATCGCCGCGAGCTTTCAGGTGTGGCTGGGCTTCAACACGCAGTCAGTGATGATCGCGCCCGCTCGCGAGGGCGGCGTCACGACGCTGATGATCGATCCGCAAGGCGGACTCGTCTCCGGCCAGGCGGCGCTGGTGGACATGAATGGCGCGCTCGGCCTGTCCGACGTGCTCGTGAAAGCGCCGGCTACGATGGTCGCGCAGATCGAAGATGATGACGGCGCGAAGGTCGGTGCCGCAGGCGAGCTGCTCGGCAAGCTGCGCGACCTGATCGAGGACACGAAGGCGTATACGCGCCGGAAGGCGGACTTCGAGCGCGCGCAGACGCGCGCCTTCTCCGCAACACGGAGCGATCTCGAGGCGATGATTCCCGTCGTCGAGGGGCGCGAGATCCTGACGATCATCGCCGACAAGGCGAGCGAGCTTCAGGCGGTGATCGTGCTGCAGAAGGAGTACAACCTGAAGGTCGTGATCGCGGGTGGGGCCGAGGCATGGATGCTGGCCGACAAGATCGCGGCGGCGAAGATTCCCGTGCTCACCGGCGCAATGAACAACATCCCCGGGAGCTTCAGCACGCTCGGCGCGCGGCAGGAGAATGCGGCAATGCTGCGGAAGGCGGGCGTGCAGGTCGGCATCATCGGTAACGCAGGTGGCGGCGACGAGGACATGTTCAACGTCCGCAACATTCGCTACGAGGCGGGGAACGCGGTGGCATACGGGATGTCGTGGGATGACGCGCTGCGTGCGATCACACTGGCGCCAGCAGAGATCTATGGTGTGGCCGGCTCGGTTGGATCACTCAAGGCGGGCACGGAGGGCAATGTCGTGATCTGGAGCGGCGACCCGTTCGAGTTCGCGTCGCGAGCCGAGCAGGTGTTCATTCGCGGGAAGAAGATCGACGCGCCGTCGCGACAGGACATGCTCGCGAAGCGGTACAAGACGCTTCCGCCGAAGTACCAAGCTCCCTGAAAAATGTCTTGAATTCAAGATAAAAATGGCCAACGCGGGACAGTGCGTTGGCCGTTTTGCTATCGCTGTGTGAGGAAGCTCTAACGGCATAGTGACCGAGATATTAGCCTCTCTGAATTAGGTGTTGCTTAATCGTACAGCGGCGCGTTTGCTTGATGAACAGCAGACAATCCGACTGCATTCCACCTCCGAGGTCCCCGTGAACTTCCTGAACCGCACCGCCACGACGATCGTATGCGTCACCCTCGCGATCTCCCTCGCGAACTGCTCCGCCGATGCACCGACGTCCGTCGCTGCGGTTCGGACGTTCTCGCTCTCGCGTCAGGGGGCCAGGCACGACTTGCTCACCTGCCCGGGCGGCGACGACAATGTCAGCTCAAAGACCACCATCGGCCCCAGAGGCGGCACGCTCTCGCTGGGTGGCTTCGTCATGGTGGTGCCGAGGGGCGCCGTGCTGGACACCACGACCTTCGTTATGAGGGTGCCGGAGTCGAAGGTGCTGGAAGTGAAGATCCGCGCACGTGGCGAGCAGCACTTTACGTTCGAGAAGCCTGTCACGATCACGCTCGACTATTCGCGCTGCAAGAGCCTGCCGGCCGATCCTACGGCGTGGTATGTCGACGAGAGCACCAATGCTCAGCTCGAGCAGATGCCCGGGCTGAACGAGGCGGCATCGCAGACGTTCACGCTCCAGACGGGACATCTCTCGGGCTACGCGCTGGCGAACTAATCGCTCGGCTCCGCGCGAAGGATTCTATCCTTCGCGCGCGCCGAGTCGCTCTTCCAGCTTTACCACCTCAAGCTGCGCGCCGATCGTGCGCGCAGTTTCCAGTGCGCTGATCCACCAGCGCCGCGCCGCCGCTTCGTTCGCCTTCTGCATTTCGAGATCGCCGAGCAAACGTTCGCATTCCACGCGCCGCCAGCCGTTGCCGGTAGTCGCGAAATGCTCGAGCGCTTCCCGCGCCATCTCCTCGGCTCGCACCATTTCGCCGGTGCCGGCCAGCGCCTCTGCGACGTTCATCGTCGCGAGCGCGAGGAGAGCCGGATCCGATGCCTTCTTCGCACTCGACACTGCCTGCTGCAGGAGATCCGCGGCGAGCACGAAGTTTCCGTGATCGAGTGCCGCGCGCCCATAATTGTTGTGCGCGAAGGCCACCCCGCGTTGATAGCCCGCTGCTTGGAATCGCTTCACCGATTCCA
This sequence comes from Gemmatimonadaceae bacterium, assembly GCA_013697785.1. GTDB lineage: Bacteria > Gemmatimonadota > Gemmatimonadetes > Gemmatimonadales > Gemmatimonadaceae > FEN-1250. The sequence goes on from JACCWE010000131.1 coordinate 14,910, forward strand.
TGAAGTGTGAGCGCGAGAGCTCCCAATCTCCGCGCTCAGCGGCAATTGCGCCGAGATTGTGCAGCGCGAGTCCAGTAATGCGGTGATCCACGGTAAGCGCCGAGACCCTTTCGAGTTCGGGGATCGCCTCATCATAACTTCCCCGCGCGACGTGCACCCACGCGATCGCGATCAGCGCTTCCGCATGCTGATCCTTGAGCTCCGCGGCCGCCGCCGTCGTCGCTGCGCGTCTCGCCAGCGCGAGGCTCCGTTCCCACTCGGATCGCGAATGATACACGTACGCCTGCCGCCGGAGCACCTCGCTCAGCAGCCACGAGTCGTCGCCCGCGAGCGCTTCGGCCGCGCGATAGTGCCCGAGCGCGTCGTCCATCTCGTTCTGGCGCTCGTGAATGACCGCGGAATCGAGCTCGTCGTACGGATCCACCGGGAATTGCGCGCCGTGTTGGAGTCACGGGAGGATGTCTCGCGCGCGCGCGAAACGCAACGCGTGCGCGCGCGATCTCCGACACAACGCCAGGCGCACAAACGAAAAGCCTCGCTCCGAATTCGAAGCGAGGCCTTCACCATCTCTGCCGCGCGATCAGCTTACGCGGCCGGTGCGCTCTCGGCTGCTACCGGATAGACGCTGACCTTATAGCGCGCCTTGCTCTTGTGCTCGAACTTCACGACGCCTTCGATGAGCGAGTAGATCGTGTAGTCGGAGCCGAGGCCGACGTTGCGTCCCGGGTGGAACTGGGTGCCGCACTGACGGATGATGATGTGTCCGGGGTGAACCTGCTCGCCGCCAAACTTCTTGACGCCGCGATACTGCGCATTGGAGTCGCGACCGTTGCGGGTCGAGCCTACTCCCTTCTTGTGAGCCATTTAGAAAGCCCTCAACCGAGCGTAATGTCGTTGATCTTCACTTCCGTGAAGCCCTGGCGATGCCCCTGCTTCTTCGCGTAGTTCTTGCGGCGCTTCATCTTGAAGACGACGATCTTGTCGCCCTTCCCATGACGCACGACTTCGCCGGTGACCTTGGCGCCGGAGAGCAGCGGAATGCCGGCGTGCACGTTGGTTCCGTCTGATCCGAGAAGTACTTCCTCGAACGTCACCGTCGAGCCTACCTCGGCGTTGAGCGATGGAATTCTGAGCGTCTTCCCTGGCTCGGCCCGGAACTGAAAGCCGGCGGTGCGAATGATGGCGTAAGACATGTCTTGGGCGGTGCTGAAGGTCAGGGTAACTGGTACAGACTGAACAACTTAAGGGGAGCGGAGCCGACTGTCAACCAAAGTGCGGAAACCTTGGTCGCTGCGCGTGCGTAGAGTCGCCTGAAAGCCAGAACCCGTCACACGAACCCGTAATCCGCGCGCATGCCGAAAGTTACGACGCTCCTCGCTCTGGCCGTGCTCGCCGGAGCGGCGCCTCAGCGCTTCGCGCGCCGAGTGTCTCTAGGCGATGAGCGCGAGCGCCGCGCGCAGGGACAGCTTCGTGGAGCAGCGCGTCAACCTCGCCGATCGCAGGGACATTGACCACGTCTATATCGGCGGCTCGACCGTGGACAGCGCGCTCGATCTGCTGAACAGCGTGGCGTTCGCAACCGAACCGCTGAACGAGCAAACGGAGCTCAGTGGACTTTTCTCCGGGCATCTCGACTTTACGACGAACAAGCGCGACCTCGACATCTCCATCGCGCTCTACGAGCTCACATCGGAGAGGAAGTACATCTCGCTCACGTACTACATGGTGCGCGCCAGCTACGCGCGAGAGCGTACGCGCCGCACATTGCTCGCGCCCGACCGCCCGCAGCAGCTCGACTTCACGAGCGGGCGACTCGCGAGCACGAAGCTCGCGAAGGGCAGCCGCCTGCTGACGGTGTTCACGGTGCTCAAGCAGCCGAACGTGCAGATCAGCTACGGAACGGGGAAAGACGTGAGTCTCGAAAGCGTGGCCGACGCGGGCGCACCGCTCTCGATCGAGTGGTCGACGAGGAGCCACCTGGACTTCCCCGTGCGGCGCTGAACACTCACGTGTAGTGGGTCACCCACTCGCGGGCGCGCTCCGGGCCGCGCTCGCAGTCGCACTCGCAGCCCCCGGTTGCAGGTGCGCCGCACCCAGGCTCCGCCGGAGCGCCGTGAGCATTCGCCCCACCTCGTCGCCGAGTCCCATCGCGATCTGGATCTGGTCGCCCGAGAGGAGGCACACGCGAGTGCCCGCGAGCAGCAGCGTCTCGACCTCGCGGAGTGAAGCCGTGGCGACAGTCAGCGACTCGAGGAAATCAGCGCGCTCGCGCGCGTGGCCCGCCGCGATGTGCGCCGCGACCGCCACCGCGGATCGCTCGATGTGCGCGCCGAGGGCGTATGTCTCGCTGGGCGGGAGCAGCCGTGCGACGCGGTAGCACTCCGTGAGCAGATCCATCGCCCGCTGCCAGACGATGAGATCGCGGTAGCTCTGTATCGGCATCTGATTTCCGGCGAGGGTGGCAGCGCGTGCGTGACCCCACCAGAGTAGCGGCTACGTCCCTCGCACGGTCATCAGGCCATCGCGTATTGCTGCGTTACGTCGCGCTCCGCTCCCTTGACCACGAGCTTGAACTCATCCGGCTTGAGCAGCGGATCGTCACGCACGTCGAGCGAGAAGCCGACGGACTTCTCGAGCTTGTGGATCATGTCGTGCTCGTGCTCGAGAACGTAGAGCGCCACCTCGGGGTGCACTTTCACGATCAGGCTGTCCTTCTTCCCGTCGCTCGCCATGCGCCGCACCGAGCGCTCGAAGCGCCGCATCGTGCTTTCGGGGGTGAAGACGCGCCCCGAGCCGCCGCACACCGTGCAAAGCTCGGTCGAATTCTGGTAGTGGCTCGCGCGCACACGCTGCCGCGTCATCTCGATCAGCCCGAGCTCGCTCACGGCGAACGCCTTCGTGCGCGCGCGGTCGCGCGAGAGATTGGTGCGCAGCTCCTGCAGCACCTTGTCGCGATTCGCCTTCGTTTCCATGTCGATGAAGTCGCAGACGATGATGCCGCCGATGTCGCGGAGTCGCAGCTGACGCGCGAGCTCGCGCGCCGCCTCCGTGTTCGTCTTGAAGATCGTCTTCTCGGGATCTTTCTTCCCCGTGTAGCGCCCGGAGTTGACGTCGACCGAGACCAGCGCCTCCGTCTGCTCGATGATCAAATAGCCACCGCTCGGCAGATCGCAGCGGCGCTTGAACAGATCCCGGATTTCCGGCTCGATGCCCGCCTTGTCGAAGATCGGGATCGAGTCTTCGTACAGCGTGACGCGATCCTGCAGCTCGGGCGCGATGCCCTTGAGATATTCGATGATCTCGTTGTAGACCTGCTTCGAGTCCACCTGCAACCCGTCGATCTTCGTACTGAACAGATCGCGAATGAGGCCGCGCGTGAGACTCGTCTCACGGTGCACGAGTGCGGGCGCATGCTGGAAGTGCGACTTCCGCTTGATTTTCTTCCACTGCTGGATGAGCGTGGAGATCTCGCGCTTGAACGTCTCCTGCGTGACGTCCTCGCCGACAGTGCGCACGATCACGCCGCCGGAATCGGGAGGAAGCACGGCCTGCACCTGATCGCGCAGCCGGCGCCGCTCTTCGCGCTCACCGATCTTGCGGCTCACGCCGACGCGCGAGGCGAATGGCATGAAGACGACGAAGCGTCCCGCGAGAGAGACCTGCGCAGTGACGCGCGGGCCCTTCGTCGAAATGGGCTCCTTCGAAACCTGTACGATGATGTCCTGGCCGCGCTTCAGCACATCCTGAATCGGCGGCGCCTTCGCGCGTCGTCCGCGCGGCGACGGCGCATCGGGCTCCTCGTCGTCGTCGGACTCCTCGTCTTCATCCTCGTCGTCGTCGCCCTCGTCGAAGACGAGATCCGATGCGTGAAGAAATGCGCTCTTCTCGGTTCCGATCTGAACGAACGCGGCCTGAATTCCCGGCAGTACGGCTTCGACCTTTCCCAGATAGATATCCCCGACCATGCGTCGATTGTCGGGGCGGTCGATCATCAGTTCGACGAGCTGGTCATCCTCCAGAATTGCTACGCGCGTCTCCCGTTGAGCCGCGTTGATCAGGATATCTCGCTTCATTCACTTGGACGTCACGCATGCCGGGCGGCGACTCCGCTCTGGATGCGCTGACGTTTGGAGAAATGTGAGGGGACAGCACCCGAGGCATTGATGACGTGTCGGCCAGCGACGGGGCTCCTCCCAGGGAGACTCCCGTGCCCAGCACGATCATCCACGCTGCTCCCGCCGCGAGCGACACACTTCGACCGCGACGCGCCACCAGGGCGCGCACCGTCGTCATGACGCTGCGAAGAAATCGGAAGAGCGGGCGATCTGACATTGGCATCGTGTTTCGGTGAGCGTGACGCGGCGAGCACTACCGCTCGTCCGGCCAACACTGCAGGCTCTGGTGCAGCCGCGAGTCGCACGGCGAGCACAAGCGCAGAAGCATCGTTGTGACCGAAAGTTACACCGCTGTGCGCCAGTCCTCCAGTAGTGCCGGGCAGCGGATCGTGTAGCGGTTCACTAGGACTGACGCATCACACATCGCTACGGTCGGCGCGGGCGGTTGACTCGACTAACCAGCCAATCCCGCCAGCAGATGCCGCGCGATGACTATGCGCTGAATCTCCGAAGTCCCTTCGCCGATCTCGCAGATCTTTGCGTCGCGCATCATGCGCTCCACCGGATACTCAGTGGTGTAGCCGCGCGCGCCATGGATCTGAACCGCGGCAGTCGTCGCGCGCATCGCCAGCTCCGAGCAGAAGAGCTTCGCCATCGCGGCCTCTTTCGCGAATGGCTGCTTGTTTTGCGACAGCCACGCCGCATGGTAGACCAAGTGGTAGCCCGCGCTGATCTCCGTCGCCATGTCCGAAAGCTGGAATTGCACGCCCTGGAAGCCGCTGATCGCCTGCCCAAATTGACGACGCGAGCTCGCAAACTCCCTCGCCTGCTCGAACGCACCCTCGGCCAATCCCAGCGACAGGGCCGCGATGCCGATGCGCCCGGAGTCGAGCGTCTTCATGAAGTTCGTAAAGCCCAGTCCTTCGCCGCCGAGCAGATTCTCGGCGGGCACCTCGACGTCCTGAAAGAGCAGCTCGCGGGTATCCGACGCGCGCCAGCCGAGCTTGTCCTCCTTCTTTCCCGCCCGGAAGCCGGACATCGGCGCAAGCGACGCGTCGTGCCCGATTCCGACGTCGGCAGTCGCCGCGAGATCGGTCGATTCCTTCGTCAGGATGAACGAGCTGATTCCTTTGGCGCCCTTTGTCGGGTCCGTGACGGCGGTGACGACGAAGATCTCGCCTATTCCCGCGTGCGTGATGAAGCGCTTCGACCCGTTGATGACGTAGCCGCTCCCCTTCTTCACCGCCATCGTGCGCGTGCCGCCCGCGTCGCTTCCGGCGCTCTCCTCGGTGAGACCGAAGCCGCCGATCACGCGCCCTGATGCGAGCGGTGGAACGAAGCGCTCGCGCTGCGCATCGGTGCCGAAGTTCATGATCGGCGACGTACCAAGCGTGGTGTGCGCGGAGATCGTGATCGAGTGCGACGCGTCGATCTTCGCGAGCTCGTGGATCGCGATGATGAACGACATCAGGTCGCGGCCCGATCCGCCGAGCGACTTGGGCCAGGGAATGCCGAGAAGGCCGAGGTCGGCCATCTGCTTCACGGTCTTCCACGGGAAGGTCGCGTCGGCATCGTGGCGGCGCGCCACCGGCGCAACCACCTCTCGCGCGAACTCGCGAACTTCGGCCCGGAAGTCCTCGTGCTCTTTCGCGAAGTAGGGAAGATTGCAGGACGTCATGCTGCCTCCGTGTCGTCAGACTCGCGAATCACGGCCAGAATCTTCTCGCCGTAGCGCTCGAGCTTCGTTGGTCCGACACCGCGCACGCCGCTCAACGCATCGAGCGACACCGGACGTCGAACGGCCATCTCGACCAGCGTACGGTCGGGGAAAATAACGTACGCCGGCACTTTCGCCGCACGCGCGAGCGAGGTGCGGAGCTCGCGGAGCGCCGCAACGAGCGCCGGTTGTGCTGCGGATACCTCGATCTCCGCCGAACCGTCCACGGCACTCTCTCGAACGCCCGAGCGCGATGATCCGCGAGATGAACCCCCTGCAACGCCGCGACGCTTGCGCGGGGTCACGCGAGCCGCGGGCGCCTCGGAGTCGTGCGTACCAAGGCAAATGTCGCACCCGCTGCACGAGTTGCTCGCCGCCGGATCGCCGAAGTAGCGAAGAAGAAAGCCGCGGCGACAGCCGGTGGTGTACGAGTACTTCTGCATCGCGTCGAGCTTTCCCATGTCCCCTGCGCGGCGCCGATCGAGCTGTTCCCAGCTGATACGGAGCGCGGAGAACGGGCGGCGCATATCGGGAATGCGAAGGCCACCACCGCTCCGCTCCCAGACGACGAACTGTCGATCCTGCAGCGAGTCGAGGAGCGACGCGATCCCTTGAGTGCCGCCAAGCCCCGGCGCGAAGCCGTTCGGCTCGACGGTGATGCCGTCGTAGCAGGTTGCGCCGCCAACGCGCCAGATCGCTCGCAACAGATCGCGCTCCGCCTCGAAGCCCTCGCCCAGCTCAGCCTTGATGCGAAGCGGTGTCGCGAGCAGGCGAACGAAGAGCTGCGTCGCGCTCGCCAGCTCGATGACGACGGAGCCCGACTGGACGAGGATGCGGAGCGCTGATTCCACCTCTCGCTCCTTGAGCTGCCCCCTGGAGGCCGACGAGATGTCCGCGGCCGTGAGCTTCGCGAGGCCGTTTCCATCCGCGGCCCGTACGATCTCTTTATAGACCCGCTCCACAATCGTCCGGTCCGGATGCGCGGTCTTGATGAAGAACTCGTGCGTGAAGCGATCGGAAAAGGCGTGTAACAGAACGCAGACGGACGGCAGTCCATCGCGCCCCGCGCGCCCTGCCTCCTGATAGTACGCCTCGAGTGTTCCAGGCATCGCGTGATGGATCACGAGGCGCACGTTCGGCTTGTCGATGCCCATCCCGAACGCATTCGTCGCGACGATCGCGCGCACGTTGTCGCGCATGAAGGCGTCCTGCACGTCGCGGCGATGCTCATCGTCGAGCCCCGCGTGGTAGCCGACCGCGGGGATGCGCGCGCGCTCGAGCACCTGCGTGATGCGCTCAACCGCCTTGCGCGTGGATGCGTACACCACCGCAAGCCCGGGCTGCGCCTTGAGGGCGGCGATCAGCGCGTCATCCTTGTCCGCTTCGGTGCGCGTGCGCACGACCGAATACGAGAGATTCTTTCGATCGAATCCTGTGACGATCGTTTCGGGACTTTCGAGCTGCAACTGCTTGATGATGTCGGTGCGGACGTCGCCAGTGGCGGTCGCGGTGAGCGCGATCGTCGGCGGCATGCCGAGCCGCTCGCGCACCGAGCGGATGCGCAGATAGCTCGGCCGGAAGTCGTGCCCCCATTCGCTGATGCAGTGCGCCTCGTCCACCGCGAGGAGCGATACTCCGATCGCGCGCAACCGCTCGGCGGTCGTGCCCACGTCGAAGCGCTCCGGCGCTACGTAGAGCAGCTTCACCTCGCCCCGCTCGGCCCTCGCCAGCCTGCTCGAGACCTCTGCGCCCGACAGCGATGAGTTGATGAACGTCGCCGGAAGATTGCGCGCGGTGAGCGCATCCACCTGATCCTTCATCAGGGAGATGAGCGGTGAGATCACGACCGTGAGGCCGGGGAGCATGAGCGCGGGCACCTGGAAGCAAAGAGACTTCCCTCCGCCTGTCGGCAGGATTACGAGCGTGTCGCGTCCCTCGAGCACCGCCTGGACCGCGCGCTCCTGTCCGGGGCGGAAGGCGGGGTAGCCGAAGTGCGTGCGGAGAATCTCGCGCGCGTCGTTTATGGTGTGGGTGGCGGTCATCGGCAAAGCGTGCGAGCCGCCGTCACGAGAACGCTCATCGATCAGCCGCGCTGCGAATCGTCAAACGGCGCGCGCGAAGTGCCCGCGCGTGAATTGCGTTCCGACGAGCTCGCGAACCGCCGCGACGTTGGGCGTGGCGCCGCTCGCGAGCGCATCGATCGCCTCGAGATACCGCGCGACGATGTGCGACACCGGATCGCCCGGAACGTTGAAGAGCATCCGGTAGGCGCGAATGCCGGTGCTCCAGAGTCGCGGCAAGAACTCGGATCCCTCGATCGGCCGCGAATGCAGGAGCCGGTTGCGGCAGTTCGAGTCGGTGGCGACGGCGAAGGTGTAGCCTGCGGGATCGGTGATCTGCACGAGCGGATGATCGCGCACGCACAGGTCGCGGCACGATGCGGGCTCCCGATCGAAGGCAGCGGAGAGCACGCAATGCTCGATCGTCATGCCCTCGGGGCGTCCGTAGATCAGCGTGTCGAAGCCCGCACCATCCCGCGGCGCCGTCACGCTCGCGATCTCGTCGCCGGTGAGCTCCACCGAGAGCACGAGCCGCGAAGCGCCGAGCGCGAACAGCTCGCTCGCGGTGTGCTGATTGAACACGTTGAGCGCATAGTCGCCCACGACATCCCTTCCCTCGCGCGCGACCTCCGCCATCAGGCCGAGATGCCCGGTGAGGATCGCGGTGCCGAGCGCGAGCCACTTGTCGAGCAGTCGATGCTCGTCGGGGCGCACGATCGTGGGTGTGCGCAGACGAAACGTGATGCCGCGTGCGGCCAGGTCGCTCGCGAGCCTGGCCACACGAGCGACCGGCGGCAGCGGATGGCGGAGAAAGGGATCGAGCGCGACCTCGGTCGCGCCGGCGTCGGCAGCCGCGTAGCCATCCTCTACACGGCAGACGTCGGCAGCGAGAACGAATCGGTGCGAGGCTTCGGGGGCGAATGCGACGGGCGCGTACGACCGAGCCGATGACGCATCGCTCGACACCGCCGCCTCGATGCTCGCCGATCGCTCGGCGATCGCCGCCTGCTTCGCCCAGTCGCGGCGCACCATCAGCTGCTCGATCGCGCGCTGGCGCAGACCGTTGAGCTCACTCACGGGGATGAACAGCCCGCTCGCGAGCGCCTGGTCATCGATGGCGCCGAGCACGAACGGCGTCTCGCCCGTGCGGCCCAGCTGTTCACGCAATTGCGCCTGATCGAGGGCGCGCTTGTTGGCCGGCGCGAGCTGGATCTCGGTGCGAACCTCCACAACCTCGCCGTCGGCGGTGAACAGGAGCTTGAGAGGAGATCCGGCCGAGCCAAAAGCGCGCACATCGACGCGAGTCTTACGAGCGCGCGCTGGAGCGGCGAGCGATGCGAAGCTTTCGCGCGCGCGGGCGAGCAGCGCTGCGTGCGAGGTGCGCACGACCCGCCAACCATTCGGCACCGGCATGCGCGCGTCGACGACCTGGCGGGTAGTGCCGTTCGCAGCAGCGAGCGTACGCACCGACGAAATCGTGAAGCCGGTGACCTCTCCCGCCTCACCGCACGGCGGCTCGAGCGCAATCCCATCGCCGATCTCGAGCGGCGTCGTGAGCTCGACCAACAACCCGCCGCGAGCCCACCCGGTGACCACTCCGATCTCCACACCGCGGTTGTCGGGCTGGTCGCGCGTGATGTATTCGCGTCCTGCGCGCCCGCCGTACATTCCGCCGGTGAAGCCGCGACTGAAGATCTGCACGAGGTCACCGGTGTGCTCGAGCGGCTGCACGTGCTCGCCCTTCGCCACCTGATCGAGAAAGGCGCGATAGCTCCTGGTCACGGTGGCGACGTACTCCGGCTTCTTCTTGCGCCCCTCGACCTTGATCGTGCGAATCCCTGCCTCGGCGAGCTCCTCGAGATGCATCTCCGCGGAAAGATCGCGCGCCGAGATGAGGAAGCCGGTGTCGAGAGTCGCGCCGGTGGTCGTATTCGTGAGCGTGTAGTCCTTGCGGCACGACTGCGCGCACGAGCCCCGATTCGCGCTGCGCTCGGAGATCATCCCGGACATGTAGCATTGGCCGGAGTACGAAATGCAGAGCGCGCCGTGGACGAACGATTCGAGCGAGAGACCGGGGACGGCGGAGCGAATCGCGCGGATGTCGGAGAGCGTGTTTTCACGCGCGAGCACGACGCGCTGCACACCGAGACTCTCGAGCACGGCGGCGCCGGCGCCGTCGTGCACCGTCATCTGCGTCGAGCCGTGGATCTCGAGCTCCGGATATACCCCCCGGATGAGGCGCACGAGACCGAGGTCCTGCACGATCACCGCGTCGATCCCGCGGACGATGCATTCGCCGAGCAGCCCGAGGGCGTCCGCGAGCTCGTGCGGCTTGATGAGCGTGTTCAGCGTGAGGTACACACGCGCGCCGCGCGAGTGCGCGAGGCGGCAGGCCTGATCGAGCTCTTCGAGGGTGAGCTGCGCGCCATCGTCGCGCGCGTTGAAGCGTTCGGCGCCCAGATAGATCGCATCCGCGCCATTTGCGATGGCAGCCCGCGCGGCATCGAGCGAGCCGGCGGGTGAGAGGAGCTCGGGGATGGGGCGCGAAGGCATCTTAATGCGAAAGCTAGTGCCGTGTTGCCCCTAATCCCACGCCGCGCTAGGCGGCCGAGAGATCCCTGAGGACGTCCCCAATCGTGCCGTGGCGCAATCGCTTGAGCGCTCGGTCGCGGAGCTGGCGAACGCGCTCGCGCGTGACGCCGAGCATCTTTCCGATCTCATCCAGCGTGTGCTCGCGATCTTCCTCGAGCCCGAAATACAGGCGGAGAATTTTCGCGTCGCGCGGGGGAAGCGTGAGCAGTGCGCGCTCGACCTCGTGCGTCTTGAACTGATCGAGGATCTGTCCTTCGGTGCTCGTTCCTTCTTCCACCGAGAAACGTTCGATGAGCGCGCGGTCGGAGTCCTTGCCGATCGATGCATCGAGGCGCACATCTGATGCGTTGAGCGAAGCCAGCGCGCCGACGATTTCCGTCGAGATTCCCGTGACGTGCGCGATCTCCCTCGGCGTCGGCTCGCGCGTGAGCTTCTCGCGCAGCATCGCAATAGCCTTGATCACGCGCGAAAGATCGGCGGTGCGATTCAGAGGTACGCGAACCGTGCGGCCCTGGCGGGCGAGTGCAGCGAGGATGGCTTGGCGGATCCACCACAC
>JACCWE010000037.1 GCA_013697785.1 Gemmatimonadaceae bacterium
CCCGGTGGCGGCCCAGGTCGCGGCGGTCCGGGCGGTGGTCGCGGTGGACGCGACGGCGGCGGGCGCGGCGGCGATCGCGAAGGTGGTGATCTCCTCGAGAACGTGATCTCGATCAATCGTGTCGCGAAGGTCGTGAAGGGCGGACGCCGCTTCAGCTTCAATGCGCTCGTCGCCGTCGGCGACGGACGCGGCAAGGTTGGCGTGGCGACCGGCAAGGCGAACGAAGTGTCGGAAGCGGTTCGCAAGGCCGTCGACGCCGCGCGTCGCAATATGTCGAGCATTCCGCTCACGGGGAGCACGATTCCGCACGAGATCATCGGCGAGCATGGCGCCGGTCGCGTGCTGATGAAGCCCGCCGCGCCGGGAGCCGGTGTGATCGCGGGCGCCGCGGTTCGTGCGGTGCTCGAGTGCGCCGGCGTGGGCGACATTCTCACGAAGAGCCTCGGCTCGACGAATCCGCACAACATGGTGCGTGCGACGCTGGATGGGCTGCATCACCTCACGACCGTCGAGCAGATCGCGCGCGAGCGTGACATCGAGGTCTCGGCCCTGCAGTACAAGTCGCGTGCGAAATCGAAGGAGATGGTGTAATGCCACGGACATTCGTTTGGCATCCGGGGAAAGGCCCGGCCAAGACTGAAGCGAACACGCTCACGAAGGGCGACGTTCGTATCGAGCAGGTGCGGAGCGGCATCGGCCATCCGGCCCGGATGAGAGCGACGTTGAAGGCGATCGGCCTGCGTCATCATCAGGACGTGGTCGTGAAGCCGGATTCGTCCTCGCTTCGCGGAGCGATCAAGCGCGTGCGTCACCTGGTCAAGGTGACGCCGGTGAAGGAGTAATCATGGCGACCAAAGACGAAACGCCGATCGTGAAGCTCGGCCTGCACAATCTCGAGGCGGCACCCGACTCGCACCGCAACCGGAAGCGCCTCGGGCGCGGTCCGGGATCGGGCACGGGCAAGACGTCCGGCAAGGGACACAAGGGCTCGAAGGCACGCGCGGGGCACCACGGCCCGGGCGGCGGCAAGCCGCACTTCGAAGGCGGACAAATGCCGTTGACGCGCCGGCTGCCGAAGCGCGGATTCACGAACCCGTTCCGGGTCGAGAATCAGATCGTGCGCCTCGAACAGCTCAACGACTTCGATGATGAAGTCACGGTAGACACGCTCGCGCAGTCGGGGCTCATCCGGAAGAACAAGGGTCCGGCGAAGATCCTGAACTCGGGCGAGCTGACGCGCGCGGTCACCGTGCGCGGCATCAAGGTGAGCGCATCCGTGCGTGACTCGATCGTCGCGGCGGGAGGCCGGGTCGAAGAGTAATATGGCGCAATCGAATCCAGCCGAAGCAGTAAAGAATCTCTTCCAGACGCCGGAGCTGAAGTCGAAGATCGGCTTCACACTTCTGGCGCTCGTGGTCTATCGGCTCGGCGCGCACATCACGTCTCCCGGCATCGATGTTCGCGCGCTGATCGACTTCTTCCAGAACCAATCAGGCGGGCTCGCGGGCCTCTACGATCTGTTCACCGGCGGCGGTCTCTCTCGCGCGACGGTGTTCGCGCTCGGAATCGTTCCGTACATCTCGGCCAGCATCGTCTTCCAGATCATGGCAGCGGTGGTGCCGTCGTTCGAGAAGATGCAGCGCGAGGAAGAGGGGCGAAACAAGATCACGCAGTACACGCGCTACATGACTGTGGCGATCGCTGTGTTGCAGGCCTGGGGATACGCGCTCTTCACGGAATCGCTGCAGGGCGCGGTCATCCATCCGGGGCTCGCGTTTCGCCTGCAGATGGTGCTCTTTCTCACGACGGGCGCGATGTTCGTCATGTGGCTGGGCGAGCAGATCACCGAGCGCGGTGTCGGCAACGGCGCGTCGCTCCTGATCTTCTTCTCGATCGTCGAGCGCATCTGGCCGGGGATCGGGGATACGTTCAGGTACGTGCAGACTGGAGCGACAGCGCTGCCGAAGCTCCTGGTGCTCGGGGTGGTGATGGTGCTGGTTGTGGCGGGCACCGTCGCGATTACGGTCGCGGCGCGCCGCGTGCCAATCCAGATTCCGCAGCGTACGATGGCGCGCGGGCGTCAGCGTGAGAGCGCGAAGAACTTCATCCCGCTGCGCATGAACGCGGCGAACGTGATGCCGATCATCTTCGCGCAGACGGTCATCGTCGTTCCAGGCACGCTCGCGCAGTTCAGCAAGAACGTGCGCCTGCAGGAGATCGCCGAGTATTTCCAGCCGGGCACGGTCTGGTACTATCTGCTCATGGCCGTGCTGATCCTGTTCTTCACCTACTTCTACACGTCGATCATCTTCAATCCGATCGACATCGCCGAGAATCTGAAGAAGCAGGGCGGCTTCATTCCCGGTGTGAAGCCGGGGGCGCGTACGGCCGAGTACATCGATCGGGTCGTCACACGCATCACGTTGCCGGGCGCGCTGTTTCTCACCGCCATCGCACTTCTTCCGATCTTCATTTCGGTCGCCATCAACGTCCCGTTTCGATTTGGCGGAACGTCGCTCTTGATCGTCGTAGGTGTGGGACTCGACACGGTTCAGGTGGTCCAGCAGCAGCTGCTGATCCGGAAGTACGACGGCTTCATGAAGAAGGGTGCCCGCGTGAGGTTCCGAGACCGCGCGTGATCCTCGCGAGCACCTCGACGCGTTGCCGCTAAACACTCACGCCAAGAGGGCTCTCGATGAAGGTTTCGTCATGAATATCGTTCTGCTTGGTCCGCCGGGAGCCGGGAAGGGCACGCAGGGCGAGCGGATCGCGACGCGGCTCGGCATCCCGAAGCTCGCCACGGGTGACGTGCTCCGCGCAGCGGTGACGCAGAAGACGCCGCTCGGGCTCGAGGCGAAGGCCGCCATGGAGCGCGGCGACCTCGTTCCCGATGCCGTCATCCTCGGGATCATGAAGGAAGCGCTCGCTGAGCCTGGATCCGCGAGGGGAGTGGTGCTCGACGGCGTCGTGCGCACGGTGCCGCAGGCCGAGGGGCTCGCGCGCGTGCTCAGCGAGCTTGGGCGCCAGGTGGATGCCGTGCTACTCTTCGAGGTGGGCGAGGACGAGCTGGTGCGCCGGCTCAGCGCGCGCGCGACCTGCGAGAGCTGCCAGACGCCGTACACGGGGCGCGAGCCCGGCACCAAGTGCGACAAGTGCAGCGGGAAGCTGGTGCGGCGCAAGGACGACGAGCCCGAGGCCATTCGCTCGCGCATGCGGGCGTACCGCGAGCAGACGGAGCCCGTAGTCGCGTGGTACGAGAAGCGCTCGCGCACGCACGACGATCCGAACGAGCGGGATCACAATGGTCCGCGCGTGGTACGAGTAAATGCACTGGGCGACATCGATGAGATCACCAAAATCGTGACGAAGGGATTGGGAAAATGATCGCGCTGAAGTCTCCGCGAGAGATCGAGATCATGGCCGAGGGCGGGCGCATTCTGGGCGCGACCGTCGCGCATCTTCGCGAGCAGGCCAAGGCCGGCGTCTCGACGTGGGACCTCGATGCGATGGCGGAGACGTTCATTCGGAGCCACGAAGGGGCGACGCCGGCGTTCAAGGGGCTCTACGGATTTCCGGGCTCGGTGTGCGCGTCGATCAACCAGGAGATCGTGCACGGCATTCCGAGCAGGAAGCGGGTGCTGCGCGACGGCGACGTGCTCTCGCTCGACATCGGCGTCGGCTACAAGGGCTACTTCACCGACTCGGCGACCACGGTCGCGATCGGCGAGGTGGATGCGACGTCGAAGCAGCTGCTGGCGGTAACGGAGCGCGCGCTCGAGGCGGGAATCGCGGCGGCGGTGGTCGGCAATCACATCGGCGACATCGGAGCGGCGGTGCAGGCGGTGGCCGAGGGGGCGGGCTTCAGCGTGGTGCGCGATCTGGTGGGGCATGGGATCGGCACGGAATTCCACGAGGAGCCGCAGGTGCCGAACTACGGGAAGCCGAAGCGCCTGATGAAGCTGACGCCCGGGCTGACGATCGCGATCGAGCCGATGGTCAGCGTGGGCACCGCAAAGACGCGAACGATGCCGGATCGATGGACCGTGGTGACCGCGGATGGGTCGCGGGCGGCGCACTTCGAGCACACGGTGGCGATCACGGACGCGGGGCCGCGGGTGTTGACGGCGTACGCGGTGAACTGAGCGCCGAGCTCCCGGTCAAACGAAAACAGCCACTGCGATTCGCAGTGGCTGTCTTGCATCCGGCGGCATTCGATGAGCTATGTCGTGAGCTCCGACGTGGTCGGATCGATCGTCTCGCGAACGAGCGACACTTTGTTCGCGGGAAAGCCGCCGCGCTTCGCGTGCTCGCGAACCATCTCCTCGTTCGGCGCGATGTAGAGGCAGTAGATCTTGTCGTCGGTGACGTAGCTGTGGACCCAGTTGATGCTTGGTCCCATGTCCCGCAGCACGCCACACGACGTCTGCGAGATACCCTGCAGCTGCTCGGCCGTGAGCTTTCCCGCGCCCGGGATTTCACGCTCGATTAGGTACTTTGGCATCGGTGTCCTCAATCAGTGGGAGTGTTGCGTGACTTCAGGATGCGGGTGCGAACTGGCAGCTGACGTCGGGATTCCACATCGCGAAGGTACCGCTCAAATTGTTCTTGCCGACCCAGGCGTGCAGCCCCCTCAGCTGGAAATGATCGTTCTTCATGAACTGCTGGCCGAACAATACGGGCGCCGGCTGATCCGCGCCGTGGATGGTATACGGAATGATGTACTCGACGCCCGCCGGAAGCGAGCGCCTCGAGTTCGAGAATCGCTCGCACCTTCGCGCGATCGCCGCGCAAGCGATGCGGCACATTCTCATCGACAGCGCGCTCATGCGGCCCACGCAGAAGCGCGGTGGTGGCGTGCGGCCGGCGACGATCGACAACGTGTCAGTGGTGGCCGAGGGGCGGTCGGATGAGCTGTTGGCGCTCGAGGAGGCGCGAGCGGCTCGATCGCGAGGTCGCACTGAAATTTCTCTCGTCGCGCCTGCTGGAGAAGAGGGCTGGGGAGCGGCCGGGGAGTGTGAAGGGAGTGGCGGAGGAGCTGGAGCGAGTTGATCTCGCGATGCGAGAGTAGCTCCAGCTCGGTCCGAATGCCGCTCAGCCCTGCAGTACCAACTCCGCCGTCCTCTTCGCCGCCTCGCTCGCCGCTCTCACGAACGTCTCCGCCGCCTCCCAGAGTCCATGCGCCTTCGACGACTCGTCCAGCGCATCCACGTTCACCTTCACGTTGAACGCCGCCCCTCTGCACGCCGCCTCAGCCATCAGCGCCGCCACTCCCGCGTCAGCGCGTGCATTCGAGTTTCCCTGCATCGCCGCGATCTCGGCCAAAGCCGCCACCACGGCGCATGCGCGCGCTGTCTCCAACGGCACCTCGCTCGCGCCGATCAGCGCCGCGGTGATCGCTGCCTTTCGCATCGTCTCCTGCTCGGGCGTCGCCTTGGGCAGTTTGTACGCCGTGCTCACGCCCTCGTACGACCGGGCATCGAGGTCGACGAGCTCCGCGAGCCGCTGGCTCAGCGCCGCGGCCTGCATCGCGATGTCCTTGAACGTCGTGTCCACGTCGGCGTACTTCTTTCGCCCGATCGTGAGCCCCGCCACCATCTGCACGAGCGCCGCCGCGATCGAGCCCGCGTGCGCCGCGGCGCTCCCGCCACCCGGCGCCGGATTCGATGATGCGATCGCCGCGCGAAATCCGCTCAGACTGATCCCTTCGCTCGCGGCCGCGCGCACCTTGTGCTCGAGCAGCTGCGCCGTCGAGAAGTTGCGGAGCTGCAGATAGCGCGCGGCCGCGCCGACCATCGCGCTCTCCGGTACGAGCCCCACGAGCTCACTCCACGTGGGCGTCACGCCGTGCGCCGCCGCTTCCATCTTCACCATGTCGTAGGCGCGAAACATTGGCGTCTTTTCTAAGTCGACGAGATTCATCGACACCTGTGCCTGCCCGTCGACTTCGAGCCCCATCGCCTTCACGTTCCTGAGGCCGCCCGACGATCCGCGCACGGCCTTCGCGACCTCCTTTGCAACGCCGAGATTCGACGCGTCGCCGAGATACACATTGTACGCGACGAGGAATGGCCGCGCGCCGATCGCGATCGTCCCGGCGGTCGGATGCGACCTCGCCGGCCCGAAGTCCGGTGTGCGCACCGGCGAGCTTCCGATCTCATCGCGGATCTTCTCGAACTCGCCGCGCCGGATATCCGCGAGATTCTCGCGAGTCGGACTCGTCGCCGCTCGCTCGTAAAGGAACACGGGAATGTCGAGCTCCTTGCCTACGCGCTCGCCGAGCGTGCGCGCGAGGGCGACGCACTGGTCCATGGTCGTCCCTTCGAGCGGTATGAAGGGGACGACGTCCGTCGCGCCCATGCGCGGGTGGGCGCCGCTGTGTGTCGTGAGATCGATCGAATCGCGCGCGGCCGCGATCCCCGCGAAGGCTGCATCCGCCGCGCGCTCCACCGGAGCGACGAAGGTGATTACGGTTCGATTGTGCGATTCGTCCGACGACACATCGAGCACGACCACGCCGTCGACGGCGGCAATCGCGTCACGAATCCTCTGGACGACGGTGGGATCGCGGCCCTCGCTGAAATTCGGAACGCATTCGACGAGCGTCATTGCACTGAGGTCAGAGTGTGGCGCTCGCCGGAGTGGCGTCGGCCAGAGTTTTCGCGAGCCATTTGTGTATCGCGGGATTGCCGGCGAGCAGCGATCCATAATCGAGCGGCACGCTCGCGTCGCCGCCAGCGGTCGTCACGATTCCGCCGGCTTCGCGCACGAGGAGCACCCCCGCCGCAAAATCCCACGGCGCGAGCGAGAGCTCCCAGAACGCATCGAAGTGGCCGCACGCCACGTGCACCAGATCGAGCGCCGCGGAGCCGGGGCGGCGCATCCCGGCCGTGTATGGCGCGACCGCAGCGAAGTGGCGCAGATAGAGATCGAGCGAGTCGTCGTCGCCGAAGGGGAAGCCCGTGCCGATGAGCGCCCGCGAGGGATCCTCGATCTCCGACACGCGCAGCCGCTCACCGTTCCTGAATGCGCCGCCGCCGCGCGTCGCAGTGTAGCGTTCGCCGGTCGGCACCTCGAGCACGATCGCGGCAACGAGCTCGCCGCGAACCGCCGCCGCAATCGAGACCGCGTACTCGTGGAAGCCGTGCAGAAAGTTCGTCGTCCCGTCGAGCGGATCGACAATGAAGATGATCTCCGCGGTCAGCGCCGAATCGGGGGATAGCTCCTCACCGAGTATCTGCGCGCCCGGATACGCGGCCATGAGCAGCTCCCGAATGATGCGCTCGGAGCCCAGATCGACCTCGCTCACGAAGTCCGTCGCGGACTTGGAGTGCCACTCGATGCTCACGCGGTCGGCCGCGCGTGCACGGATGAGCGCCGCCGCCGCGATCGCCGCGCGCTCGATGCTCGCGAGCAGCACCGCCGCCTCAGGATAGCTGTCTTGCACCGCTATTTGCGCGCCCGTAGCTTGGTCGGATGTCGACAATCTTCAGCGGGATTCAACCTTCGGGAGAGCTGCACATCGGGAACTACCTCGGCGCCGTCAAGAACTGGGTCGAGCTGCAGAGCAAGTACGAGTGCATCTATTGTATCGTCGACTACCACGCGATCATCGGCGACTTCGAGCCCGAGAGCCTGCGCCGCCGCACCCGACAAATGGCCGTTTCACTCATGGCCGCGGGGATCGATCCGGCGAAATCTACGCTGTTCGTGCAGTCGATGGTGCCCGAGCACACGGAGCTTGCGTGGATCTTCAACACCGTCACGCCGGTAGGTGAGCTCGAGCGGCAGACGCAGTACAAGGACAAGTCGCAGCGACAGGAGAGCGTCAATGCGGGGCTGCTGATCTACCCCGTGCTCCAGGCCGCCGACATTCTATTGTATCGCGCGGACCTCATTCCCGTCGGCGAGGATCAGGTGCAGCATCTCGAGCTCGCGCGGGACGTCGCGCGTAAATGGAATGCGAAGTTCGCAAGTGAGTATTTTCCCGAGCCCAAGCCGCTGCTCACCGCGACGCGACGCATCATGGGGCTCGATGGCCAGGCGAAGATGTCGAAGTCGCTCGGCAACACGATCGGGCTTCTCGAGTCGCAGGAAGACGTCTGGGCGAAGCTACGCCCCGCTGTGACGGATCCGGCCCGTGTTCGTAAGACGGATCCGGGGACGCCGGAGGTCTGCAACATCTACAACCTGCACAAGGCGTTCAACGACGCGGCTACCGTCGAGCACGTCGCGACGCAGTGCCGAACGGCCGGGTGGGGCTGCATCGACTGCAAGAAGGTCTTAATGGACGGGATGATGCGCGAGCTCACCCCAATCCGCGAGCGCGCACGCGAGCTCGAGGCGC
Source organism: Gemmatimonadaceae bacterium (assembly GCA_013697785.1). Taxonomy (GTDB): domain Bacteria; phylum Gemmatimonadota; class Gemmatimonadetes; order Gemmatimonadales; family Gemmatimonadaceae; genus FEN-1250. The sequence goes on from JACCWE010000037.1 coordinate 8,345, forward strand.
ATCCCGAGATCGTTACCGATGCGCTTGCTGCGGGCGCCGCCAAAAGCGGCGAGATTGCGAGGCGCACGATGACCACGGTACGCGAGACGATGGGACTGCGCTGATCACGCACCTCGTATGGAAGCACTCGTCTTGCAATTCAGTGTGGCAACTCACTCGGAGCTGACGATGGCAGAGACTGATGGCGTGAACTCCATGGATACGAACGCCGACTCGAACACGCGCTCCTCGAGAAGCAATGGACCCGAGGGGATGCTGACGCTCGTCTGCATCACCTGCGGCAACGAGATGTTCTTCACCACGAAGCCGCCCACCGGCGATGTGAAGTGCACGCGCTGCGCCGGCTCGGTTTTCCGCAGCTTCTTCACGCCCACCGTTCGCGACGACGCCACCGAGGCGATGCTCGAGGAAACGTCGCGCTCGATCTCGATCGACGGCGGCTCCTCCGATTCTACGAGCGGCGACCTTCGCGACCTGAACAGCCCCTGACGACATCCATGGCGAAAGCGCTGACGGGGATCTTCGGCCCCGTCGTTACGACGTTCGACGACGGAAGTGGCGATCTCGCCGCCGGCGCGTTCCGCGCGAACATCCGCGCGCACATCGCAGCCGGTCTCGCGGGTGTGCTCATCGCCGGCACCACGGGCGAGGCCGCGCTCCTCGACGAGGACGAGCGCCTGCGTCTCACCGAGCTCGCGCGCCCGCTGGTCCCCGATGACCGGTGGCTGCTGGTTGGAACGGGCTCCGAGTCGACGCGCGAGTGTGTGAGGCGCACGAAGGATGCAGCGGAGCGCGGCGCCGACGCGGTGCTCGTCGTTCCTCCGCACTACTTCGGCGCGGCGATGACGGACGACGCGCTATGGGCGCACTTTTCTCGCGTCGCCGACGAGAGCCCCGTGCCGGTGCTGCTCTACAACATCCCGAAGTTCACGCACCTGCAGCTCGGCTCGAAGCTCGTGCACGCGCTCGCCGACCACCCCAACATCGCGGGGATCAAGGATTCGACCGGCGACATGACGCAGCTTCGTGCGTATATCGATGCGCAGAGCGACACATTCACCGTGCTCACCGGCCACGCCGGCACGCTGCTCGACGCAATCGGCTACGGCGCACGCGGCGGGATGCTCGCGGTCGCGCTCTTCGCGGCGCCGATCGTCTTTGATCTCATGGACGCGATTGCGCGCGGCGACGGCGTCACCGCCAGCGAGATCCAGGCGCGCGTGCGTCCGCTCGCGCGTGACATCGTCGCCGAGCTCGGACCGCCAGGGATAAAGGTGGCGATGGATCTCGTCGGGCTCACCGGCGGCGCTCCGCGCGCACCACTACGCCCGCTCGGCGCCGCGGAGCGCGAGCGCGTCTCGACGCTGCTCGGCGCCGCAGGGCTCGCGCGCGTCGCGTAGCTCGTGAGCGAGGCGCGCGACCATCTCGAGGCGATAGCCGCCGCGCCGCGGCCGGCGGGCGGAGACGCGGAGAAGAGTGCGCGCGACTATTGCGCGAGGGTGTTGCGCGCGGCGGGGTTCGATGTGAGCGAGCGCGCGTTCGAGTACTCGACGTTCGTCGGACGGTGGGGGACGCCGCTGTTCGGCGTCGGCATCGCGCTGCTCGCCCTCGCTGCCGCTTGCGAGGGCGCCTCGGGGTCGGCCTCGCGCGCTCTCGGAATTCTCATCGGTGGCGCGCTCGCGCTGAGCGGAATCGGCTCGTGGCTTGGGCGCCGTGGCGTGCTCGATCTCCCATTCGCTCGCGCGCGGAGCACGAATCTCGTGGCGACGCGCGGCGCTCCATCGCTCTGGCTCGTTGCGCATCTCGACTCGAAGAGCCAACCGATTCCGATCGTCGCGCGCGCGCTCGCGATCATCGCCTCAATGATCTTCCTCGGTGTGGTGATGGGAGTGGCCGTCGCGCAGCTGGTAGTGCCGATCCCTGGCTTCGTCTGGTTCACGCTCGCGACGATCTCGGTGCTGTTCGCTCTGCCGGTGATGGCGAGCATCGTTGGCGCGCGATCGCCGGGCGCGCTCGATGACGCGTCGGGGCTCGCGACGGTGCTGCGTGCCGTTGAGCTGTTGCCGCGAGACATCGGGATCGGCGTCGTGCTCACGAGCGCCGAGGAGCTTGGCCTCGCGGGCGCGCGCGCATGGGCGCGCGAGGCACCGCACGCGACGGCGATCAACGTGGACGGGATCGATGACACGGGCGACGTTCGCCTCATCTACAGCGGCCGCCTCCCGCGCTCGCTGGTCGCGCTACTCGGCGCCGCGTGGCCGTCACCGGTCAAGCTCGTTCCCGGAGTGCTCATGGATGGCGTCGCGCTCCAGCAGGCCGGCTGGGAGGTCGTGAACATCAGCAAGGGCGGCTGGCGCGCGGTGAGCCGCATCCACACGCCGGGCGACGATCTCGCGCACCTCTCGGGCAGCGGGGCCGAAGCGGTTGCGGCAATGCTCGCGGGTGCGATAGCCGCCAGCCCGCGTTAGCTTTCGGGGTAACCTCCCGGCCGGCGGCCCGCACGTCCGCGCCACCCGCTAACGCACTCCGAGCACGCATGTTCAGCACATCGATTCGCACTCTCGTCGTCGTCGGCGCGCAATGGGGCGACGAAGGGAAGGGAAAGCTCGTGGACGTGATCGCCGAGCGCGCTGACTGGGTCGTCCGCTACCAGGGCGGCGCGAATGCGGGTCACACGGTGAAGTTCGGCGACCGGGCTTTCGTCCTCCATCAGATTCCGAGCGGCATTCTGCATCCGGGCGTGCGCTGCGCGATCGGCAACGGAGTCGTGCTCGATCCGGAGACCCTCTTCACCGAGATCGACGAGCTCGTCCGCGACGGAGTCGACGTAGAGGGGCGCCTCTATGTGAGCGATCGCGCGCATCTCGTGCTGCCCTATCACAAGCTCGTCGACGGGCAGAGTGCGGCGAGCAAGGCCATCGGCACGACTGGGCGCGGCATCGGACCCGCGTACGAGGACAAGATTGCCCGCCGCGGCGTGCGCGTGCTCGACCTTCGTCATCCGGAACGGCTGCGCGAGCTGCTCGAGGCCGGCATCGTGCACGCGAATGCGCAGCTCGTGGCCTTTGGCTCGGACAAGCGGGCGAATGTCGACGACACGATGCAGCTGCTCACCGGCCTCGCGCCGCGGCTGCTCGCGCTCGCCGACGACGTCGGGCTCTCGATGTATCGCGCGAACAATTCCGGTGCGGCGATCCTTCTCGAAGGAGCGCAGGGATCGCTGCTCGATGTGGATCATGGCACCTATCCGTACGTCACGTCGAGCAGCACGACGAGCGGCGGCGCGGCAACAGGCACCGGCATCGCGCCCACCGCGCTCGACGCGATCCTCGGCGTCGTCAAGGCATATACGACCCGCGTCGGCAACGGGCCGCTGCCGACGGAGCTGGACGAGCCGCTCGCGAGCGAGGTTCGGAAGCTCGGCAACGAATACGGTGCGACGACGGGCCGCGCGCGGCGATGCGGCTGGTTCGATGCGGTCGTCGTGCGCTACGCCGCGCGTGTGAACGGCCTCACGGGGCTCGCGGTGACGAAGCTGGACGTGCTCGACACACTCGATCGCGTCGCCATCTGCACCGGCTACAAGGTCGGCGAAGAAGTGCACGAGGAATTCCCCGGCGATCTCCTGCTGCTCGACAAAGCGGTACCCGTGTACGAATGGTACGACGGCTGGAAGACGAGCACGGCTTCCGCACGGAAGCTCGGCGAGCTGCCAGCGGCCGCGCGCAAATATCTCGATCGCATCCGCGAGCTCGCCGACACGCCGATCTCGTACGTGAGTGTGGGCACGCATCGTGATCAGATCATCGGAGTCGACTGATGGCGGTGACGGTCGAAGAGTCGGTCGACGTCGCCATTGTGGGCGCGGGCCCGTGCGGGCTCGCCGCCGCGATCTCGATGCTGCGCGCGGGGCTCAGCTGCGTCGTCTTCGACGGTGGCTCAGTCACCAGCACGATCACGGCGTACCCGACCTACGTGAACTTCTTCTCGACGGCCGAGAAGCTGGCGATCGGCGGGCTGCCGTTCATCATCGGCGGCGACAAGCCCGGACGGCGCGACGCGCTCGCCTACTATCGCTCGGCGGTGAGCTACTTCGGCATCCCCGTCCGCCAATTCGAGAAGGTCACCGAGGTCACGGGAGCCAGCGGCGACCTCGTCGTCCACTCGCTGCGGCGCGGCGGCGACATCCGCACGACGCGCGCGCGCTTCGTCGTCATCGCCACCGGCTACTTCGGATCGCCCAACCGGCTCGGCGTGCCGGGCGAGACACTCGAGCACGTGGCGCACATCTACAAGGAAGGGCACGAGGCGTTCGATCAGGATGCGGTCGTGGTCGGCGGCGGGAATTCGGCGGCCGAAGCGGCGCTCGATCTGTGGCGTGCGGGTGCGCGGGTGACGCTCGTGCACTTCGGTCCCGACTTCGACATGAAGATCAAGCCGTGGATCCTTCCCGATGTCCAGAACCGGATAAAGGAGGGGAACATCGCCGTTCGCTGGAACAGCCGCGTACGCGCGATCACGACGCACGACGTCACGATCGACACGCAGGGGGTGAGCTCGACGCTTCCTGCCGATCGTGTCTACGTAATGACGGGTTTCGCGCCGAACGTTGACCTGCTCAGGCAAGTGGGGGTGACGATCGACCCGAAGAGCGGGGTGCCTTCGCACGATGATGCGACGCTCGAGACCGATGTGCCCGGAATATTCATCGCCGGCGTGGTGGTCGCGGGCTTCGACGCGAACAAGGTCTTCATCGAGAACGGGCGCTTTCACGGGGACAGGATCCTCGCGCACATCCTCGGTCACGCGGCACCTGCCGAGCCGCGGCTCAGCGCCGATCTCGACAGCTGATAGATTTGGTAACGCGCCGGGAATAATTTCCGCGCGATCTGCTCACCGTTCCTCAACCGACCAGACGCATGTCCTCAAGCACCTATCCCGACGTGATGGAGAAGCTCGTGTCGCTGTGCAAGCGGCGCGGATTCATCTTCCAGTCCTCCGAGATCTACGGAGGCACGGGATCCGTGTGGGATTACGGTCCGCTCGGCGTCGAGCTCAAGAAGAATCTGAAGGACCGGTGGTGGAACGCGATGGTGCGCGCGCGCGACGATATCGAGGGGCTCGACGCCGCGATCCTGATGCATCCGCGCGTATGGGAGGCGAGCGGGCACGTGAGCGGCTTCGTCGATCCGCTGGTCGAGTGCAGCAACTGCAGGAAGCGCTTTCGCGCGGACGATCAGAAGATCAAGGGCACGCCCGGCACGCCCGATGTGCAGTGTCCCGCGTGCGGCATGAAGGGGACGCTCGGCGCACCGCGTCTGTTCAATCTCATGTTCAAGACGTTCATGGGCCCGGTGGAGGACACCGCGAGTGTCGTGTATCTGCGTCCGGAGACGGCGCAGGGGATCTACGTGAACTTCCTGAACGTGCAGCAGTCGACGCGCCAGAAGATTCCATTCGGCATCGCGCAGATCGGGAAGGCGTTCCGCAACGAGATCACGCCGGGAAATTTCATCTTCCGCACGCGCGAGTTCGAGCAGATGGAGATGCAGTTCTTCGTCGAGCCGGGCAGCGACATGGAGTGGTTCGAGTACTGGAAAGGGAAGCGACTCGAGTGGCACCAATCGCTTGGCCTCGACCACGCGCGGCTCCAGTACCACCAGCACACCCAGGAGGAGCTCGCGCACTACGCGCGCGCCGCCTTCGATGTGCAATTCGACTTCGGTGGAACGCTCGGCTTTCAGGAGATCGAGGGCGTGCACAATCGCGGTGATTTCGATCTCACGCAGCACCAGCTGTTCTCCGGGAAGAAGCTCGAATACTTCGACCAGCCGAACAACCGGCGCTACACGCCGTACGTCGTCGAAACATCGGTGGGTGCGGACCGCACGACGCTCGCGGTGCTCGTGAACGCGTATCACGAGGAAGTCGTCGAGGGCGAGGACGAGGGACGCACGGTGCTCAAGCTGCAGCCATCGCTCGCGCCGGTGAAGGCGGGAATCTTCCCGCTCGTGAAGAAGGATGGGATGCCGGAGATGGCACATCGCATCGCGGAAGATCTGCGGCCGCTCTACCCGGTGTTCTACGATGAGTCGGGGGCGATCGGGCGTCGCTACCGGCGACAGGACGAGATCGGAACGCCGTTCGGGATCACGGTCGATGGCGAGTCGATCACCGAGGGGACGGTGACGATTCGCGATCGCGACACGCTGCAGCAGGATCGCGTCGCGGCGGACCAGCTGCGTGCGGTGCTCGCGGAGCGTCTGGCCAAATGACGCTCTCGCTCGAGACGCTGCGCCGCGAGGGGGATGAGTTTCATCAGGCGATCTCGCGCGAGCTGTACCTGTCGGGATCGGGGCAGAAGAAGACGGCTGAGCTGCAGGCAATCTACGCGCGCTTCGCGAATGTTCTGAGCGATGAGGCGCTGGACATGGTGCGCGAGCTCTTCCGCGACTCGCCCGCCGATAGCGAGGAGCATCGCTCGGCTCGAATCCTCCTCGAGTGGCAGGCCGATGCGAGGGTCTCGCGCGAGCTCGCCGAGCTCGACGAGCGCGAGATCGCCTGGGAATCCTCAGCGATAGCGCGTGTAGACGACGGCCGCGGCATCCAGTACCAGCAGATCGCCATCGAGATCGCGAACGCCAGCGATCGCGACGAACGACTCCGCCTCGAGAAGGCGCGCGCCACGCTCGTCGCGAAGGAGCTCGCGCCCCTGCGCCAGGAGCGCTTCCAGCGCGAGAAGGACATTGTCGAGGGTCTCGACATCGCGGGGAGCTACAACGACACCTTCACCGCGCTGAGCGGCGTGAACCTCCCGTCGCTGGTCGATGAGTGCAAGGCGTTTCTCCGCGACACGCAGGCGATGTGGGACGATGTGTTCGCCGAGGTCGTGCGACGCGACCTCGACATCGATCCGCGCGAGGCGACGCGCGCGGACGCGCTCGCGCTCATGCGCGCGCCCGCCTTCGATCCGTACTTCCCGAGCAAGCCGATGGAAGAGGAGGTGCGCCGCCAGGTCACGGACATGGGCGCGGACGCGACTGCGAAAGGTCGCGTCATCTTCGACACCGGCGAGCGCGAGGGAAAGAGCTCGCGCGCGTTCTGCGCGCCGGTGCGCGTGCCGCAGGAGGTGTATCTCGTCCTCCGTCCGCATGGTGGACAGTCCGACTATCGCACCTTTCTGCACGAGCTCGGGCACGCGCTCCACTTCGCGAACACGCGCGCCGACTACCCGTTCGAATATCGCTGGCTCGGCGACAACTCGATCACTGAATCGTATGCGATGCTCTTCGATCACATGCTCCATCTTCCGGGGTGGCTCGCGCGCTACACCGAGCTCGGCGCGCCGCGCATCCCGGGCTTCATGCGCGCGGCGGGCTTCGAGGAGCTGCAGTTTCTGCGTCGCTACGCGGCGAAGCTGATTTACGAGCACCAGCTCTACGGCGGCGATCACTCGTGGGAGAGTCTTCCCGACGTGTATGTCGAGACGCTCTCGGCTGCGACCTCGTTCCGCTACGACTCCGCCGATGCCTTCGTCGACGTCGACCCGCGCTACTACGCAGCGAGATATCTGCGCGCGTGGCAGCTGCAGGCGGTGATCGGCGAGGCGCTCGTCGAGAGATTCGATGAGGACTGGTTCCGAAATCCGCGTGCGGGGCCGTACATCCTCGACACGTTGTTCGCCGAAGGGCAGCGGGAGTTGGCCCACGAGCTCGCGGAGCGCGTGGCTTCGCGCCCGCTCTCTTTCGCACCGCTCGTGCGCGCGACGGAATCGATGCTCGTGTCGGCGTGAGAAACCTGCGTCTCCGGAGTATCTAGAATGGCAAAGCAAACTGCGCTCGTCACCGGCGCCTCGCGCGGGATCGGACGCGCTACCGCGCTCCGGCTCTCGGCCGCGTACGACATCATTGCCGTAGCACGGTCCGCGAGCGAGCTCGCGTCGCTCAAGAGCGAGATCGAGATCGGCGGCGGCGTGTGCTCGACGATCGAGCTCGACATCGCGGATGAAAAGGCCGTGAGAGCGGCGCTCAGCGGGCTCGAGGTGGATGTGCTGATCAACAACGCCGGCGTCGCGACAATGAAACCATTTCTCGAGCTCACGAGCGAGGAATGGCACCGGATGGTCGACGTCAATTTCAACTCACTCTATTACGTCACCCATGCGCTGATCCGCGGCATGGTCGAGCGCAAGCGCGGCTTCGTCGTGACGATCGGATCGCTCGCGGGGCGCAACAGCTTCGTGGGCGGAAGCTGCTACGCGGCAACGAAGCACGCGGTCAATGGCTTCACGGAGTCGCTGATGCTCGAGGTGCGCGACGCGAACGTGCGCGTCGCCGTCGTGATGCCGGGATCGGTATCTACGGATCTCACGCCGAGCTCCGGCGATCCGAGCTGGAAGCTCACGAGCAACCAGATCGCGGATGCCGTGTGGTATCTCGTGTCGCAGCCGGACTCGGTGCTCGTGTCGCGCCTCGAGATCCGGCCCGCGAAGGCGAAGGCATCCCCGCGATGACGGCGCCGCAGGCGATGCCCGCGCCGATCGTCGGCGCGCGGAAGCTACTCGTCATCATGAGCGATCTGCTTTTTCGCTCCAAGATCGATGAAGTCGCGCGCAGGGTCGGACTCGAGCTTCGCGTGGCGAAGTCGCCTGCGCAGCTCGAGCGGCAGCTCGCCGCGGGCGAGCCGGCGATCGCCATCGTCGATCTGGAAGAAACGACGCTGGATCCGTTCGCGGCCATCGCGAGCGTCCGCGCGGCCGTGCCGGGGGTCGCCATTCTCGGCTTCGCCGGTCATGGCAACGTCGATGCGATAAGGCGCGCCCGAGAGGGCGGTGCGACGGTGCTCGCACGCTCGGCCTTTACGATCCGGCTCCCCACGCTGCTCACCGAGATCGCCGATCGGGAGCGCGTCCGCGCGGCTGGCTGAACGGCTGGGGTAGCCTATGCGGTGGTTACGCATAGATTCCCACCTGTGATCCGCGCACCGTACTCAGCCTCGGACACGGCCGGCATTCCCTCGGATGCATCGATTCGGGAGCTGGTCGCCGTCCGCGAGATCGTGCACGCCTTCCTGACTGCCGACAGGCCGCAGGACGTCTATCAGTTCGCGCTCGATCGTGTGAGCCCGCTGGTCGGCGCCGCGTTCGCGTCGATCTACACGATCGAGGGCGACGATGACGTGATGCGACTAGCCGCGTCGTACAACTGGCCGGAGCGCTTTCGTCCTTTTCTCGGGCAGATGCGCGTGCGTGTCGGGCTCGGGCCGAGCGGGCAGGCGGCGGGGGAGCGTCGCGCGATACAGGTGCCGGATGTATTCGCCGATCCGTCGCTCGCGGATTGGCAGGAGGTCGCGACGGAGCTCGGTTTCCGCGCGCTCGTTGCGCTTCCGCTCCAGACTCCCGCCCGCGTGCTCGGCGCCGTCACCTTCTATTTCGAGAAGCCGGGACATCTCGCGGTCGAAGAGCGCGGGCTGCTGCAGATCGTCGCTGATCAGATGGCGGCGACCGCGGAGAAGGCGTCGATGATCGACGACCTGCGCCGCGCGAACGGCGCGCTGCTCGAGTCGAATGCGCAGCTCGAGCAGCAGTACGTCGCGGTAATGGAGGCTCGTCGCCTCAAGGATGAGTTTCTCTCCAACATCAGCCACGAGCTCCGCACGCCGCTCACCGCGCTCCTCGGCTACGCGTATCTGCTGCAGGAGGAGATGTCGGGGCCGCTCACCGACGATCAGCGGAAGACGCTGTCGCACATGACGTCATCCAGCGAGCGGCTGCTCGAGCTCATCGAGGACCTGCTCGAGCTCACCGCGCTCAGACGCGGAGAGGTGCGCGTGCAGGTGGAGCTCTTCGATCCACGTACCGCGCTGGAGTCCGCGCTGGCGGCGACGGCCAGCGACCGCCCCGTCGGTATTCAGCTGCACACCGAGATTCCGGATGGGCCGCCACGCTGGATCCGCAGCGATCGTCAGAAAGTCGTCAAAATTCTGTCGAAGCTGCTCGGGAACGCCTATAAGTTCACGTCACAGGGCGAGGTGCGCGCCACCGTGCAGGTTCTCAACGATCTCGCGCGATTCACCGTATCCGATACGGGAATCGGGATCCCGTCGACTGCGCATCAGCTCGTGTTCGACGAGTTCCGTCAGGTCGACGGATCGACGACGAGGCAGTACGGCGGATCCGGACTCGGCCTTGCTCTCTCGAGGCAGCTGGCGCGCCTCCTCGGCGGCGACATCCAGCTCGAGTCGGCGCCGCACGAAGGGTCGTCGTTCGTCGTGGAAATCCCGCTAGAATTCAGCAGTGAACTGCAGCCTGCGGTCGTTCAACCGGGCTGACTCGACAACAGGAACCGCATGCTCCAGGAAATCACTACTCCAATGCCGCCGGCGGAAGTGCTCGCGGCGGCGAAGCAGTTCTTCACGCGTCGCAGTCCCATCTATGCGGCCTTCCTCGAGAAGGAGGGTCCGACCTATTTGACCTTTCGCGGTCAGGGCGGCGAAGAGCTCGTGATCGGCGTGAGCGCGACGGACGGTGGAACCATCGTGCGCGGTTCCACGTATCTGTTCGATCAGCAGATCGCGCGCTTTTTCTCGACGCTCGATCCGAGGCCGGATACGGAGCTCGACACCGGCATGACGAACATGACTTCCGCGGGGACTGCGTGAACGCACCTTTCGTCTCGACGCTGCGCACATCGGGGAGCACGATCCCCGTCGGCGCACAGGGCGCGAACCGGATCACGATTCGCGTCGAGATTCCGGAGCGGTGGGATGTCGCGCTCATCTCCGCGGCGCCCACGTCGAGCGTGGCCGAAGTGAAGCGAGTGGCGCTCGACTACGTGTCGCCGGCGGATGATGCGGCGGAGTACGTGATCAAGCTGCGCGGCTTCGAGGTGCTCGACGAGAATGTGACACTCGCGAGCGCTGGCGCGCGCGACGGCTCGATCTTTCTGCTCACACACCGCCGTCGGCGGCCCGTTCGGTGAGCGCCACCGCACCGATGTCCAATCTCGCGCAGGACGAGCGCGCCGAGCTGGGACATGCGGCGCGCAAGCTCCGCGAGGAAGTCGCGAAGCGGATCGTGGGGCAGGAGACCGTCGTCGAAGAAATTCTGATGGCGATTCTCGCGGGCGGTCACGTGCTGCTCGTCGGCGTGCCGGGGCTCGCGAAGACGCTGCTCATTCGCAGCGTAGCCGAGGCGATGCGGCTCGACTTCCGGCGCATCCAGTTCACGCCGGATCTGGTGCCGAGCGACATCACGGGCACGGAGATCATGGAGGAGGACAGCGCGACGGGCGCGCGCCGATTCCGCTTCGTGCGCGGACCGATCTTCGCCAATATCGTGTTGGCGGATGAGATCAACCGCACGCCGCCGCGCACGCAGGCTGCGCTGCTCGAGGCGATGCAGGAGCACAGCGTGACTGCGGCGGGGGAGACGATGCGCCTGCCCGAGCCGTTCTTCGTGCTGGCAACGCAGAATCCGATCGAGCAGGAGGGCACGTACCCGCTGCCCGAGGCGCAGCTCGACAGATTCCTGTTCGACGTGCGCATCGGCTATCCGGCGGAGGATGAAGAGGTCTCGATTCTGCGCGCGACGACGGGAAGCGCGGCGGTGGCGCTGACGCCGGTGCTCGATGCGTCGCATGCGATGGGGCTGCAGCGGCTGACGCGCGAGATTCCCGCGGCGGAGCCGGCGCTCAGGTACGCGGCGCGCCTGGCGCGTGCGACGAGGCCGGACAACGCGGATGCACCTGATCTCGTGAAGCGCTACGTGCGCTGGGGCGCGGGGCCGCGCGCGGGCCAGTCGCTGATTCTGGGTGCGAAGGCGCATGCACTGCTGGCGGGCAGATTCGCAGTTGCGCCGGAGGACATCAGGCGCGTCGCGCACCCAGTGCTCCGGCACCGCGTTCTCCCGAACTTTGCGGCGGAAGCGGAAGGGATCACCGCGGAGCAGGTGATCGACGAGATTCTGTCGCGCATCTCGCCGCCGCGGAGCGACATCGGGCTGTAGGTGCCAGAAGCCGGGAGTTACGGCTCGCTGCTCGACGCGCTGCGTGGTGTGACGTGGCCTGCGCGGCGCACCATTCGCGGCCCGGCGGCGGGGACGCATCGGTCGCGGCAGCGCGGCATCTCGCCGGAGTTTACGGAGTATCGTCCGTATCGGCAGGGCGACGACCCGAGGCGGCTCGACTGGAAGCTCCTCGCGCGAACCGATCGCGCGTTTCTGCGAATCACCAACGATCGCGCGACGCTCGGGACTACGCTGATGCTCGATGCATCGGCATCGATGGCCTTTCCCGTTGCTACGCAGGCGAAGTGGACGCAGGCGTGCCGGATCGCGATCGGGCTCGCGGCGGTGGCGAACAGCGCGGGCGATCCGGTCGGCGTGATGGTCGCGGGCGATCGCGGAGTGTCGCAGCTGCCGCCGCGGACGCGGCGCGGAGTGATCGGCGAGATGGCGCGGCTGTTCGAGACGATAGCGCCGGCGGGGCGCGCATCGCTGGAGGAGGTGCTCTCGCTCGTGCGGCCGACGCAGCGCATCGTGCTCGTCTCGGATTTTCTGGCGGAGGAAGACACGTTGCTGCGCGCGGCGCGCGAACGAATCACGGCGGGGGCGGACGTGCTCGCGATTCATGTAGTCGCGAGGGAGGAGATCGATCCGTCGCGGACGTCGATCATCGCGCAGGATCCCGAGCGGCCGGAGCTCAAGCGCTCGCTCGTGGATGAGACGCGCGAGGGATATCGCGAGGCGTTCGGCGCGTGGCGCGCGGAGCTCGCGCGCGGATGGCGCGCGGCGGGTGCGGCGTATTTCGAGGTGCCAGCGGATGAGGCGACGGATCACGCGGTGAGGCGGATCGCGTCGCCGTCCGGCGTTGCGAGCGCACAGGAGAGGGGCGCGTGAGCTTTCTTGCGCCGTGGGCCCTCTGGCTCTCGGGAGCGGTGAGCGCGGCGGTGATCGCGCTCCACATCCTGGCGAGCAAGAATCCGAAGGTCACGGCGCTCCCGACGACGAGATTCATTCCCGACGTGCCGCTGCGTGCGACGGCGCGTGCGCTCAGGCTGTCGGATGTGCTCTTACTGATGCTGCGAATTGCGGTGGTGATGCTGGTGGGCCTAGCGCTTGCGCGGCCCGAGTGGACGCGGGCGAGAAGAAGCGTGGGGCGAGTGGTGTTGGTGGATCGATCTGCGGGGGTGAATCACGCGGAGGCGCGCGACAGCGCGGCGAGATATTTCCGCGATGGCGATGCGATGATCGTGTTCGACAGCGCGGCGCAACCGGTGACGACGAATCAGCTCGCCACCCTGACTGGTGCGAATTCGAGCCTGTCGCCTGCGGCAGGATCGCTCTCGGCCGCTCTGGTCGCGGGGATGCGAGCGGCCGCTTCGCTGCGCGGGGAGGCGGACTCGGTGCAGATGGTGATCGTGTCGGACTTCGCATCCGGGAAATTTGATGTTGCGACGCCGGCGATCCGCGCCGCATGGCCTGGCCGTATGCGCATCGTGCCGCTTTCGCGGTCCGTCTCTGCAGCCAGCGCCCGCAGCTATCGCGACGTTCGTGCGCTCTCGGCCGACGATCCCGTGCGCGCAGCCGTCTCCTTCGCGTCGCGCGTCGACACCGGCGCGGCAAAGATCGACTCGGTGCGCATCGAGCGGGGAGACGCGGCGAGCGCGGACACGATGCTCGCGCGGCGCGGATTCACGCTCGTTCGCTGGCCTGCGTCGCTCGACTCGAGCGGATTTCCCGCCCGTGTGCGCGTCGACACGGCCGGCGCGGTTATGGCGGGCGACGACGGACATCGTGTTGTCGTCGTATCGACGTTCGAGCGCGCAGTGGATCCGCTGCCCGGGCGCGTCGTCGCCTGGTGGGCCGACGGATCGCCGGCCGCGACCGAGCGAACGGTGGCCGCTGGGTGCGTGCGCGACATCGCGATCCCGCTCCCGCGCGCGGGCGATCTCGCGCTGCGCGAGAGCACGCGGCGACTCGTCGCTGCACTAACATCGCCGTGCGCCGGAATCGCCGGCGGCGCGCCCGCATCCGACTCGGCGCTCGCGCAGCTCCGCGGCACCGGCCCACTCGTCGCGACGCGCGCGCTCGCGAGAGAGCGCGCGAGCTCGGGCCATCTCGCGACTTGGCTCCTCGCAGCCGCGGTCGCGCTGCTGCTCATCGAGCCGCTCCTCCGCCGGCAGCGAGCCGCCGCGTGACGGCCCTCGAGCGCGTCGCCTCCGCACGTCGAACACTCGGTGTCGGCGTCGTGTTACGCGCGGTGCTCTGGGCGGGGGCGGCGATCGCCGCGCTGTTGGCGATCGCCGGAATACTCGACTGGCTCGTCGGCATACCACGCACTGCTCGGGCGCTCGCGATTCCCGCTGCGGTTCTCCTCGCTCTCGCTGCCCTCGTCTACACGCTCTGGCGCGGCCGCCGAGTGCGCGATCTTCCCGCGGTCGCGCTCTGGCTCGAGGAGCGCGTCCCCCAACTCCGATACGCGCTCGTCAGCGCGCTCGACGCTCCGGGTTCGAGTCCCACGCTGGAGCGAGAGGTCGCGGCCGTGCGATGGAGCGCGGTGATCAACCGGGCGCTCGGCCACGCCCTCCTGCCACCGCTGCTCGTGCTCATCGCCGCTGCCACGCTGCTGTTCGCGCTTCCCGCGGGTGTCCGCGCGCGGATCTCCGAGCCGCGCGCGGGCGACGCCCTCCGCCGCGCGCCAATCGCCGCGGCGGAGATGCGCAATCGACTCACCCCGCTCACGGCCGAGATCGCGCCACCGGCGTACACGGGCGAGAAGCGCGTCATCATGGAAGAGCCATCGTCGATCGAAGCGCTCACCGGCGGCCACATCATTCTCCGCGGTCAGGGCTCTGCGTCCGGCATCACCGCGACGCTCGCGGGCGCACCCGTCACCGCTCAGGCGCGCGACTCCGCGGATCAGTGGCGGCTCGACATCGTGGTACCCGCCAAACCGGCCGCCGTCGAGCTCCACGATCGCAGCTTCACGCGCACGCTGATCCTCGCCCCGCACGCCGACTCTCTTCCGGTCGTCACGCTCACCCCTCCATCGCGCGACACGGTCGTGCGCACACCGAAGGGACAGCTCTCGCTCGCCGCCAGCGCCACCGACGACTACGGCCTCGACGCCGGATGGTTCGAGTACATAGTGAGCTCCGGCGAGGGCGAGACGTTCACCTTCAAGTCCGGCGTCATCCACCGGACCGACGCCGGCAACGCACGCGCCACGAAGCTCGCGGGCTCACTCGATCTCGACTCGCTGCAGCTCAAGCCCGGCGATCTCGTCCACGTCCGCGCCGTCGCCCGCGATCGCAACAACGTCACGGGGCCGGGCGTCGGCGTCTCCGAGACGCGCACGCTCCGCATCCCGCGCGCCAGCGAGTACGACTCGGTCGCGATCGAAGGCGCGCCCCCGCCGAATGTCGACAGCTCGCAGCTCAGCCAGCGCATGCTCATCATCCTCACCGAGAAGCTCGCGGCGCGCCGCGCGAAGCTCCCTCGCGCGCAGGTGATCAAGGAGTCGCAGGCGATCGGGAGCGACGAGGCGCGCCTCCGCCAGCATGTCGGCGAGATCGTCTTCGCCCGCCTCGGTGCGCAGCAGGGCACCGAGGACGCTGGGAGCAACAGCGCTGGTTCCGCGCGCATGACTCCGAATCAGCTTCTCGCCGCCGCGAACGCCGCGACTCAGGCTTCAGCCGGCGCCACGGACTTCGGTGGCGACGAGACGCCCGTCGTCGCCGTCAACCGTCCGCTCCTCGAGGCGTACAACGCAATGTGGGATGCGAGCCGCTCGCTCGAAGTCGGCGAGCCCGGCGCCGCGCTCCCGCCAATGCGCATCGCGCTCGCCGCGATTCAGCGTGCGCGCAACGCCGAGCGTCTGTATCTGCGCGGGAAGTCGCCGGTGGTGATCGTCGACATCAACAAGGTGCGCCTGGCAGGCAAGCGAGACGATGTCACGTCATCCGCGCGAATCGCTCGGGCACCGCTCGATTCCTCGGCAGAGGTGCGTGCCAGGCGCTTCGATGCCGCGCTCGAGCGTCTATCCGCAAATCCATCCGCAGCGATCGACTCGTTGCTCGCGCTCCGCGTCGACGCACTCGAGGCCGCGCCCGCATTCGCCGCCGCGCTCGCGCCTGCGATCGACTCCCTGCGCGCCGGCCACAACGCCACCGACGCGCTCGTGCGCGCGCGCCGCATCGCCGCGGGCACCACGGTGGAACGCGTCGAGTCCGCATGGAGCGCCGGATGGTGAGCCGCGCGCCGGGCATCTTCACGTTCGCCACCGCCCAGTACGACTCCGGCGACTGGGACTCGGCGCCGCTCGTGCCGCCCAACATCATCGACACGATCGCGCGCTACACCGAGATCGAAGTCACGCCCACGGGCGCGATCGTATCGCTCGCCTCGCCCGATCTGCTCCGCTATCCGTTCGTCTATCTCACCGGCCACCTGCCGGTTCGATTCAGCGACGCCGAGCGGAAGCAGCTGCGCGAATTTCTCGACCGCGGCGGGATGCTCTTCGTCGACGATCACAACCACGATGTCGACGGAGTATTTCACAAGACGGCGACCGAAGAGATCACGCGCACGATCGGCGCGCCGAAGGAGCTCCCGAACAACCATCCGCTCTATTCGGCGTTCTTCAAGTTCAGCGAGGGTCCGCCAACCACGAGCCACGAGCTCAATGGCTGGGGCGACAATCTCGTACACAAGAATCTCTTCGCCGTGATGCGCGAGGGGCGGATCGCCATTCTGTACAGCAGCAAGGATTATAGCTCGGAGTGGGGCTACCACCCGGATTCGAAGCGCTTTCAATCGGTGGACAACACGAAATTCGCCGTGAACATAGTGGTATATGCCCTTACCGCCTGATCTCCGCCGCCGCCTGGAGCTCATCGCACGCGCGGGCGCACTCGCGATGCTCGCGTGGATGCTCGTGCGCTCGGCCGCGCCGCGCGACACGGCAACGGTGCAGGAGCGCACGGACTCGCAGGCACTTTCGGCGGCGCTCGCGCAGTGGACGCGCGCGCCTGAGCCCACGGCGGTGCATGTGACGGCGGCGTTCGCGCCCGCGGCACGCGAGCGGGAGTGGCTGCGCGCGCTCTCGCACGCGGGAGTGCGCGTCACCTGGTCCGGCGACTCGATTCCCGCCACCGCGCTCGAGATCGCGCCGCGCAACGATCCAGCGGGCGGCGTACGCGCGTACGTCTCCGCCCCCGCGGGCGCGCGCGCGACGCTCTCCGATGCCGTGGGATTGCTCGACACGGTTTCGATTGCCGGCGGTGCAAACGTCCTCGCGCTGCCGATGAGCGCCGGCGCGATCGATCTGCTCGTACGCAATCAGCACTCGCGCGCGAGCGCGCCGGACTCGATGCTCCCGCGTCAGGCCGTAGTGCTCGGACGCGCGGGGTGGGAAGGGAAGTTCGTGATGGCGGCGCTCGAGGAGCGCGGCTGGAAGGTGAGCTCGCGCCTTCGTGTCGGTCCGACCGTCTTCGTCACGCAGGGCACACCGCACGCGCTCGACACTGCGCACACGAGCGTCGTCATCGCGCTCGACTCGAGCGCCGCTGCGTATGCGGGCGCTATCGCGAGCTTCGAGCGCAGCGGCGGCGGCGTCATCATCGCGGG